>DAOUFT010000020.1:0-29610 GCA_034429855.1 Dehalococcoidia bacterium
GCCTACGGCGGAGAGGGCCTGTGCGACGAAGGCAGGGGCGTATTCGCGGCGCTTGGTGGTTTTTCTGGTCTTGGCCTCGTGGATGGTATAGGCTGGCCCTGCTATCACAGCTTCAGGTATGATGGGCTGAAAACCGCACTCCAGCACCTGATGCATAAATCCCAGATCATCCAGGGCGTCTGCAACCGCCGGCGTATAGGTTTTTTCCAGCCTCGAGCACATACCCAGGATATCTTCATGACTGTATTCAGCGGGCATCTTTGCTGCCTCCCTTCCATTAATGGTGATAGTGACTTATTCTAATTCGAGTGATATCAATATTCAATAGAGTGTGCCGGTGTAAATGATGCGGGTCGACTGCTAATTGCCGTTGCTTATAAAAAGCCTGTACATGTTGCGGCCTTCTTCTTTAGCCTGGTACATGGCGGTATCTGCATTTTTTGCCAGGGTTTCCAGATCCTCACCGTCCTGTGGGAATTGTGAGATACCTATGCTGGTCGTCACTGATAGCTGCCGGCTGTCTATTATAAATGGATCATGGAAAGCTTGAATTATCTTCTGTGCGACCTGGCTTGCATCATTCAACTCCTTTGTCTCCGGAAGCAGTACAGCAAACTCATCCCCCCCTATACGGGCCACGGTATCACCCTTGCGCACTAATGCAGTCAGCCTGCCTGCGACCGCCACCAGCAGCATGTCGCCGACCAGATGTCCATATGAATCATTGATATTCTTAAAGCGGTCGAGGTCCAGTATCATAAATGCCATCTTGTCTTTTTTACGCTGTGCGTTGGCCAGGGCGATATCGAAGCGGTCGCTGAGCAACGCTCGATTGGGCAGGCCGGTCAGATTGTCCAGGGTTGCCATTTGTGTCAGCTTTTCCTCCATCCTCTTGCGCTCGGTAATGTTTTTCGCGATATGCACCGTGCCCTCAATGGTGCCGTCTTCTCGAATGATAGGAGAGCAGGAGACCTCGAGATAGACGCCCAGGCGCGGCTCAAAAATATCTATGCTCGCCGGCACACCGGACTGCAACACCTGCCGGTGAGGGCAGTCCGCAATGGGATCGTTAGTGCCGTGCACCACCTCGTAACAGTGGCTGCCTATCAATGTGCCGGATACCTGAGCGAAAGCCTCACTGTAGGCTCTGTTTATCCGCACCAGCCGATACTGTGTATCCTGTATCGAGATCAGATCCCTGATTGAATCGAAGGTCGCTTGCCAGATATCTGCATCCTTCTTTATCTCCGCACGGGCGTTTCTCTCCTCGTACATGGCTTTAAAAGAGCTGCGCCTGAAGGAATACAGACGTGCTGACGCGTATATACCGATGACATTTGCCATTACCAGTGACAGAATGGCAGCATATTCACCGACCGATGAAGCGGCATGCCGGAGAACAAAAAATATGAATATATCGCTCAGCGTGAAGATAACCGCTCCGGCCGTCCTGAAAAGCAACCGCATGGGCATGGCCAGGTAGACCATCAGGATCAGGATTATATCAACCGGTATATTTCCGGAATAATCTGCCGGGCGGGTCAGGTTGATGACGATCACCAGTATTGTGCTTAATACCAGCCAGAGGAAAATATTCCAGTCGTATTTCAGGGCATCCTGATTTCTCCATAGATAAACTACCAGGATAACAAAATAGATTAGATAGATGCTCCGCAGGGCGATGAGAAAATAAAATGTGGATGTGAATCCAAACAGAACATAATCGTTATAGGCGAAAGAGACCAGCATTAGCGCCAGCAAACCCATGGTCAGGGTCGCCACCTTGACGTCGCCTTTAAGATACTGCTGGCGGTAGGCTTTTTCCAACTCAGGCGCGAGATATCCGTCAAAGCGATCGATGTCGAACCATTTCATCTCGTCGGTTACAACCTCCCGGGACAGGATAACATGTGCATTGCCTTAAGGCAACGGTGAGCGAATATCAATCAAATTGAAAGCGGTTCTCGTTGAACAACTTGAGACAGGCGTCAACCGCTGCGGCATAGTACAGCCTGCCTTTATTCTGCGTTATCTCGTCAAGGGCTTTTTCAATACCCAGCGAGGGCCTGTATGGGCGGTGCGAGGCCATGGCCTCCACCACATCGGCGACGGCCAGTATCCTGGCCTCGAGCATTATATCGGTCTCCTTTAATCCATGGGGATAACCTGAGCCGTCCATTCGCTCGTGATGCTGCAGTGCGATCTGTGCCACAGGTCCGCCGAAATCAATGTTCTTCAAAATGTCGTAGCTGCCCTGGGCGTGCGTCCTGATAATGGAAACCTCAAGCGGGCCCAGCTTGCCGGGCTTGGCTAGTATGTCGGATGGCACATAAATTTTTCCAATGTCGTGTATCGCTGCAGCCATACGGATTATAGTCACCTGCGTTTCGGGGAGGTTCATCTCCTGCGCGATGGCCGTCGCCAGGCGGGCCACCTGCAGCTGATGGCCGGCCGTATAGGGGTCCTTCATTTCGACGATGGCACCCATGGTAACCACTGCATCGTCAAGGGTTTTGTGAAGTCTTTCAATGCTGTCCTTGAGGTTCTGCTCCATCTGTTTGCGCTCGGTAATATCGATCAGCATCCCTCGCATGCCGGCATAGGTACCTCCTTTAAGGATAGGGTCGGCATATACGAGGACCGGGAATGTTCTTCCGTCCTTGGTAATGGCCGTGTATTCGTTCGGAGGGAATTTTTCGCCCCTGATTCTCCTGGTTATACTATTTACGGCTCTCTCATGGTCGTCCGGTATTATGGTTTGCAGCACATTCATGCCGGCGGCAACTTCCGCCTCGCTATATCCGAAAGTCTCATATCCCTGGCTGCTGACAAAGGTGAAGTTGCCCTTCTCATCGGTCTCGAAGATGGTCTGGGGCAGCAGGTTGGCCATGTTTTTAAATCTCTCCCCGCTCTCCTGGAGGGCCTCCTCGGCAGCCTTGCGCTGGCTGATGTCCATGGCGACAAAGATACTGCCGATGGAATTGCCTTTGCTATCGAGATAGGGGATAATGTCGGCTTGAATCCAGGGTGTATATCCGTTTGGCAGCAGCACCTGGATAGTCCTGTTGACAAGAGAAGTTTTTGTACTCATGACCTCGCGGTTACGTTTCTGAAAAAGTTCTGCCTGATCAAGTGGGAAGAAATCAAAGAACGTCTTGCCCACCACTTCTCTTGGCGGCATACCAAGAGCATCGGCTCCAGCTTTGTTAATACGGATAATTCTTCCCTGCCCGTCAATATAGGCGATCATCAACGGCACTGAGTCAAGGATGGTGCGGTATTCCTCACGCTGCCTGCTCAGCAGCTGTTCCGCCTCCTTGCGGCTGGTTATATCGGAATGCGTGCCCACTATTCTGACGGCCTTTCCGGCGGCGTCCTTCTCCACCACCCTGCCGCGCACTAAAATCCAGCGCCATTTACCCGATTTGGCGCGCATGCGGACCTCCACCGCATAACCTTCTCCCTTCTCTAAACGGCCGCCGGCCTCCATCTCAGCCCCTTTAACGTCATCAGGGTGGATCAGTCCCTTCCACGCATTGCGATCCTGGGGAAACTCGTAAGGCTGGTAGCCGAGCATGGTGTAGCTGCTGGGGCTGTAAAAAGTCTTATTATCAGGGATGATCCAGTCGAATACGCCTTCGTTGACCGCTTCCAGAGTGAGCTTGAGCCTTTCCTCGCTTTCCTTCAATAAAGCCTCGGCCTGCTTGTGACCTGTTATATCGGTCATCAGGGCATTGATCTCTACTATCTTGCCGTCTTTGTATACGGGACGGCTGGAGGAGCGCACCCAGATCTCCCGGCCATCCTTATCCAGTACGCGGAATTCCCAGGGCTCAAGCTGGCCTGAAAGCAGGCGGTCGAAGCTTCCCATCAGGCCGGGAAGATCGTCCGGATGGATCATAGGCATGAACGGCTGCCCGATAAGTTCGCTCACTTTGTATTTGGAGAATCGTTCTACGGTCGGGCTGGCATATAGAATGCGTCCCTCGGCGTCCAGCGTATACATCAGGTCGTTGATATTCTCCACCAGCGTGCGGAATCGCTCCTCGCTGGCTCTCAGCGCTTCCAAAGACTGCCTGGACTCCGTTACATTGCGTGCCACCACCACGGAGCCTGTGTACTTGCCGTCGATCATGATGGGAGACAGGGTTGCCTCGTAATGCTGTAATCCGACCGGCACCTGGAGGCTGTATTCCATACGACATGTTTCTCCCGCCCTGTTTCGTGCTATTGCATCGGCCGCCAGTTCATTGAAATCGGGCGGCATAATGTCACTGTACTTTTTACCCATAAACGCATCAGGGTCGGCGTAAAGCTCCTGCGATGCCCCATGGTAGCTCACAAACCGGCCGTCCTCGTCAAGTACGAAGACCAGCTCGGTCATGGCCGAGAGGATGCTGTTCATCCTGACTTCGGACTGGCGCAGGGAGTGCTCGGCCAGCCTCCGCTCCGTTACGTCGTTATAGATCGATACGACTTCGCCGCTGCGCATGCGGTAGACCCAGTGCTCACGCCACGAGCCTGGATCACGATTATCGCGGTAAATACTGTCGGGAAGGTATTGGGCTTCACCGCTGCGCCACACCTTCTGCAGCACTTCCAGCAGGCCGAGGTCTTTAACGCCCGGGAAGACCTCGGTGACCCGCCGTCCCAGTACTTCGTCGCGGCTTATACGCTCGATTTTTTCGGCTGCAGGGTTGAAGTCCTTGAATATGAAATCTTTCCCTTCATCGACTGCCTCGTACACAGCCACACCGCTGCTCATATGGCTGAACAATTCGCTGTAGCGCGTCTCGTCTGTCGAGGCAAATACCAGCTGGCGCTCCTCCTCAGCCGGCTCGCTCTTTTTGCAGGCCGTTTTGCGGGCAGGCGGCTTCCTGCCCTTTTTAACACGCTCGCCCTTGTCTCTGCCAACCATAGAGGCCTCCCTTACAATAACCGGGGCAGGGCTTTCTAACCATACTAATCCATTTTACAGGGTCAGGGCACAAATACTATACGACTTTAGTACTGCCGGGTTATCGGTCAAGCAGATAGCCGATTATCTATCCGATTCGAGTTGACATCCCTTTACCTGGTCCTCATCCTCAATATAATGCCTCGCTCCCAGTACAAAGCAGATACCCGCCAGCAGTCCACCCGAGCAGGCGATGATTATAGCCCACATCAGTCCTTCCGCGCCCCCTCCCAGAGCGTCGGAGATGCTTCCGACCAGTATCGGCGCCCAGGCGCCGCCTAGGGCATACATGCACAGGGAGGCAACTCCGTAGGAAAGTCCCTTATGTGCCACGGGTACGACGTCCTGCGAGATCATACTTAACGCGGGAATGGCTATCATGTTAATAATGCCGAAGATAAAGATCAGTATCAGGCCGAGGGTGAAGTTGAAGCTGAAACCCAGGAATGCAGCGGCCATGATGAGAGCGGATAACGCGGATGACAGGGCGGGCAGCCAGAGCCTGCCTTTTCTGTTGCTTTTGTACCAGAGGTCTGATAGCGCGCCGCCCAATGCTGCCCCTATAATTGCCACAAGGCTGATCATGCAGGTGAGATATCCGGCGGTATCTGTGCCCATCTTGAACTGGCGAATGAGGTAGGTTGGCATCCAGTAGATCTGTGCCAGACTGGTAACGAGCATCATGGCGTAACCCAGATAGTACCAGCGCAGCGTCGGGATCTTTATCAATTCGATAATCGATTGGCCTAACCCCCGCAGGCTGACTGTTATCCCCTCATCTACCGTTTTATAGTCCTTGAGGAAGAATGCCGCCAGAGAAAGCAAAAGGCCGATGCCGCCCAGCAGTAGAAAAGGCGAGCGCCAGCCGAAATTGTGCGCCATCACGCCGCCCACGATAGCGCCCAGAGCGATGCCCAGCGGTATACCGATGTTGAAAATGCCCATGGCCCTGCCATGGCTGGTTTTAGGGTAGGCGGCTGTAATAATGGCGATGCTGCCGGTCACCACACCGGTGGCGCCAGCACCGCAGATGATGCGGGGTATGATAACCGAGAGGAAATTCCAGGCCAGGCCGGTCAAGCCGCTGAACGTATTCAGCGTTATCGCGAGTACACCGATGGATTTCTTCCTGCTCCAGCGGTCGACAAGATAAGCGGCGGGTATAGCCAGTGCGCCGTAGCTCAGCATGTAGACGGTTTGTATGGCGCCGAGCTGCGTATCGCTCCATCCCATTTCGAGCTTCATGGGCTGCAACACCACCGTCAGCACAACACGGTCCATGTAGCTGAGCATATACAGGAATAGACAGACTATTAATATCCCATGCGCCTTCCATCCCCCCGTCTGGTAGCTGGCAGCCAGGCCGTTACCTGCCTCGTTTCCTTTATCCGAACTCATGCGCTATTACTGTATCCTGTATCAGATATGATAGGGGCGGTTGCACCATTCTATCACTAACTCGATGCCAGTAAAACGGATTGATGTTGACTGCATTGCCTGCCAGGGTGGTGAAATGTAATAATGGCATGCGGGTATGCTCTATATATGCCATGAAGGAATCTACCAGGAACATATTTAAAATGCATGGCAGCCGCGTCGACCGTGCTGCCCACAACTACCTCTACTTCGTTTATTATGATAGGTATGTGAAGGTGTTCCTGGCTGTCGGCAGATACCTGGTCAAAAACTTCGGCGCTACCGGGTTGCTGGCAAAGGCCTTCAGGAACGTATACGAAAACTATCATGCCAAAGTGTTGACTTATGCTGACGCTAGGAAGATCCTCACACTCAACCATGACATAAGCTTAAGCGCCGACAAAGCTAAAAAAATTATACCTTTCAGCGCCGCCTACAAGGTAATCTTCGCAGAGGCGGATTTCATAGCAGTAATGGATTGCCCCTGCCGCCTTTCGCGGGAGAATTACTGCCAGCCCCTCAATGTGTGCATGGCTGTGGGCAGGACGACAGCGGAGTTCTGGCTTGACCACTGCGAGAAGTATCATGTCAGAAAAATTACACAGGCGCAGGCCGTTGAAATTCTGGAGGGATCGGCCGCCGCAGGCCGGATCATTACGGCCTGGCTTAAGACGGAGACGGGAGGCAGGACGGGTGTTATTTGCTCATGCTGCCCGTGTTGCTGCGGAGGCATAGAGGGAATGAAGCTGGCTCGCCGGCTCCCGGGGCATGTCAAGATAACCAATATCGCATCATCTGGATATTCGGTCGCAATCGACGCGGAGAGATGCCTGGCCTGCGGTACATGCATAGAAGCATGTGCTTTCGATGCCTGCTTGGCTTCGGACGAGGGCCGGCCGGTTTATGATTATGACGCCTGCCTGGGGTGCGGTGTCTGCGTGCTAAGATGCACGGCCGGAGCACGCAGGATGGTGGCGGACCCGGCCAAAGGCCTGCCGCTGGACGTAGAACAGGCCGGCGACTGAAGCGGCCGCTTGATAATGAAGTTATTAAGTGATACAAATTACCTGCCTTACAGAGGATAAAAAAGGGGGGAGAATATGAACAGCGAGACGGGTTATATTTGGTGGAAGCACGGCGTTATGTGTGAAATCTGGCCACGCAGCTATTATGATACAAACAGGGATGGTTCGGGCGATTTAAAAGGTATCATATCCAAGCTGGATTACCTGGCCGAGCTGGGCATCGACGGTATCTGGCTGGGCCCTATTAACGCTTCCCCCATGGTCGATTCGGGCTATGACGTGGCAGATTACCGCAGCATAGATCCTATCTACGGCAGCATGCAGGATTTCGAGGAACTGCTGTGCGAAGCACATAATCGCAGCATACACATTATCATGGACCTGGTGGTAAACCACACTTCCGATCAGCACGCCTGGTTCAAAGAATCCCGTTCCTCCAGAAACAATCCCAGGCGTGACTGGTATATTTGGCATGATAAAAAAGGGGGAGGCCCCCCCACCAACTGGAAGGCGCTGGTGGGTGGCAGTACCTGGGAGTGGGATAAGATCACCAACCAGTATTACCTGCACTCATTCCTAAAAGCTCAACCGGATCTTAACTGGCGCAATCCTGCGGTCAGAAAAGAGATATACGATACCATGAGATTCTGGCTGGACAAAGGTGTGGACGGCTTCCGCTGCGATATTCTTAATTATTTTCTTAAGGACGACCTGCTGAGGAATAATCCTTTTTCGCTGGCTGCCGGGCCGTTCAATGGTTTTCAAAAACACCTGTACACCAGGAACCAGCCCGGTATGTACGACATTCTCAGGGAAATGCGCGGCGTGTTGGACGAGTACCGGGATCGCATGATGGTGGGTGAAGTCTACGTGGCTGAGGAGGGACCTTCTATGGCCGCCGCCTACCTTGGTGATCAAGGTGAATTGAGCCACCTCTCATTTGAGTTCTCTCTGGTCTTTTCCAAATGGGGCGCGCGCAGGTTCTCGCATGCTCTGATGAACTGGTACTCCCTCATCCCACCCGGGGGATGGCCCTGCAATGTGCTTTCTAATCATGACAGGCCCAGGGCGGCTACACGCTATGCGGCCGGGGAAGACACGGTCAAGCGGATGAAGGTGCTGGCCGCCATGTTGCTTACCATTTGGGGCACACCTTTTCTCTATTATGGTGAGGAGATAGGTATGCCCAACAGCCGTATCACCAGAAGGGATGTTATGGATACCGTGGGCAAGATGTACTGGCCTCTCGTCAAGGGGAGAGACGGTGAGCGGAATCCGATGCAGTGGAACGAGGGGCCCTTCGCCGGTTTCTCCGAGGTCAAACCATGGCTGCCTCTCAATGACGACTACTCAGAGATCAACGTGGATGTCCAGATGCTGCAGCCGACATCGCTCTTGAATTTCTATCGCAAACTGATAAGGATCAGACGGGAAAAGCCAGCCCTGCACATGGGCAGCTTCGAGAAATCACCCTCCCATTCAGATATAATATCCTATTGTAGGACATATCAAAACCAGCAGGCCTATGCAGTATTGAATTTCTCGGACAAGAGGCTTGCTCATACCTGCACGCCGGATGTTGAATGGAATGTCCTGTTGGGCACACACCGCAGCTCCGGCGCTGCAGTCGGAAGGGGCAGCTTTGAGGTTTATCCATACGAGGTATTGATACTTGAGAAATCGAAGTAAATATGCGCCGGCGGAGGAAAATACATATGAAAAAGGTTGTAGCCCTTGGTTCAGACCATGTCGGCTTTGAGATGAAGGCAGAGTTGATCAGGCGTATCAAAGACCGGTTCGAGATTATGGATATCGGTCCGCTGACCTATGATGCTGCCGACGATTATCCGGACTTCGCCGGCCCGGTGGCGAAGTCCGTTGCATCGGGTAAGGCCTGGCGGGGTGTCCTGATATGCGGAAGCGGTGTGGGTGTCTGTGTGACCGCCAATAAGGTGGTGGGTGCGCGGGCCTGCGTTTGCCATGACACTTTCTCAGCGCACCAGGGCGTAGAACACGTCGATATGAATATACTCTGCCTGGGCGCCAGGATTATAGGTATTGAGCTGGCTGCCGAGATAGTGGAGGCCTTTCTCAATGCCCGCTTCGGTGACGAGGATAAACATCGGCGCCGCCTGAATAAACTGATGGACATAGAGAAAAAGTCCCTGGTAGGCGGGAATCCCCGTTAAGTGAAGGGCAGGTGCAACCTGATCCAGCGGGAGGCAATAGAGAACAATGGTCAGAATAGAAGGTGTAAATTTTAAAGATGAGCATGGCAGGACGCTCATACTTCGAGGCATCAACCTGGATGCGAAGGTACCGTTTACGCCGGACGGCTCCACGCATATCCAAGAGGGTTTTTTCGATCACCGCAATGTATCATTCGTGGGACGCCCTTTCCCGCTGGCTGAGGCGGACGAGCATTTCAGCAGGTTGAAACGCTGGGGGCTGACCTTCTTTCGCTTCCTGGTACCCTGGGAGGCGATTGAACATGCGGGCCCGGGTATTTACGACGAGGCCTATCTCGACTACCTTTATAAAGTAGTCGAGAAAGCGGGACAGCACGGACTGCTGCTGTACATCGAAACGCGCCAGGATATCTGGAGTCGATTTACGGGAGGTTGCGGTGCTCCGGGATGGACTTTCGATGCCGTCGGCCTGGATATAACCAAATTCAAGGAGACCGGCGCCGCTATCACACACCAGGAATACGGTCAGGATTACCAGCCCCAGATCTGGGCCACCAACGGATTTAAAATGGGGGCTGCCACCATGTTTACGCTTTTTTTCGGCGGCAATGATTTTGCCCCGGCTACAAAGGTGGAGGGACAGCCGGTGCAGGAATATCTGCAATCGCACCTGCTGAATGCCTATAGAAAGGTGGCAGAGAGATTGAAGGGACTGCCTGCCGTGCTCGGTTACGACACCATGAACGAGCCCTATTGCGGTTATATAGCCTGCCGGGACCTGAATTCCACGCGCTGGTACCTTTATAAGAAGGGTGATTCTCCCACCGCTTATCAGGGTATGCTGCTCGCTGCCGGATTCGCCCAGGATGTTGAAGTCTGGCGAGCTTTTCCCCCCAAACGATTGGGAACAAGGGTACTGAATACGCGTGGTATAAAGGCCTGGAAAGAAGGCTGTGAGTGTATCTGGAAGTCCAACGGGGTATGGGACGTCGACCGGGCAGGCAGGCCAGCCCTGCTGCAACCCGATTACTTCTCGATCAGAAACGGCAGGCAGGTCAACTTCGTTGACGACTACCAGAAACCTTACTTTGAGCGCTTTGCGGATGCGATACACTCTGTTGATCCGCAGGCCATGATTCTGATTACTCCGCCCAACGTGGACTATCGTCCACCTGATATGGGCGCCGACAACAGCAGGCATATAGTCTATAAACCTCACTGGTATGATGATGTTCACTGGATAACCAAAGCATACCGCTTCTTTCCCCATGCTCTGGTCGCGCATGACAAGCTGACCGGCGCTGCCGTAATAGGGACACCAGGAATGGTTCAGAGATCATTCAATGATCAGATGCGGCGTATCAAAGATTATGGTAACAGACTGTGCGGCGGAGTGCCGACCGTCATGGGCGAGGTTGGAATCTGCTACGATATGAACAAGAGGAAGGCCTATCGCACCGGCGACTACAGCGCGCATATCAAGGAGTGGGACCGCATCTTCAGGGCGCTTGATGCAAATTTGCTCAGCTATAACCTCTGGACCTATGACGCCTTTAATGATAATCGGTACGGGGATCACTGGAATCTGGAGGATTTCTCGATTTTCAGTCTGGACCAGCGCAAGGATCCCTCCGACATCGATTCGGGCGGGCGTGCGTTGCAGGCAGTCGTCCGGCCTTATCCGCGGGCTGTCGCAGGTCAACCTGTCAGGATATCCTTCAACATAAGAAAGCGTATATTCGAGTTCGAGTTCCGACATGATCCAGCCGTTATTAAGCCGACCGAGGTGTTTGTACCCAATTACCAGTACCCAACTGGTTATGAGGTCAAGCTATCGGACGGCTCGAGCGTGCAGGATGCGGTCAACCAGTTGCTTGTATATACGCACAGCGCGGACCGAAATACTCATTCCATTATAATTACACCCCGGCGATAATACACTGCAAACGAATATGATTGTAGGCAGGTAACCATGAAAGAAAATGCACGGATAATTGAAAACAGGTTCTGGCGTATCTCTTTCGATATGCAGAGCGGCAGGATGAGTGTGGTTCGCTCCGACAACGATGCTCTGTCGGTGTCCGGCGCGTTCATCGGGCTTAGCTACTGCGGGAAAAATGGGAAAAAGCTGCTGGCCGGCTTTGCCGGTGGAAAGACCGGCAGCGCTGTACTGCCGCTGGTGGATGTTCACGGCAAAGGCACGCAGTACCGTTTTACGAGCTCCGGACGTGCCGACGGTCTTGAGCTGGCTTATCTGATTGATCTTTACGACGACAGACCTTTCATGTTGATGCGCCTTGAGGTGTCCAACATCGGTGGCATGCCGATTAACCTGCACGATGTTCATTTGCTGCAAGCCGAGGCGCACATGGGGGGAAGCGTAAATTTCGCAGGTAGCGGGCCGTTGAATTTCTTTAAGGTCGGCTGGCACGACTGGGTCTACTCAGGTTTAAGACATGCAAACGAACGTGATGTGCGTTCAATGCTTATTATGAGACCTTTCATCAGCAAGCAGCTGTATAATCCGGCCCTTCCCATAGGCAAAGCAAGGGGAGATTACTGGAGTGACGGCTGGGGCATGCTGACCGATCTTAATTCGGTTCTACTGGCCGGCTTCGCCTCGACGGCCGATCAGTTCGGTGTGCTGCATGTCGATTGCAAAAGCGGCGCCGCAGGGTTGACATTGACGGCGCAGGCGGATGGAATTTTGTTGGATCCTGGAGAGACATTCAGGTCCGAATGGGGTTATCTGCAATTCCTTGATCTGCCCTGCCTTGACCCCGCGGCCGATTTCGTCCAGGCTGTAGCGAGACAGATGAAGGCGCGTGTCCCGGTGACACCCCCGCCGGCGCAATGGACGCACTGGTATCATTTTTTCCAGTCCATTACCGCCGACCTTTTTATCGCCAACCTTAATACCATCGAAAGCATTAGGGAGACGATACCTTTCAAAATAGTGCAACTCGATGACGGCTATCAGTCGGCCTGGGGCGACTGGACCGTATGCAATGCCAAGTTCCCGCGCGGCCTGGCGCATCTGTCCGACAGCATCAAGGAGAAAGGATATATTTCAGGTTTGTGGCTGGCGCCGTTCGTGGTGGATCCACGCTCAAAAACGGCGCAGCAGCACCCTGAGTGGCTGGTCAAGGATAATAAGGGGAAGCCGATCGTAAGTGGCTATTTTTATGATTTTTACGGCCATGCTCTGGATCTGACACAGCCCGAAGTGCTGGAACACGTGCGCTCGCTGCTCTATACCATTGCACGCAAATGGGGATACGGCTTCGTCAAGACCGATTTCGTTTACGCAGGCGCCTTGCCGGGTGTGCGACAGAATCCCAAAATGACGCGCGCCCAGGCCTTCCGCAAAGGTATGGAAGCCGTCAGCTCAGGCATAGGGGAAGAGACATTCCTGCTGGGCTGCGGATGTCCTTTCGGCCCGGCGGTCGGCATTGTCGATGCCATGCGCATCGGTCCCGATACCGCTCCCAACTGGACTCCCTACCTGTGGAGCGTTAAATGGGCGACCCCTATCATTAAAAGCGAGAACTCGATAGGTTCGCTGCGTAATAACATCCGTCATACCATCAATTTAAGCAGCCTGCATCAGCAGTGGTGGTGGAACGATCCCGACTGCCTGATGGTGCGCAACTATGACACCACGTTGACTGATGACGAGGTTATCAGCAACCTCAGTCTGGTGGGGCTGTCCGGAGGTTTGCTGATAAGCAGCGACGACCTCACTCGCCTCCCTGTGGAGAGGCAGAAACTGGTGGCGCTGCTAACACCGTTGATGGGTGTCGGCGGGCGACCGCTGGACCTGCTGGAGCGGGAGATGGCGGAGCTGTATTCATTACCTTTGAATAAAAACGGCATGAGCTGGCACGATGTGGCCGTATTCAACTGGAGCGACGGCCCGGCAGAGCGCAGCCTGGACCTGACGCGGCTGGGATATCAGGCCGGCCGGATGGTGCACGTCTTTGATTTCTGGCAGAAGAAGCATAGTTTGGAGCAGGTGGGCAAGATAGGGCTGGGGGTAATCCCCTCCCACGGCTGCCGGCTACTGCGCATATGCCGGGCAGGGGAAGCTCCTATCCTGGTGGGAGATACACTTCATATCACTCAGGGGTTCGAAATCGGCTTATGGAAGGTTGCGGACAAGTCCCTGGAGATCGGCACAGCTGACCTCGGTCGCAGAGTGCAGGGCTCCCTCTGGCTGGCACTCCCGGGCAGACCGACCTCGGCAAGCTGCGGCGATACCGCTCTGAAACTCGAAAAGGAAAACGATGATATTTACAGGCTGGACCTGGACTTCCAGGGCCGCGCCGGGATAAAAATTCAATGGGATTAGGAGGGCCGCTTCCATGACCAAGTCCAAATATCCGTGGTTTGTATTCGGGACTTTCTTTGCCTTTATGTTGTTTCAACAGGCCGAGCGGCTGGTTATCGGGCCGCTGACTACGCCCATCATGGAGGAGTTCCAGATAAACCAGGCGCAGATGGGGCTGGTGTTCTCCGGCGCGCTGCTGGTAGGCGCCATTCTCTATCCCGTCTGGGGTTATCTGTACGACCGCTTCGCCCGCACCAAGCTGCTGGCGCTCGCGGCCCTGATCTGGGGCGCCACAACCTGGCTCAGCGCGGCCGTGCGCACCTTCCCCCTCTTTGTGGTGACGCGTTCGTCCACCGGCATCGCCGATTCCAGCTATCCCGGCCTTTACAACATTACCAATGATTATTTTGTTCCCAGGGAGAGGGGCAAAATCATGGGGCTGCTGCAGATTGCTCAGCCGCTGGGATACCTTGTAGGCATGATATTGGCGCTGATTTTAGGCAGCATCATCGGCTGGCGCGGCGTCTTTTACGTCACCGGCGCGGTGGGCTTCGTGCTGGCCGTCATCATTTTCTTCGGCGTCAAGGAGCCACAGCGCGGCAGCACCGAGCCCGAACTGCAGGGTATAGACCAGAAGGGCGATTATAAGTTTAACTGGCATACGGCGGTTGGTCTTTTTAAAAAGAAGTCGCTGATCTTCATTTTCCTTAATTGCTTTACAGGCGTATTTCCCTGGCAGGTGTTGACCTTCTGGTTTTTCCGCTACCTTGAGACCGGGCGCGGCTACGATTCCACCACGGTGCTGATCACCATGGTTATAGCTGTTCTAATGCTGGCTGCGGGATATCCTATCGGCGGCCTGCTGGGAGATTATTTCTTCAAGCGCAGCCAGCGCGGTCGTATGATCGTCAGCGCGGCAGGTGTCATAATTGCCCTTGTGCTGCTGGTATTTGCCATCATGTTGCCTACCGACCAGATATTCCTCTTCGGTTTCCTGCTGTCCTTCACCTGCATCTTTATGCCTTTCGCCTCGCCCAACGTGGTGACCACCATCTACGACATGACGCTGCCCGAGGTACGCAGCACGGCCAACGCGCTGCAGAACTTTTTTGAGCAGATCGGATCGTCCATCGCGCCTCTGGTTGCCGGTATCATAGCCGACGCCTCGTCGCTGCAAGATGCCATCCTGATCATCTGTATATCCGCCTGGTCTCTGTGCTTTATCTTTCTTGTTATATCGGCCTACTTGGTACCCAAAGACCTTAAATTATTAAGGGATCAGCTGAAGGAGAGGGCGGAGATAGAGAAGGCGCGGGCTTAAGTCGAAAGGAGATTCAATGAAAAAGGATATCAAATTTGCCGCGGCCATCTCGGCTCTGGGAAATCCCGGCGACCGTTTTATGTCCGGCTATAAGGTGGACCGCTCCGCGGCGGAGATGTTTGCCTTGGCAGCCAAAGCCGGAATAAGTGGGCTGGAGTTCGTCTACGGAAGGGATGTTTCGGACGATAATGCCGACCAGATAAAAGGGTACATGGACAGATACGGCCTGAAGTGCTGCGACGTCCTGCCCAACCTTTTCGGCCGTAAGGAGTTTATCAAAGGCTCAATATCCAGCCGTGACGCCGCTACGGCGAATGAGGCGGTAAACGAGATACGTCGCACCATCGACTTGACCAAAAAACTGGGCGGCAGCCTGGTCAACATCTGGCCGGGGCAGGACGGCTATGATTATCCCTTCGAAGCCGATTATCTCAAAGCGTGGGGACAAATGATCGAGCTGCTCAGGGATGCGGCCGACTACGATCCGGCTGTCAGGCTGGGGCTTGAGTACAAGTTTAAGGAGCCACGCGTTCACAGTTACATATCTACCGTGGCCAAATCGCTGCTGCTCTGCCGCGCTATTGATAGGCCCAACGTGGGGGTTATACTGGATATCGGCCACGCCATACTGGCCTACGAGAACGCTGCCGAGTCGCTGGCGCTGGCCAGTATGTTCGGCGATAGGCTGTTCCTGCTGCATATCAACGATACTCGCCCCGACTGGGACTGGGACCTCAACGTGGGTTCGGTGCATTTTCTGGATACGCTGGAGTGGCTCTACTGGGCCGATAAAACGGGTTATGATGGCTACTATACTCTGGACATCTGGCCGGCCCGCATGGATACAGTGGAGGCCATACAGGAGAGCATCGAGTGGATAAATACCATGCGCCGGGCTATAGACCGCATCGGCGCGCAGGCTATTGAAAAAATGATACTGGAAGGCAACCCCGCCAGGGCAATGAAGATCATACGGGAAGCTGTCTTTCGCTGAATTGCATCTGCCACTGGCCCTTGGCATACAATGAATAAGACCATCAACTGTGCCGCTGTCGACCTGGGCGCCTCGGGAGGCAAGGTCATGCTGGGGCGCTTCGACGGCGCCCATATCACCCTTGACGAAGTATATCGATTTCCCAACGGGCCGGTGCAGATTGGGAAGCATATCTACTGGGATGTTCGCCGGCTGTTCGGAGAGGTCAAGAAGGGGCTGCGTATGGCGGCCGGAAACGGCAGTCTGGTTTCAATAGGGCTGGATGCCTGGGGCAACGACTTCTGTCTGCTTGATTCGGCCGGAGAGCTTGTCGAGGATCCACACAGCTACCGTGATCCGCGCACCGACGGTGTGATGGAGAAAGCCTTCACTAAAATGTCACGTGAAGAGATATATTCCCGCACGGGCGTACAGTTTATGCAACATAACACCCTCTTTCAGGTCTACTCGATGGTGCTGGACTATCCGGATATGATTGAGCACTCCGCCACCTACCTGATGATGGGCGACCTTTTCAACTACTGGCTGTGCGGGGCCAAAGCCTGCGAGTTCACCAATGCCACCACCACGCAATTTTATGATCCGCGGGCAGGGGACTGGTGCCTTTCGATACTGGAGGCCTTCCAAATTCCGCAGCGCATCATGCCGCCCATCGTGCAGCCCGCAACAGAGCTGGGCATGCTGCAAAAGGATTTATGCTATGAGCTGGGACTGCCCCGCCTGCCCGTGATTGCCGTCGGCACGCACGACACGGCGTCGGCCGCCGCCGCCGTCCCCTATAGTAGGGGCGTACCTTCAGGTGCGCCCACGAAGACAAACTCGGTCTCCCGGGATGCCGCCTTCCTCAGCTCGGGTACCTGGTCGCTGCTGGGTGCTGAGGAGAGCGGGCCGCGGATCAATGCCGCCGGGCTGAAACATAACTTCACCTGCTACGGCGGAGTAGGAAGCGCCTGGCTGGTCTGGAAGAATATCCAGGCCCTCTGGATACTGCAGGAATGCCTGCGCAACTGGGCGGAGGCCGGTCAGATTAATTCACCGGAAGAGCTCATTGATCTGGCGGAGGGTGAGCAGCCGTTCACAGCCTTGATAAATGTCGATAACAGGCTGTTTTTGACACCCGGTGACCTCCCGGCGCGCATCGCTGAATTTTGCCGGAGATCTGGACAATCGCCTCCCCGGCGGAAAGGCGCGATCGTGCGCTGCATACTGGAGTCGTTGGCACTCAAGTACCGCTATACTTTCGACAACCTGCAGGATGTGTTGGGCAGAAGGTTGAGCCGCATACATATTATAGGTGGGGGCTCCCTCAACACAATGCTGAACCGCTTCACAGCCGCTGCAGTCGGCGTGCCGGTCGTGGCGGGTCCGGCTGAGGCGCCTGCACTGGGCAACTTCTTGGCTCAATTGATGGCGCTGGGCGAGGTCTCATCGCTGTCACAGGCACGGGAGGCAGTCGCCGCGTCGTTTGGACCCGTAATTTACGAACCGCGACGCGACCCCGGCTTTGACGATGCTTATGCAAGATTCTTGAAGCTTGTATGAAACAGTGCAGATACATTATGCAGGGCGTGCCTCCAGTCGGTACCGGGAGCGTGGGCGAGGGCATTTTTACAATATGCGATAATATAGTCCTAATGGAGAGTTGATCATGGATGAAAAGCTGATATCACAGGCTCGGGAAACTATAGCGCAAATTGGTGCAGTTATGTTTGAGCGTAATTTGACCGACTTGGCCGGCGGAAATATCAGTATGAGAGTCGAAGACAGAGTCATCATGTCGCCCAGTTATTCCGGCGCCAGGAAGTTCTGGCAACTCAAACCGGAGGATGTTCTGGTGCTGGACCTGGAGGGGAACTTGCTGTCCGGGGCAGGAAAGATATCCCGCGAGGCCCCGGTACATCTAAAGCTGTTGAATTCATTCTACCCCCAATGTCAGGCGGTCATACATGCACATCCGCGTAATATCATGGTATTCTGTGCCGCCAGGCAGGTCATACCGCCCGTGCTGGAAAATACATTCAAGTTTGGCGAGATCAGGCTGGCCGAATACGCCCGCGGAGGCGTGCAGAGCAAACAGCTGGCCGATAATGTGTACAAAGCCCTGTGTGGTCAGGAAAAGAGGATAGCCGGTCAGGCTGCTGCTGTATTGGTGCCCTGGCACGGCCTGTTTGCCGCAGGCAAGGACATGTATGCCGTGCTGGATGCTGTGGAGAGGATCGAGATCAATGCGCGCTGCATTCTGATGGGCAGGGTGCTGCTGGCGGATGAGGACATGCTATACCGCTCGCGGCATGATCTGGCCAGGCATATGGAAGGCGCTGGCGGGGAAGGGGAATAGCTCTTGCCATGATCCTGACCGTTACGCTCAATCCCGCCCTCGACCGCACTTACCTGATTAAAGATTTCGCCTGGAATCGCACAATCCGGGCCGGCCAGGCCGTTCCCGGTATGGGCGGCAAGGGCACCGATGCTTCGTGGATACTAGGCGAACTGGGCTATCCCAGCAGAGCGATGGGCTTTGCGGGCGGCAACGCCGGAAGGATTATGGCGAAGCTCCTGCGGTTACGAGGTTGCCGCACGGATTTCGTATGGCTGCAGGGCGAAACGCGCATCAATATCGTTATCATCGGTCAAGACGGGAGGGGGCAGACAACACTGACCGAGCCCGGACTGACGGTCGGCCCCACCGATCTCGAGAGATTGCGCCGTAAATACAGAAGGGCATTGAAGACTTCCTCATGTGTCGTTATCGGCGGGACCATTCCGCCCGGCGCAGACGCATCTATTTACACGGATCTTGTGCTGGAAGCGAGGCGAGCCGGCCTGCCCGTGGTCTTCGATGCCAGCGGGCCTGGCCTGAAGGCTGGAATGGAAGGCCGGCCTACTATCGCCAAGCCCAACATCGATGAGATAGCCGAGCTATACGGGAGTCCCGTCAGCGGCATTGAGCAGGCTTATCGGGCCGGGAAAAAGATTCAGCAAAGGTACGGCGCCATGCTCGTCGTCACCCTGGGCAAAGAAGGGGCGCTGGCTTTACTGGGTGAACGTTCCTATCACATTCCGATATTGGACATACCTGTCGCCAGCGCTGCCGGCTCGGGCGATGCTGTTCTGGCCGGCCTGGCCGCGGCTTTGTCCGAGGCTAAGCCCATCGAAGACGGACTGCGGCTCGGTTTTGCAGCGGCCGCTGCGGTCTGCCTCAACTACGCCACCGCCGATTGCCGCAGGGCTGACGTGGAGAGGTTATTGCCTCAGGTTAAGTTGATCAAGTATCCTGGTAGCTGATGTGACGGTCAAGAGGGTTGCCTGTTACCGGTAAATATTCTCGATCAAATCGCGGTATTTCTCCTCGATCACCCGCCGTTTAACCTTCAATGTGTAAGTTAGCTCGCCGCCCTCCGCCGTGAGCTCCTGAGGCAGCAGCACGAAGCTCTTGATCTTTTCAAAGTCGTCTAGCCTGGCGTTGACGGCGTCGATCTCCCGCTGGTAGAGCCGCAGGACGGCCGCAAGCTTGACCGCTGTAGCATTATCGACGAACTCGATGCCTTCGGCCTGGCAGTACTGCTTTAGCTGCAGAAAATCGGGCACGATCAGGGCGGATACAAAGCGCCTGCGCTCGGCGATGGTCACGGCCTGCTCGATATAGCGGCTTGCGCGCAGGAAGGTCTCCAGCCTCTGCGGTGAGATGTTCTTGCCGCCTGATGTCACCAGTATGTCCTTTTTACGATCCGTCATAATCAGGTAGCCCTGTTCGTCCAGGTAGCCCATATCGCCCGTATGCAGCCAGCCGCCGGCCAGCGCTGCGGCCGTATCCTCAGGCCTGTTGTAGTAGCCCTGCATGACCAGGTCTCCGCTAACCAGTATCTCGCCATCCTCGGCTATATCTACGCGAACGCCCGGCAGGGGACGTCCCAGCGTGCCCGGGCGAAAATCGTCCCTTGTATTTAGCGTGACGGTGCAGGTGGCCTCGGTCAGCCCGTAACCGTGCATTATCGGTATGCCGATAGCGCGGAAAAATACATCGATCTCCTCCTGCAGATGGGCACCACCGGAAGCCCACAGCTTCATCCTGCCGCCGAAAAGCTTCCTGATCTTGGCAAACACCAGCATGTTGGCAATGGCGTACCTGATCAGGAGGCCCGGGCCCACTGTTTCTTTGGCGGCGCGGCGTTTGACCAGCTCGCTGCCCGCCTCTATGGCTTGGTGGAAGAGGGCCTTGGTCTGCGGCGGACCGCTGTTGACGCTGTCGAAAATGCCGGCATATATCTTCTCGAACATGCGCGGCACCCCGCACATGGCGGTAGGCCTTACAAGCTTGATATCTTCCAGTATGCTGTCCATGCTGCCGGCATAGGCTATGGTACCTCCGATCACTATGCTCATATAGTGCACGACGACCCTGTCCAGCACGTGGCTGGTGGGCAGAAAGGAGAGGCCCACGTCGTCCTTGCCCATGGATACGGCGGTTAAGTCGGACCTTACGTTGGCGATCAGGTTTTTGTGGCTCAGCATTACTCCTTTGGGCTCGCCGGTGGTTCCGGAAGTGTAGACCAACGTGGCCGTATCGTCTGCCGAAATGGCCGTTATCCTGCGGGACAGCTCGGCCTCGGCGCCGTCGTCGGCAGGCTGTTCGATAAGACTCTTAATGGAGACTATGCTGTTATCACTTCCGGCCGGTTGCTCCCGGGCGCAGATGATGAGTCTGAGATCAGGCAGGCGGTTTTTTATGGAAAGCACGGCCTCCAGCTGTGTTTGATCGCCCACCATGATCATGCACGTCTTTGAATCTGAGAGTATGAACTCGACCTGCACAGCATTGCTCTTGAAATAGATGGGCACCACAACCGCGCGCGTGGAGAGCGCTGCCAGGTCCATGTAAGCCCACTCAGGACAGTTGTAGCTGAAAATGGCAATCCTCTCCCCTTCCTTGATTCCTGCTTTGATAAGAGCGGCTGCCAGCCTGTGGGCACTGTTCCCATACTCTGACCATGAGATATCGATATAGCGACCGTCACACTTGCGCCTGAGCGCGGTCCTGCCTTTATTGACTGCCGCCTGAGCGTAAAACAGCTTCACCAGATTCTCTGACATAGCCCTTATCCTCCTCGAACATTAATTCACATCAGTCCGCCGATATCGTCGCGGATACCGGCATGGTAAAGCGCCAGGTCGCGCAGCGCCGGTATCTTCTCCGCGTAGTCGTTCAAAATCATCATCTTCTGCGGGTAGGGAGAGCCGGCCCCGTGCAGGCCCATGGTCAGCAGATCGGCTGAGAGCGGGCCCAGCGACATGCACTCGATCAGGCGCACCAGCCGCATGCGGTGCTCGGTGGGCACCTGCTGGACTCCCCTCAGGTATTTCTCGATATATTTGCCTATAACCTCGTTGCGCAGGTCCTGCTCGGCAGGCATGGTTGCCACTAGCCCGCCGCAGATATCCTGCGTTATCCTGAGCATCTGGAAAGGCAGCGTGGTGGCATTGTACTTGGCCACGCCGCCCAGCACGTAATCGGGGAAATAAATGCCGGACGGGGTCGGCCTGCCCTTGAGCATGGCGGACAGCCCCAGCCCGTAAAGCGTCTGGCAGCAGATGATGAGATCGGCGATCTTGTCCCAGATTATCTTGTCATGCGCTAGCCCGTTGGCCTCGGCCATGGCGACCACCAGCCCGATAGCCACATCGCCCACCCCGCCGCCTGCTAGGCCATAAGATGCCCTGTGTCCGATAGCGAAGCGGTTGACCAGTGGCCAGGTAAACTCGTTCTCTCCATACAGGTACACGTTTTCCCAGGGTACGAACACGTCGTCGAAAACCATCAGTGTCTCGCAGCCGCCGAAGCGGCTGTTGCCCAGGTCGATGGAAGCTCCCTCCTCCAGCTTGCGCGTGTCCGATGGCTGGCGGCCATAGATGTGGTACAGGCCTTTGGCATCCACCGGCAGCGAGAAACAGACAGCGTAGTCCTTCTCCTCATCATTCATGCCGCGTGTGGGCATGACCAGGTGCTGGTGGCAGTTGACCGCGCCCGTCTGATGCGCCTTGGCGCCGCGCACCACCACTCCCGACTCCTTTCTTTTCACTATATGCAGGTACATATCGGGGTCGGCCTGCTTTGACGGCCGCTTCTGTCGGTCTCCTTTGACGTCCGTCATAGCTCCGCTGATCGCCAGGTCGTTTTCCTGCACGATCTTGAGCCAGCGCTTGAAGCGCTCCAGGTACGATGTACCGTGCTTCTGGTCAGCCTCGTAGGCGATGCTGTAAACGGCGTTGATGGCATCATAACCTGTGGAGCGGGGGCAGCCCACCGCGGTGCGGTACCCAATGGTGCGTTCCATCTCGCCTCTGGCCAGCATATCCTCAACACTCAGGCTGAGTGCGTTATAGCGGTTCACTGGCTGACCGCACAGGCTGGATAGCGGAGAGGCGAAGTCCTGGGCTCCATCTATATGGGGAATCTCATAACTTTCGGCTATTGCGTTGACAGCCGGTCGGTTCATGGGATGCGCCACTATGTCATCTACTTTGCTGCCCAGGATGTACGAGTTCCTGCGGATATCGCGCAGGCTGTCGATATACTGCTTGCCGGTCTTGATTGCCATTCTCAACCTCCTTGTGCGGAATGATCATATTCAGTAAAGACCTTATGCAGGGAGAGATAAACCAGGCCATCCCCTGAGGGAAAAATCATTTCAGGTATGGTTAATAGCATATTATCGTTGTATTATATGTGTCAATAAATCGCCGGTGTTTGTTTTTCTGCTAACCGACAAGCAGATGTTCGCCGGCGGAATACGTCTTTAATATGCCGTATAATATAGGGCGGTATATTCCCGGCGACAGGTAAAATAAATCGATGGATAACTCACTGCCGGCCAGGGAGCCGGCACGACTCTGGAATAAAAACTTCACACTGCTCTGGCAGGGACAGCTGATCAGCCAGATAGGCCAGCGTTACTTTAATGTTGGCATGCTGTTTTATATCAAACAGGCTACCGAGTCGGCCAGCCTGATGGGGGGCATGATGCTCTTCTCCACTCTGCCGGGTGTGCTCCTCGGGCCCATGGGTGGCACCTTCGCCGATCGCTTCTCACGCAAGAAGATCATTGTCTACAGCGATCTCATTCAGGGCATACTCGTTTTCTCTTTGGCGGCACTCATGTTCTTCTTCATCTGGATTAACCAGCTGATCATAAAGGATCCTCAGGGTACCTTCTCCCTTTTTGCTTTCGTCTATCTGGATCCTCATTCCAGCGCGATTAATATCATATGGATGTTCATAGTGGCGACGCTGGGCGCCATAATCTTCGCCTTCTTCACTCCCGCCATGTCCGCAGCCATACCCGACCTGGTGCCCAAGGACAAGCTCAATATAGCCAATTCGCTTAACCAGTTCGCCATCTTCCTGGCCATGTTCTTGGGGCAGGGATTGGGCGGCCTCATCTTCAGCATCACCGGTGCGCCGCTGCTCTTCCTCATCAACAGCGCCACCTACTTCTACGCTGCGGGCAGCGAATCATTTATCACCATACCTCAACCACCCGTCGAGCCGGAGAAAAAATCAGGCGAGGCCTGGAAAGCTTTTGTCAACGATACCAAAGAGGGGCTGACCTATGTTTGGAATGAAAAGGGCATGCGCATACTCTTCCTGGCGGCAGCGCTGCTGCATCTGCTGATCGCACCCATGCTGCTACTGCTACCTTTTTATGTTGAGGACTACCTCAGGCAGAACGCCTCCTGGTACGGATATCTGCTGGCGGCGGTGGGATTGGGCTCGGTCATCGGCTATCTGATAGCCGGCGGTGTGAACGTGCGCGGCAGGGCCCAGAGCAACCTGATAATATTCTCTTTGCTGGGCGCCTCTATATCGCTCGGTATCGTGGGTTTTATCTTGCAGCCGTTCATCGTGCTGGGCGTTGTTACCATAATCGGTCTGACGGCGGGAATATTCATCGTAAAGACCACCACCGTGATACAGCTTGCTGCTTCGTCTGAAATAAGGGGACGCGTCTTCGGACTGCTGGGCACACTGACCAGCGGACTGGCTCCGATTGGTATGGGCATTGCCGGCGTGATAGCCGATATGGCCAACAAGAATATCCCAATGATCTATGCGACCTGCGGGCTGCTGGTACTGGTCATGTCGGTCGGATTGGCTCTCTCCAGGGAAGCGCGCGACTTCCTGACTATCGACGTGACGCATAGAGTTGAGTCCTGACCGCCGTATCGATATTGTGGTATACTGCCTGAAAGCGCCTTGTTTAGCTTCAAATGATAAATAATCTGAGTCTGATCTGCCTTCCCATCGCTCTATTGCTTGGTGCGATCCCCTCGTCTTTCATTGTCGCCAGGCTCGCAGCCGGGATCGATATCAGGGACGAGCCGGACGGCAAGATCAGCGCCGCCGCGGTCTTCCGCCGCGCAGGGCTGGTGCCGTTTATAATTTCAGTCGTTATGGATATAGGAAAGGGAGCGCTGGCGGTTTTTATCGCGCAGTGGCTGAATGCCGGCCCGCTGCTGGTTATGCTGGCGGGCATTATCGCCGTTATCAGCCACCAGTGGTCTATCTTCCTGCGCTTTCAGGGAGGGCGCGGCGCCACAGTGATGGGAGGAGTGCTGGCCTCCGTTTGCACTATACCCACGCTGGTAGGTGCTGCGGTGGCGGGATTGCTGGCGCTGTGGATTAAAAACAACACCGCCAGTTTCGGTATAGGCATCGTTGCCCTCTTCGCCACACTGTTTGCTTTGCAATGGTCGGATATTGCGATCCCTCCCATGATGGTGGCGGAGCCCTCTCTTCCGCCACCCTTCACACCGTATCAGGCGCTTACAGTCTATCCGCTGCTGCTGGGTCTGTTGATGACGATCAAGGCACTGCAGGTCAAATACAGGCCGGGAGCTAGATTAAGGTCGGGGTCAGGAGGGAAGGCATGAACTGGATGATGATCCAGACGGTTGACGGACCGGCAGCATGGAAGGCCATCTGGGTGCCGCTGGTGGCATGGTTCGTGGCGCAGGCGCTCAAGGTGCTGATTAATTTTGTGCGTAAAAAACAGTTCAATATGTCGCTGATGTGGAGCCCGGGCGGCATGCCCAGCGCACACTCTGCGCTGATGTGCGCGCTGGCCACTACCATCGGCCTGATGTACGGGTTCGATTCACCCCTCTTTGCCATCTCGCTGGCCGTAGCTTTCATCGTGATGTATGACGCCGCGGGAGTGCGGCGTACCGTTGGTTACCAGTCCACTATGCTCAACAAGATGCTGGATGAGCTCTTCAAAGGCGACAAGGAGTTCAGTCAGAGGCTGGCCGAGATCATCGGACATACCAAGTGGGAGGTATTTGCGGGAGCGATGCTGGGTGTTGTGCTGGCTCTCATCTTCACCTGGCCCTGGGCTTGAAGTCGTCATTTGGTCTTATAGGCATATTGACACTCGAAAACAGCGGGTTTAAACTTCTCCCAGTCCTGACGGCCCGGCAGGCCGCGGATTCGACTAAATAATAAGGAGGTTGAGCTTGGAAGAGAAAAAACCTGAGGTATTGCAGAGGAAGGTAGGGCTGTTCGAGACCGTGGCCATGATCGTTGGCTTGGTTATCGGCGCCGGCATCTTCGGAATGACGGCAACGATCACCGGCATGACGGGGCCCAGCGTTTTCATCGCATTCATTCTGGCTTGTCTCCCTTCGCTGTTCGTGGTGCTTTTCGAGATTCAGCTGACGGGCACGCTGCCGGTAACGGGCGCCAACTATGTTACCGTAACGAGGGTGCTTTCCCCCTTCTGGGGTGGCATAATTTCTTTTTCGGCTGTGCTGGCTCTGCTGGCGGCCAATATACTGGTGGCCGTTATTTTTGGAGACTATTTTATCGCCTTCGTCCAGGCGTTTGTTCCCGGTTTTACCATGGACGGTAAAATACTGGCCATTGCCATACTGGTGTTTTTCGCGTTGATAAACTACTTTGGCGTAACGCTGGCAAGCTGGCTGCAAATCATCTTTTTCCTCATCTTTGTGCTGGGCATGGTGATCTTCAGCGTCGTAGGCATGGCTAATTTCGATGCTACTAAACTGACGCCGCTCTACCCTAAGGGCACTATCATGTTTATTGTCGCGATAGTGCTGGCCAGCTACGTTTGGTCGGGGCTGTTGGCGCTGGCCGATATCGGCGGGGAGGTCAAAAATCCCCGCAGGAATCTGCCTCTGGCTTTGATAATCGCGTTCCTGATTATACTCGTGCTTTACACCATTCAGCCTCTGGCGCTGGTAGCCACCATGGACTGGCAGGAGGTTGCCAAGATCGGCAATCCCGCCATCATGATAGACGCAAGCAGGCTGATGCCGGGCTGGGGCCTCTACCTTATCTTTATCGCTGCTCTGGGCGCTATTGTGACGACCATCAATGCTCTGACCTGGTCGGCCTCACGCGACCTGTTGGCCTGGGCGCGCGACGGCATGTTCCCTAGGGCTGTTGCACACCTCAGCAGATTCAAGACACCGGACGTATCCATACTGATCATTGCTGTTATCCAGGTGCTGGGTGTTATGATGGCGGCCACCATTGATAAATATGCCCTGGCCTCCGTGCTCGCCTCCAGCCTGATCACGATCATACTGGCCTGGTGCGTCTTACGAATACCTAAAAAGATGCCGGAGTTGTACAAGAAGGCTCTGTTTAAATTCAATCCCTTCTGGCGCTGGTTTACCTACATAGGCGCGCTGATTACATCCGGCATCGTGCTCCTGTCGGGTATTTTGCTCGATATGATGGATGAAAATGGAGATCCGACCAGGTTTCCCTGGGTGGTGCTGATCTTTTTCGGGACTCTGGTGCTCGGTACCATCTGGTTCATGATACGTAGGGCCTACCTCAGGGGCAAAGGCGTGGACCTCGATGGAAACATGAGAAAGGTTGCCGACGCCACGCTGGCGGAAGCAGAGGAGAAGCTGTCAGCCTGAGTTATCAATAAAATAACTTGAACATGTGTCAGTAAAACGCCCTGGGGGTCAGTGGCACTTCATCTGGACGCCTCCCCCCCCAGGGCGTTTTATATCTCCCGCAATGCGGCCGTTAGATACGTAAAACCACCTATTGACAAACGAGCGATGCTGTTTTAGAATTTTCTGGTCTATCAAGCGCTCGATAGAATTGCTTAGAGTGAGAGGATAATGTCGAGTAATAACCTGGAGATACTGGGTAGCTATCAGGAGATTGTGGATAGGGTTGGGCAGCGGGCCGGGCATAAGAGATGGGAGATAGTGAAAGCGGCCGCCGGCCTTTTTATCAGGAAGGGCATTTTAAACACAGGCGTGCGGGACATTGCGGAAGCCAGCGGTATAACCGTGGGCACACTATACCACTATTTTAAGTCCAAGGACGATATTATCACTGCCTTTCTTGACTATGCTGTAATTGCAACTAATGAATTTGTCAGGATGACGGCAGAGGTGCTGGCCAAGCTCCAGCCCGAGGAAGCCATGAAGAGGGCGATCAGGCTCTACATGGAATATACCAACGAAGCGCAGAGTATCGTCCTCTTCTGGCACCAGGAGACCAGGAACCTGCCACCCGACCAGAGGAAGCGGCTGATGGAGAACGATGTCTTGCTGGCTTCGCTGTTTGAAAAATTGATCGAGCTCGGGCGTAAACAGGGTATATATAAGATAAAAGATGCGGCGCTGGCGGCGCACAACATCATAGTGCTGAGCGATATGTGGGCCTTCCGGCGCTGGTGGTTGGGTCGACGCTATACCGCTGAACAGTACATTGACAAGCAGACCGAGTTTATACTGCACGGATTGTACAACGGCAGTTTATAAAAAGAATCCCGCAAGGAGGTGCATAGGAGAAGACAGAGTCAGTGACGGATTGATGACGGATTCTTATGGATAATTAATTTAGGAGGTTGAATTTGGCTGAACAAAAACCCCAAGTAATGAAAAGGACCATAGGATTGTTCGAGGCCGTGGCCATGATCACGGGGCTGGTAGTGGGCGCCTCGATCTTCGTCCTGGTTCCAAGTATGGCCGGCATGACCGGCCCCAGCGTCTACCTGGCCTATGCAGCAGCGGCCATCCCGGCGATATTCGTGGTGCTTTACGAGATCCAGTTAACCGGTACGCTGCCGGTAACCGGCGCCAACTTCGTAACGGTTACGCGTGTGCTCAATCCCTTCTGGGGCGCCATCATATCATTTGCCGCCGTGCTGGCCATCCTGTCATCCAATATCCTGGTAGCGGTAGGTTTTTCACAGTATGTTATAGCCTTTATACAATCTTTCAATCCGGCTTTTACACTGCATCCCTGGATTCTCCCCATAGCCATTGTGACGTTTTTCGCCCTGATCAATTTCCTGGGTGTTTCCATCGCCGCTTGGATACAGATGGTACTCTTCCTGGCGTTTATCGCAGGTATGGTAATCTTCGGTATCGCCGGCACCGCTAATATGAATCCGGCCAACCTGGCTCCGCTCTTCCCCAACGGTATCATGATGTTCCTGGTAGTCACGGTCCTGGCCTGCTTCTCTTGGGCAGGACTGGTGGCGCTGGCCGATATCGGGGGCGAGGTCAAGAATCCGCGCCGTAATCTGCCTCTGGCACTGATTATCGCTTTCATTATCATTCTGATTCTTTACACTTGGCAGCCCTTCGCACTGGTTGCTTCTATGGGCTGGCAGGAGGCAGCCAAAGCAGGCTCCCCGGCTATAATGCTTGATGCAGCTAAACTATTGCCCGGCTGGGGTATGTGGATTATCTTCATTGCGGCCATGGGTGCAATACTCACCACCGTCAATGCGCTGACCATGTCCGCAGCGAGGGACCTGGTGGCCTGGGCGCGCGACGGTATGATGCCCAGGGGCGCGGCCCACATCAACAAAAAGTTCAATACACCCGATGTGGCAATACTGATTGTGCTGATCATCGAGATACTGGGCATACTCGTCTCGGCAACCATCGACAAGTACGCCCTGGCCGCCGTGCTGGCCCTGATGCTGATACAGATCGTGTCGGCTTATTGCATTCTGCGCATACCTAACAAGCTTCCCGAGCTCTATAAAAAGGCCATATTCAAGTTCAACGGATTCTGGCGATGGTTCACATTCCTGGGTACCGTAATTACCTCCGGTTTCGTCCTGTTGATGGGTATCCTGCTTGATACCATGGATAAAGAGGGCAATCCTACTCAGATACCTTGGACCGTCATAGTATTCATTGGGGTACTAATAGTGGGTGTTGTCTATTACCTTGCCCGCAACGCTTATCTTAAGAGCAAAGGTGAAGACCTCAAGGCCAACCTTCAGAAAGTGGCCGATGCCACACTGGCTGAAGCTGAGGAACGTCTCTCCATATCAGGCTAACTCTGTTTGCTTAATTGATTAACCGGAATATA
>DAOUFT010000021.1:0-10763 GCA_034429855.1 Dehalococcoidia bacterium
GCCACAACAGCAGAGTAAATATAAACCGGCTGCAAACCATCCCTGGCGACAGTACACGCAAGCAAATATTTGCAGGGGGTGACAAAATCACTGAACAATTAAGGGGACATTTTCACTGGACAACAACAGCACTTTCTGGAAGCCTCAGCCGTTGATCGAAGTGGCCAGACGAAAAATGCCGATCCACAGCATGTGCAGAGGAATCATCAGGATGACCGAAGCGCAGAATATCATAACTCGATAGATTGTGCGTATTCGCAGTTTATAGATGAGCAGCAGGGCCACCAGGAAGATCAGACCCATACCCGCGTAGCCCCACAGCACCATGGCTGGTGTGCCTCCCCATACAGCCAGCGCCGGTTCAAACTTCCACAGGACCATGGAATAGATGCTGGCGAAAGCCTCGTTGAGGCAGGCATAGGAGGCCATAAAGACCATGGACAGCAGTATGACCCATCCCCTGCGTTTGCCCCCGATCAGTTCTCCTCCGGTTATGACTTCGGAGAAGGTCAGCGCCAGATAGATCGTGTAGGACCAGAAGACCATCATAATCAGTGGGGCGGCGCCTGCCCAGAGGTGGAAGGTCAGCGGATTGTATGAATAAAGGTTGAGGGCCGCAACCTGCGCGACCACATTTTCGCGTACTAGTCCCAGCAAGGCTCCTGCCGGGAAGAACATCCAGGTGAAGGTCGAGCCTCTTGTCGCGGCGCTGTGCCAGATCAGCAGCCCGGTAAGGGCAATCGCGATCAGTTCGAGGGCCAGGAAGGTGTCCATTTATCTCTGCCCTGCCTGCCCTTTGGCTGTCAGTCTTACGATGATATATGCGATGATGAAAAGTCCTGTGGGGATAATCGAGGCGAGCAGGTCCAACCTGTCGCGTATGATCTCGATGCCGGCGTAGATAATCCAGAAAACGAGCAGGACGATGAAGGGAATCTCGCGGAGGATGAAGCTCGGTCTTTTATTTCCTGTGCTCATAAGAAATCAGACACAACCTGTTTATTGCGAAGCCAGATGTCGGTTGAGATTTCAGTCGGTGCCGATCATGACGCTGCTGGCTTTGATGATGGCGTAGACCTTCTTGTTCTTGGCCAGCTTCAAGTTTTTGCTGGACGTCTTGGTGATGATGGCCACGATCTCATCTCCACCTGAAAGCACCATGGTGACCTCGTCATTGACCGATCCCGGCTTAATTGCCTTAACCTTGCCTTTGAGAACATTGCGGGCGCTGATTTTCATGCTGCACCTCCCTGAACGTCATTTATTTTGTCTTAGTAAAAGTTTAAATAGCTTTCACTTCGCATTATACACCAAATGAACGGCCTCAAAAGCCATGGCAGGCCACGCAGTGACGAAGCAATCGCCGTTTGACATCCTGGTATTGTAGTAATATAGTTACTTCATAATATAGTAAAATAGTAAAATATGAAAATAGCACGTACCGATAGCTTTAAAACGGCATGGAGTCGACTGGAAGAGAAAGACAAGAAATCAGTTCGCAAGGCAATAGAGAATCTAATTGTCAATATGAATTACCCGTCATTGAGAGTAAAAAAGATCAAGGGAACTAACAACATTTGGGAAGCAAGGGCAAGCCGTACATTGAGGATAACGTTTCAAGTGGACTCAGATATAATTATCTTGCGCAATGTTGGTCATCATGATGAGACATTAAAGCAGCCGTAGGGGATATTAATATGAGTATATATAGTAAAGTTACGCGCAATGGGCAAATCACTCTGCCAAAATCTGTTCGAGAGAAATTGGGAGTGTATGAAGGCGATATTATTGAGATAGAAATCGTAGGCGAAAATGCTGTGTTGGTGCCTAAAAAGCTGGTTGATAAAAGCCAGGCCTACTTCTGGACAAAAAGTTGGCAGGATGGTGAGCTTAAGGCTGAGACCGATATCAAGCATGGGAAAATTCAGATATTTACATCAGCCAAGCAGCTGATTAAAGAGCTGGATTAAATTGTGGCACTTGGTCAATCGCTTCCGGCAGGAATTTTTTCACGGTTATAAATAAACGATACTCTTCTTTAGATATCTGTTTACCTAATACCGGATATGGTTGTACTTGTGAAGTGAACTCATATTGCTTATAAGTGTTGGCATCCGGCTGGTCAGTTGGTCGCGGCTCGGTCAGTATTATTCTTGAAGTCAATCCATTATCGGTAATCAACAGGGCGCTTATCACTCGTCCCGCCCAGAAACAGGTCGCCCCTTCAGGGCACCGGCTGTCCTCCTGTATCCCTTCAAATTGCAGGGTGAGCTGTTCGCTTTTTATTTCGGCGGTCTGGCCGATGGAAAGTGAGAACTCTTTATCAAGCGTGGCCTGGATTCTGCCTTCATTACTCTGGCATGCGGCAATGGCCACTGCTATCAGTATAAGACTTAATATCGTAAATCGTCTGAACATTTGTTCATAGTTTAAATCTCATATGACGCTTCTGCAAACCGTCATCGCACGAGTGTGATATAATCCGCGTTGGTCGGTGCGGATTGCGGGCAGAGTATATTGAAGGAGAGTGAGGCATGCTTAGCTGGCAGGCACGGTTACTTGAGGCATATTTTCGTGTTCAGCGCGCTTTTACACCCAGGTCGGGCGAAACCGATTTGCATAAGGAACGCGTCGAGCTGGATAAGCTGGGCGCTATGTTCAAGTTGCCCAAAGGGGTCGCGGTTGAAAAAGTATCCGCCGGCGGTGTGCCTGCTGAATGGCTGACACCTGCCAGCGTGTATGATAACAGGGTGATCCTCTATTTGCACGGCGGATCTTATACGTGCGGCTCCTGCAATTCGCATCGCTCTATGGTCTCCAATATATCTATAGCATCGAAAGCACGTGCGCTGCTGCTCGATTACAGGCTGGCCCCCGAGCATCCGCATCCCGCGGCAGTAGAAGATGCCGTCGCCGCTTACAAGTGGCTATTAGACGGCCGTGCCGATCCAAAAAATATAGCAATTGCCGGGGATTCAGCCGGCGGCGGACTGGCCGTCGCCCTGCTGCTCGCATTGAGGGATTCGAATATACCCATGCCAGCGGCCTGCGTGTGTCTCTCACCCTGGACCGACCTGGCGTTCACGGGCGAAACCTGGAAAAGTAAAGCCAAAGCCGACCTGATCATCTTCGACTACAAGGAGCATGCCTTCGCAAAGATGTACCTGGGAGGGCTGGATGCGAAAACTCCCCTGGCATCGCCGCTCTACGCCGACCTCAAAGGCCTGCCGCCGATGCTGATACAGGTCGGACTGGACGAGGTGCTCCTGGCTGACTCGACCCGCCTTGTTGAGCGCTTGAAGCAGGCCGGCGTGGATGCGACGCTGGATGAATGGGAAAAGATGCAGCATGTATGGCAGTTCACGGCCAGCTTTATGCCGGAAGCTAAACGGGCTGTGCTGAAAATAGGCGAGTTTATCGATAAGTATTGCCGGCGCACCTGAAGGTACGCCCCGAAATATGTGATAAAAAATGCCTACGTCGACAAAATGGCCTGAGACGGCGTATAATTTTTTAAGGATCAATAAGATTATCATACAAGTAGTATACTATGCCAAATATTGATCGGGATGCACTGCGCAGACAAAAGGAACTGGATATCGCGGCTCTGCGGGATAAGTCTTCGAAACTGGAGAAGAAAATGAGAGAGTTGCTGCAGCGCATGGATGGCAATTCCAATTACAGAAACGATATCATCTGGCTGGCACAGGAGATCAACAACATCAACAGGCAGATTAAAATTCTGGAATCGAACGAGCCAGGCAGGCACATCTGAAGTTACTACGAATAGTGGAAAAATGTAGGGGCGGATTTTTAAATCCGCCCGAAGTGGGCGTACCTGAAGTGCGACCCTACAGCATGGAGCCGACCGGCAGGTCTAATCCCCTTGAGACGGACTTCTTGAGCCTGCGCACCGCTTTTTGATCGTAACCGGCTATCGTTTCAGCCAGCTTTTCTGCTTCTATCTGCAGATCGGCGCGCCGTACCACGCGGTTGACCAGCCTCATGTCGAGCGCTTCCTGTGCACCCACGCGACGTCCGGTAAGCAATAAATCGAGAGCATAACCGGGACCCACGGCGCGCGGCACGGTCTGCGTGGCGCCGGCGGCGGGTATGAATCCCAGCGCCACCTCCGGCAGCCCGAACACGGCATCCTCGGCAGCGATTCTTATATCGCAGCACATGGCCATCTCGATGCCGGAGCCGAAGACGTAACCGTGCAGCGCACCTATCATAGGCTGAGGCAGGGTGAGAAAGAGACCCCACACGTCCCTGTACCAGCGCACGTGGCGGGCAAATACAGGCGCGGGGGCGGAGAGGAACTCGCTCAGGTCGGCGCCGGCGCAAAAGGCCTTCTCCCCGGCACCCCTGATTACGGCCACATGTACGTCCGAATCTGATTCGATGGCCGACAGCACCTCGAAAAGCTCATCGCGCATGCGGACGTTGTAGATATTTAAAACGTGTGGACGGTTAAGCGTAATGAAAGCTGTATGGCCCTTCTTCTCGAAGATGATGGTCTCGAATCCTTCCATCACTTCCCCTTGAATTCGGGCTTGCGTTTCTCTTTAAAGGATTTGACGCCTTCGATGCGGTCCTCGGTGGTGTGCAGCAGGAAGTAAAGATCGCCCTCGAGCTCCAGTCCCTGGGCCAGCGTCCTGTCCAGCCCCTTGTATACGGCCTCCTTGCAGTATCTGAGCGCCCAGGAAGCTTTACCTGCCATCTCATGGCCCATTTCGAGCGCAGCGTTCAGCACATCTCTGGCCGGAACGACCCGGCTGACCAGCCCGATGCGCAGGGCTTCTTCGGCCGGTATAACCTCGCCCGTCAACATCAGCTCCATGGCTTTGGCGCGACCTACCAGGCGCGGCAGCCGCTGCGTGGCACCGTCGGACGGCACCAGCCCCTTCTTAATGCCGGGCAGCGAGAAATGCGCGGTATCCGCAGCGATCCTGATGTCGCAGGCCAGCGCCAGCTCCAGCCCGATGCCGACGGCGTCGCCGTTGACGGCTGCAATAACGGGACATTTAAGCGAGGCCACGGGCGACGATATCGAAAAGGCCGGCTGCTTCACGCGGGAGGACGCAACATCCCCGCAGAAGACAGGGCCGCTGCCTGTGATGACAGCGGTCCTGATCTCCGTATCGTAGTTGACCTCGGCACAGATCGAGTCCAGCCTCGCTGCCAGGTCCGGTCCGGGATGGCCCTGCGGCAACCTGATCACAGCCAGCCCGCGATCGCATTCGAGTGTTGCAGTCGACTTCATGCGCCCCTATTTCTTGGGTGGTATCTCGGCCTGCAGGACCAGCTTCCTGGCGATAAAGTCTGCGATCTGCTCTTTGCTGTAGCCGATCTCCAACAGCACTTCGGTCGTATGCTCGCCCAGCATGGGACCGGGCCTCAAGACCTTGCCCGGCGTCTCCGAGAACTCGGCGTTGATGCCCTGCAACTGCACCTTGCCCCACTGGGGATGATCCTGGAATTCGTACACGCCTGTGGCCTTGCAGTGAGCGTCGTTCTGTAGCAGCTCGACGATGGACTGCCCCGGCGCCGCCGGAACGCCCTGCATCGCCAGCAGCAGCGCCCAGGTGGCCGCGGGTGTGGTGAAGAAGGTCTCCTCCAATATGGCTGTTAGCTCTTTATCGTGCTTCTTACGCGCGCCCGCTGTGGCGAAACGCGTATCGGTGGTGAGGGCGGTCAATCCCAGCACCTTGCATAAGCTTTGCCAGTGCTCCTCTTTGGGGCAGTAAACGTACAGCCAGTTGCCGTCAATGCCCTGGTAGAGCCGGTCGAGCGCGCCCAGTCCCTTTATATCCGGCTTGCCCAGATATTTTCGCTTCATGCCTTTGTACTGGATGAAGTTGCCCGACTGGATCGTTACGGCTGAGCGCAACAGCGAGGTCTCCACCAGCTGCCCCTGACCCGTTCGCAGCCTGTTAAAGAGAGCCAGCGATGCTCCGAAGGCGCCCAGCATGGGCCCCATCTCATCGTTAAGCTGTATCTTATGGAAGATAGGCGTTTTACCCGGTCCACCCTGTCCCAGCATTTGCCCGCTCATCGCCTGGAACAGGGGATCATAGCCGGGGCGCTCGGCATCCGGTCCCTTGGATCCGAAGGCGGGCATGGAGATATAGAGTATGTCCGGTTTTATCTTCTTGACAGTCTCGTAGTCCATACCGAGTTTTTTCATAATGCCCGGGCGGGAGTTCTCTACCACCATATCGCAGGTGGAAATCAATTTATGAGCTATTTTTTTGGCCTCATCCTGCCTCAGATCCAGAACTATGCCGCGCTTGCCGCGGTTGACGCCCATGAACCCTCCCGCGAGCATGCGCCAGGAATCGCCGTCGATAGGCTCGATCTTGATCACATCAGCGCCGAGATCGGCCAGCTCGCGGCATACACCGGCGCCTGCCAGCATGGTGGTGAAATCCGCTACTCTGATTTTCTCAAATGCCAACATTTTCTTATTTCCTCCTCGGAGCCACTTTTATCACTTTTTCCTGCTTGAGGCGCTTGATCTCCTGCGCCGAGTAGCCCAGCTCCCTGAGCACCTCGCGCGTATGCTGTCCGGGCTGCGGAGACGGCCCCACGATCTTGCCCGGTGTTTCCGCCATGGCTACGGGCACACCCATCTCCTTGACATTGCCCTTGCCGGGCTCCTTGACGGTCTGAACCATGTCGCTCGCGATGACTTGCTTGTAGGCCATGAAATCATCGACGTTCTGTATCGGAGCAACAGGGATATTGGCATCCATGAACTGCTTTATCCACTCCGCGCGTGTCTTGGTCTTGTAAAGTGGCTTGAGCATGGCCATCACCTGGGCATTGCGCGGTGGGAAGAGCAGGAATGGCGCTCCCTCGAAAAGTGGGTCGGTCAGCCATTCATCGTGGCCCAGTTCGACGGCGAACTGCATGAAGAACTTGGGGTTGCCCAGCCCGGTGAAGAGCCACTTGCCGTCCTTGCACTCGTACGGCCGGTAGAGCGGCATGGGTCCGGTGGGGCCCCAGGGTGCGCGGAACATGCCCTCAAAGTCGACGTTGAACTGGCGGAAGGTGCTGAGGATAACGCGGAAGAGCGAGACGTCTATCTTCTGTCCCCTGCCGGTCTTCTCACGCACACACAGTCCCGATACAATATAGAAGGCGCTGTCCACAGCGGTGTAAATGCTGGCCAGCGGCAGAACCAGGAAAAGCGGGTGCGTTACCACTCCCTGCTCATTGTATACCGAGGCCACCGTGCTTACGATCTGATCGTAGCCGGGCCAACCCGCGTATGGGCCGGTGGGTCCGAAGCCGGAGATGGAGCAGTAAACCGCCCTCGGGTTCAATTCCTTTATCTTGTCGTAGCCTATACCCAGCCTGTCGGCCGTCCCCGGCTTGAAATTCTCGATGATTACATCGGCTTTTTTGGCCAGGTCCAGGGCGATCTTCAGCCCCTCCGGCTTCTTAAGGTCCAGTATGATTCCTTTTTTACTGCGGTTCCAGACCATGAATGCATCCTGGCCTCGTAAGGGGTCACCGCCCGGCCTCTCAACCTTGATTACTTCGGCGCCCTGCTCCGCCAGCAGCGTGGCCGCGAACGGTCCCGCTATGTACTGGCCGAAATCGAGCACCCGTATACCGGATAATGCTCCTTGTGACATACGTCACCTCCTTTAATTAATGTCGAAATCAACTGCAGGAAGCGGTCATCAGACGTATATAGAAATTGATGATCTCGCCGTAGCTGCTGATCAGTATTCGTTCGTTAATGCCGTGAAGGGATGCGATCTCGTCAGATCTAACCCGTTCGGGCACGAAGCGGTAGCAGCAGGGTGACAGGTCTACAAAATAGCAGCAGTCCGTCCTGCCCAGCACCAGCGTTGGCGCAATGATGGCGTCCGGTATAACCTCCCGTATGACGGAGGTCAGGACTTCGAAGCTCCAGCCGGATGTGGGAGAGGTGGGGGAGGGCTGAAAAAGGTTGCCGGCCAGTGGATGAATCTCGATGCGGGGATCGTTAACTATTTTCTTCACGCGCTCTATAACGCTTTCGATGGTGTCTCCCTGCAGTATACGGAAGTTGATCACGGCCGTCGCCTGCATGGGCAGTATATTGTCCTGGTCGCTACCTTTGAATTGCGTGGGAGCTGTGGTGGTTCTGATGGAGGCGTCCGTCACCGGCCTGGCGGCTAACTGCCCTTTGACCAGTCCGCCGAACAGCCACATGTTGGCGAAGATCATTTTATTGGGAAAGGGCATCTCGGGGCCCAGGTATTCGAACAGGGCGGAGGAGGGCCCTGTGAAACGCGCCGGGAATGGTCTGGCCTGAAGCTTAGCTACGGCTGTCGCCAGTATGCCGACCGTTGTCTGCCGCGGCGGCTGGGCGGCATGGCCGCCCTCGGCTTTGGCGCTCAGTTTCAGCGATACGAACCCTTTCTCAGCGATGCCGATCAGAGCCACCCAGCCGGGTATGCCCGGCGCGACGCCCTGCGTGATCACCATGCCTTCGTCTATGATGTATTCGAACTTCAGGCCCTGTGCGCGGAGATATTCGGCGATCTTGCCCGCCCCCTCTTTTCCACCGACCTCTTCGTCGAAGCCGAAGGCCAGGTAAATGGAGCGCGCAGGTTTGAAACCTTCCTTCGCCAGGTATTCTACAGCTTCCATTATGCCCATCAGGCTGCCTTTATCGTCCAGAACTCCCCTCCCCCAGATGCGCCCATCGGCTATCCGGCCGGAGAAAGGAGGATGCTCCCACCCTTCATCCGTGGCGGGCACGACATCTTGGTGGGCCAGCAGCAGTATGGGTTTCAAATCCGTATTGCTTCCCTCCCAGGAATAAAGCAGGCCGTAGTCGTTGATCAACTGCTTTTTCAATATCGAATGGGCGAGAGGGAAGGACTTTTCGAGAAAGGTATGGAAGGCTGTGAACTGCCCGAAATCGAAATGGGAGTGATCGTGGCCTGAGACAGTTTTGTAGGTTATAGCCTGCGACAGCCGCGCAGCGGCTGCTTCGATGTCTATGGCATAGCTGATTTTTTCACGGGCGGCTGCCTGTTTGGTTTTGAAGGCGGCTGTCCGGGCTGCGACTACAACTATCAGTAAGATGATTGCCAGTGCCGCGAGCGACACTGCGATGACCCATAGTGACATATCGCCGCTCCTCACCGGTTGCTGACCTATGAATTGTAGCATAACATTCGGATTGCATCCATTTAGCCGATGTAGTATAGTGCGGTGAATTCCAACGGGCGGTGCGTCAGGGGATTAAAGGAGGTACTGATATGGCCGATACACAGAATGAGGTAAAAGAGTACAGGACGGGCGGCTGGAGCGCACACTATGTTCTCATCATCTGCACGCTGCTGTATGCCATCAACTATATGGACAGGCAGGTGTTCTCCGTCATCCTTCAGCCTATGAAAATGGAGCTGGGCCTTACCGATGCTGAATGCGGCTTGGCTTCTACCGTGCTGATACTGGGCATGGCGCTCTTCTCATTCCCCATAGCTCATATGGTCGATCGCTGGAGCCGCAGAAAATCGATCGGCCTTATGGCTATACTTTGGAGCGGTTTCACCTTCCTTACCGGCCTGGCTACCAACTTCATTACGGTAATCATCCCGCGCGCTTTTGTGGGCCTGGGTGAGGCCGGCTTCGTGCCGGGCGGAACGGCCATGATCGGCGCCTCCTATGCTAAGGAGAAAAGAGGACGTGCGCTTGGTATATTCCATATCGCTATACCGCTGGGCGCCGCAGCCGGCGTGATGCTGGGCGGTGTAATCTCCGCCAGCTACGGCTGGCGCACCCCCTTTTTCTATTTCGCCATACCCGGTGTTATCCTCGGTATATTGGCCTTCTTCATGAAAGACTATAAGACGACGGTGGAAGCGGGCGCATCGACCGGAGCCAAAGGCTTTTTTACAGCGCTGGGCAATGTCCTCAAGATCCCCACTGTTAAATGGTTCTATCCGGCTTTAGGCCTGGCCGTCTTCATGTCCACCTCGGTGCTCATCTGGCTGCCCAGCCTGATTATGCGTGTAATGAATGTCAATGAAGCCACCGCAGGTATGCTGGTTGGGGGCATCGGCCTGACGGCTATCATCGGTGCGCCGCTGGGCGGTGTGTTATCGGATGTCTGGCGTAAAAAGGACACGCGCGGCAGAATGTATGTTCCGGCTGTCTCCTACTTGGCCTCGGCCGTATTAATCGTGATCGTGATATTGACCAAATTCAGTCCTCTCGGTATAGCCCTGGCTGTGCTTTACGGCATAGTCGCATCGATGGCGGTGCCAGCTTTTGCCACGGTTTCGCAGGATATCGTGCCGGTAGCCCATAAGGGCCTGTCCATGGGTCTGGTTGTATTTGCCCAGTATTCGTTTGGAGGCGCCTGGGGTCCGTGGCTGATCGGCTGGCTGTCCGACCTGCTGGGCGGCGGTGCTGAAGGATTGAGCCTGGCCGTGATTCTTTCGGCCATAGTGGGAGTTGTCGGCGGCATATTCTTCCTGGTTGCTGCGCGCACCTATCCGGACGATGCCGAGAAAGTGAGGCGCGAGACCATCCTGGCCGAATCATGATCAGGTTGTTAATTATTTGCAACAGCCTGTGTTAAAATAGTTCACTTCGCATAAAAAAGGAGGTACTTGCATGGGTTTACTGGACGGTAAGGTAGCCGTAATCACCGGCTCGGGGCGCGGTCTGGGGAGGGCCGAAGCTCTGCTCTTCGCATCGGAAGGGGCCAAGGTAGTTGTCAACGATTTGGGAGGCGGCTCAGACGG
>DAOUFT010000022.1:0-6097 GCA_034429855.1 Dehalococcoidia bacterium
ATAGCCTTTAATTTTACCGTGTCGATGTCGAGGCTGATGTTGCCCCAGAAAACGTCCAGAGCCAGCAGAATATTCGCGCCCGAATCATTGAGCTGGTATTCCAGCTCCCTGGGCGTCAGCAGCGGGCTGACCCCCGTCAGCACGCAGCCCGCCTTCGAGATGGCAGGTATGGCGATATAATATGCCGGCAGGTTAAGTGAATACACACCCACCACATCGCCCGGTTTCAATCCCTGCTTGATCAAAAAAGCAGCGAAACTATTTGATAGCCGGTCGATATCCCTGAAAGAAATCTCCCGGCCCATATAGTTGACCGCGGTGATATCTGGCACCTCGCCGACGGCCTCCAGGAAAAGGTCGTGGAACATCTTGTTCTCCGGGTAGTCGAACCGGCTTTTAACGTGCGGGTCAAAGGACTTCCTCCAGTAATGACCGGCATAAGGATCGCTCGCCATACTGCAACCTCCTCTACTATTAATCTGCCGATGTTTCCTTATATACTCTTCTTCAGTTTAACAATCTTCCTGCATTGAGTAAATATCAGCCCCGGGCAGTCTTTTGATAACAAGCTGTGGGTTCGTTTTTCTACCGTAACTGTTATACTTCACCTGAAATGGCATGGACCTTATAAAAACACTTGGCAATGTCCTCGGTGTAATCGCCATAGTAATCGGCCTGTTCCTGATACCGCTGAGCGTCTGGTTTTTGCGGCCGGCAATCAAAAACAGGGACAGCGTGTCCCTTGTCGTAGCAATCGTAGTCCTGGCCCTGGCTGCGGCCTGCTTCGCCGGGGCATATTTTATGTTTACCACGGGACTAATCAAAATGGCCCCGATGTAGCCCGGCTTACATTTGTTTTAAGGCTGTAGAGTTAATAGCTGCGGCAGTTCGCCGGCTGATAGGAAATGCGTGGGCACCTGCTGTCCGTTGGCCCACATCTGCGCCAGGTCGTTGTAATAGGGACTCATGTAAAGGCCGGACTGCCCGGGCGGGCTCATAATGGTAGATTTCTCCAGATCGGACATATCCACCACCAGCCTGATAACCCCGCCGGCATCCATGGCATACGGGTTTTTGCTATCCCACATGCCCGCGTTGATGGTGAAACCGTCACCGGCGGTGGGAATCGGGCTCAAGTTATAGAAACTCAGTTTGCTGCCCAGCGGATGTTTGAACGTCATCTGGTGGACCTTTCCCCACTGCCATTTCGCAGGATCCGGCCCCAGCCTGGCCGTCAGCTCGGCATAAGCATCGTTCATGCTTTTCCTGATGATATCGTCACGGGTCTCCCTGACAGCAGCAGTGGTAATATCATCGAAAAAGAGATTACCGTTGTCGTTCACCAGGGCTGTGAGCAGCCTGTCCGGAATATATATCTGCAAATCCTGCGTCAGCTCCTCGTTTAATTTGGCGCCTACCTTGTTTTCGAAGGTGTTTTGCACCATGTACTTGTAGAAAGCGTTGAAAAGCGTGGCCGCCGGACTGTTGACATCGGAGGAATAGTTCCAGCCTTTGAACAGATCCAGCGCCGGTTTGATATCGCTCATGCCTTGGCAGGCGGTCAGTACGAGTGGAACCCAGTATTGCGACTCGATGGAGATGTTGTCCAGCTGCATCTTCCTGATCTCGTCGAAGGTGAACCTGTCTTTGCTCCTGACTATCTGGTCGAAGCGCAGGGCGCGCTCGATCATCCAGTAGTTGGTGATGTGGTAGTCGACTTTATATGGAACGTTATTAAAGGATGCCACGTAACCCTGTGCGGGGTTGAAATCGTACGGCAGCTTCTCAAAGGGAATGTAGCCCGTCCAATCGTATTTGCCCTCTTCCCCCGGCACGGGTAAAGTGCCGTCGCCCGCTTTGCGTACGGGCGGCGACATTATGTATTGGTAACCTATATTGCCGTAGATGTCTGCATATCCCAGGTTGAGTGTGGGAGTGCGCACCACGCTCAATGCCTTACGAAACTCGTCGAAATTGCGGGCTTTATCCAGCGCGATAAAACCTTCCATGATGCCCAGGCGCGGCTGAAGTCCAACCCACATCATGGCGCAGTTGGCCGGCGCACGCGGCATCACATCGGAGATGATGGGGCCATGCCTTGATATCCTGACCCGCAGCTTCTCCTCCCTGAAACCGTCCTTGCCCTTAACCTTAATCGTCTCTTCGACGATCTGGAAATTTTTATAACCGTCCTCGGTCAGGTATTGATCGGCGTCGGCGGGATTGATCTTCTCGATGAAGAAATCCATCTCGTCTCCCCTGCCGTTGGTCGTGCTCCAGGCGAAATAGCGGTTCAGCCCGAGAACGGTTATGGTGGGCGTGCCCGGTATGGCACCGCCCATGACGTCATAATCACCGCCCTTGAGATGAACCAGGTAGAAAAGCGCCGGTATTGTCGGGGCCAGGTCCGGGCTGCCCGTGAAGACCGCCTTACCCGAGTCGGTGCGTTTGCCGGAGAAGATCATCCAGTTGCTGGCTGCGACATCCAGCGATATGGGGCTGTCGTTATTTCCGCTGCCCGCGGCAATGCCTTCACCCCATGCCGAAGGACGATCGGCATCAGACGTGGCAGGCTGAGCCGGCTCACCTGTCCCGGATACGGTTGGCGCATCGGCGGGCACCCTGGGTATGATCTTATCAAGCAGCTCGCTGCCGGCATAATCTCCAACCTGGTTAAGTATCAGCTCGGTGTCCTTGCTGCGGTTGAGGCTGTAGGCCATCAATATGCCGCAGACCATGGTGTCCTGCGGTTTCCAGGCCTGCGGCTTGAAGCCTAGGATGGTGTACTCGCTGGGAAGGAACCTGGCGTTGCTGATATAGGCATTCACACCGCGGGTGTAATCGTCAACCACTTTTTTTGCAGCCGGGTCCATATTCGCATATTCGGCCTCGGCAGCGCGGTAGAAACCCACCGTCCTGAAGAACTTATCGGTATTCAGCATCATGTCTCCCAGCACCGTCGAAAGCTCACCCCTTCCCGCAAGGCGCGTCATGTCCATCTGGAACATGCGCTCGCGGGCGGTGATGTAGCCCTGGGCAAAAAAGAGGTCTTCCTCATTCTGCGCAAAGATATGCGGTATCCCGTGTTCATCGATGCGCACTTCCACCGGCGCCGTCAGCCCGGCGACTTTTTCGGTCCCGCTGTATGACGGCTGGGGCAACTTGAATACCACCTGTATGGCCGCCACAACGATAATCACCAGCACCAGCAGGATGCTCAGTGTAATGATCAGCGCTCTTCCCTTCTTTGATTTCACCTGTCCACCTCCATTATGAAACTACATTATGTAAATATGGTTGGGATTTACCTTGTATCGAAGCTCTTATTTGCGACCGGGAAGACATCCAGCATCACATATATCTTCATCTTCTGGGGCAGCTTTGTGCCCACCGGTATGGAAAGCGTAACCGATTTGATGTTGCCGCCTGCGTCCGTCCCGACTGAAGTGCCGGCCAGGTAGTCCATGTAGACGGCCTCATCGCTCTGCGTGTCGATCGGCAGCAGCGCGGCGCGGTGGTCGGACGCGGGATAAGAAGCGCCGGGTTCAAGCGAGAATACCGCCGTCGCCTGCGCAGGCTCTTTACCGTCGGATGGCCTGTAGCTGATGTCAGTCACCCTGATCCCCTGCGGCGCGAGACAGGCGGCGCCGTCGTAGGGACGGGTAACGTAGGTGCCGGAGACCAGCAGTTTCTGGTACCAGTTATTGGCCAGGCCGGCGATGACCATATAAGGGCCGAAGGTGGGTATGCCCAGCGTATCAGTATCCGCGAAGGCAGCCGCGTATTCGGACCTGCCGTCCGGGGCCAGGCGTCCCCGCAGCTCGAACAGGTTGAAAGGTATCATGATGCCCGTGATGGCCATGGGAAAATTGCGGTTCTGCAGTATGAAATCCGACCCGCTGTAGCGTCCGTTGAGCGGTATCGCGAAATCGCTGGCGGGATCGGCCGCCAGTTGTTCTGTTTCGTCGTGCCTGGCGCCGATGGCCCAGAGTATGAACTTGCCTTCACCTTTGGAATCCGGCGGTGTGACGGCTACAGGACCTATCAGCCAGTCGATATAATCGAAGCCGATCTGGTTGAGGCTGGGCAGCATGGTGGGTATGGGCGCCGCCAGTCGCGTCCACTCCAGGCCCTTCACCTTTTCTTCGGATATGCCCAGCGGCAGGCCGTCTTCAGCGGAGGCTGTGCGGAAACCGAACTGGCGCTGAAAGCTGCCGGCCTCAGAGCCGCCCAGCGTCATATTCCCCAGCCTCCAGCCGTCCGTATAATATTTTCCCCTTACATTCAGCCGATATTCCTGCCCCGGCGCGAGAAAATCCCGCGGCCTGATATAAATATAATGCCCATCAGCCGAGTGGTCCACGTCCAGGGCGACTTGCGGCTCGATCTCAGCCACCAGCGCGTCCTGCGGGCAGCCCACCGGACTGTCGCACAGCCGCGCGTTCACCGTTTCGCCACCCTTGCGCACCACCAGGCGCAGCGTGATCATGGCGGAAGGTGGGAGCGTAGCGGGGAATTCCCTCAGCGTATTGCCGCCTGGAGTAACGTAGTAGAGCGCGCAGATGTCATCGGGGAATGCCTGAGCAGAGGCGCAGCGTGCATCGTTGGCCCGCAGGCAGTAGTCGTAGGGAACATACCAGAGTTGGCCGTGCTCGCCGCCGATATAGACGCCCTTCTCACCCAGCGCCGGCGATCCGTTGAGGTCGTTGCGGTCGCGCAGCTCCTCCGCTGTGGAATTGGTATCGAAGTCCCAGCGCAGGCTGCCGTCCGAGTTGAGCGCATACAGCTTGCCGTTGCCGCAGCCGAAGTAGATGATGCGCCCGTCGCCCGATGGCGCCAGACCCACCGCGGGCGAGGAGCGTATCACATCGCCCGTATCGTATTTCCACATCAGCGAGCCGTCCGGCCTCAGTGCGTACAGCGTGCCGTCCGCAGAGCCGAAGTAGATAGCCGTGGTATTGCCGGCGCTGTCGCAGTCCAGCGCAGCCGAAGAGTAGATATGGTCTCCGGTGCCGAACTTCCACTTGACCACTCCCTTCTTCGGGTCGAGCGCATACAGGTTGCTGTCGAATGAGCCCATATAGACCGTGCCGTCCGAGCCGACCGCGGCCGAGGCCGCGATAAATCCCAGCGTACGCGTGCGCCACAGCTCCTTGCCCTCCGGGCTGACGCTCCTGATATAAGTGTCCAGCGAGCCCCAATAGATCGTACCGTCCGCCGCGAAGGCGGCCTGGGACCAGTTATTGCTGGCGGTCTCGTAGGTCCATTTGAGCGTGCCGTCTGGATTGACGGCATAGTAGTTGAAATTGGTGTTGCCGGCGTACAGCGTGCCGTCCGGACCGACGGCCACGTTGCCCTCGAACCAGCGGTTGTAGCTGACGCCCGGGCGCAGCTCAGCCTCGAAGGTCCATATCTTGCGCTGGTCCAGCGGAACATCGCCGGTGCGAAAGCGGTACATCTTTCCGTCTCCCGATATAAAGGTAATGGCCGAATAGCCTGCAACGGGATCGAAGGCGCTGAGCGCGCCGGCCGAGTCGATTATCTCGCCCGTCTGGTATTTCCATTTCAGGCTGCCGTCCGGGTTAATGGCATAGAAATAGTGGTCGGCCGACCCGACGTAGATGATGCCCTTATCATCGATCACAGGAGTGGAGAAAATGCCCTTGCCCGTCTGGAACATCCAGGGCTCCTCCCCCTCCACATAAACGGCACGCATGGGGCTGAACCCAGTGTTCCGCGCATCGTGGCGGAAGGTGGGCCAGGGCGATCCATCCAGGGTCGCGCTTTTACTTCCTGCAATAATGGAGGACGGCGTTGATTGTGCAGGAGCAGAAGGCTGGCAGGCTACGATTAGGGGTGATATCAGAAGCAGCACCGAAGCAAGAATCCACAACAAACTGTACACATACTTCATAGAGCCTAAGTCTAAACCAGGCTGTCGATTCAGTCAATAACGTAAAAATAACAGTGTTAATGTTCTATGATTTTGTCACCCCTTAACTGTTCAGTGAAAATGTCCCCTTATGGAAGAGGTGATATTGAACAAGAAGGAACAGAAAAGACTTATGGTATTAAACAAACTCGAGAGGAGGGAGAT
>DAOUFT010000023.1:0-6909 GCA_034429855.1 Dehalococcoidia bacterium
CGGGCTGCCGTTCGCCGGATCAAGCGCGCCCGCTACGAAGTCGATTCGCCAGTCTTCGGGCAGGTCCCGGTGGCTGCCCATGTATTCCAGTGCCGATGACACGAGCTTCTGCTTCTTTTGCGAGGTTATCGATTCCCCGGGCGTTCCGAAAGCCGATCCGGTTTTGCTGCGCACTTCTATGAACACCAGGCAGCCTTTGTGCCGGGCCACGATATCGATCTCACCTTGCCTGCAGCGATAGTTCCTTTCCAATATGCGGTAACCCTTCTTTTGCAGTGCGTTGCAGGCGGCCTGTTCACCGGTTTTTCCCACTTCCTGTTTTTTCATATCAGTCTGAAGAGGTCGCGCAGCGGCGAGTAGGTCATCCTGTGTATGCGCGACGCGCCGTTGCGGCGCAGACAATCAAGATGATCGCTCGTGCCGTATCCCTTGTGGCGGGCGAACTCGTAACCGGGATAAAGGCCGTCCATCTCGACCATGATACGGTCGCGTGTGACCTTGGCCGCCACCGATGCGCAGGCGATGCTCAGCACGGTGCGGTCGCCCTTGATGATGGCCTTCTGCGGTATGGACATATATCTCAGTCTGACGGCATCGATCAGCAGGTATTCCGGCGGCCGGGCCAGCGCCGCCAGCGCCAGCTTCATGGCCTTCCTGGTGGCGTTGAGAATATTGACTGCATCGATTACATCCGAATCGACCACGCCGATGCCAATCTCGATGCCACTGGAGGACATGCATTCGAAGATGTGCTGTCTTTCGTCTTCTTGCAGGAGCTTGCTGTCCCTGACCAGCTTCAGCCAGGGGAAATCTGGCTCCGGGGGCAATATCACGGCGGCGGCCACCACCGGACCTGCCAGCGCCCCTCGGCCCGCTTCGTCCAGGCCGGCTATGCGTCGGTAACCCGATGAAAGAAGGTCCCTCTCCTCGTTAAGGTGAGGAAGATCGGATGCTGCCTTCCTGCGGCCGCTCACAGCGTGCCGCCGTATGTCATATTCATACTTCACCACGGGTAACTTATAGCTGCTCAGGTAGTCCGCTTATTTAAAATCGGAAGAACATGGTCGAGCACTGCATTGGCAAGTGCCGTCACCGGCTGCTGCGCTTGCAGTACAATCCAGCGTTGCTGATTGCGCGCTGCCAGCTCGTGATATCCGTCCCTCACCCTGCGGTGGAAGTCCAGATCCTCCGCATCGAAACGGTCATTGTTGATATTGTGCTTGCGTTTCAGTCCGGCTTGCGGCGGCAGGTCCAGTAAAAATACCAGGTCGGGCTCAAGCCCGCCGGTGGCGGCGTTGTTGATCATTGCTACTACATCCACTCCCAGATTGCGTCCGTATCCCTGGTAGGCCAGCGTGGAGCCCGTGAAACGGTCGCAGATAACGTGAATGCCCTGACTGAGCGTGGGAAAGATAACATCCTGCATTAACTGCGCGCGGCAGGCATTAAAGAGCAGACGCGCGGCCAGCGGGCTGATGGTGTAGTCCCGTTTGTCTTTAAGTATTCTCCTGACCCTGTCGCCCAGAGGCGTGCCGCCGGGCTCATGCGTCAGCACCACCGGTATATTGCGGCGGAGAAGTTCATCGTAAAGAAGCCTGGTCTGGGTGCTTTTACCGCAGCCCTCGCATCCTTCGAAGGCGATGAATATACCTTTACGCTCCGGCATAACGCAATTTAGAATATCAGGCCTATCAGTTATTTACTATCTTGACGCGCCGCCCGGGCTCGCGTCCCAAGCTGGAGGATGCCACGTCGTGCTTCTCTGCCAGCATATGCTGAAGCCGTCGGATGAATGAGTTTTGCGGGCTGAGGACGACCTCTTTTTTACCGTTCTTGACCTCGTCGATGGCGTCCAGCGCCTCATCCATCGCTGAATCCACGGCCTCATCGCGCGGTCCCGTATAGATACTATCCAGGCAGTGTCGTAGCTGTTGCAGGCTGTTGCTGCGTATGGCATAGACCGGTATGCCCTGCATCTCGGCATCCCGAATTTTCTGCGGCTTACGCCTGAAGTAGTTCTTGGTGGTGATTAAAATATTGGATAGTCGCAGGTCGTCCGTGATATCGATATCCAGCCCTTTTTCATGTGCGGCCTGCTCCAGTATGGGCCGGTTTATGCCGAAGAGATAGATCCGCAATACCTGTTTTACAGTCTCGGGTTTTCTGCGGGATTCGCGCATGGTCGCCGCCTGCTCTTTAACCACAATTCCCTCGGAGTTCAGCCACCTGATTTCAGAGCGGCTTTCCCTGCCGTGCAGAATAGCATCCACGGCGTGCGCCACCTCGGGATGCACCAGCACTTTATAGCGCTCCTGTATCTCAACCACAATGTCGAAAGTGGGTGGGGCCTTGCGCTCCAGCACCGACTTCTGCGTATGGCGGCGGCGCGCCTCTTCGTCTCCCAGCGTAACAGTCTGTATGCCGCCGATCAGGTCGGACAGCGTGGGATTCATCATGAGGTTCTCCAGGCTGTTGCCGTGGGCGGTGCCGACCAACTGTACGCCTCGCTCGGCGATAGTGCGGGCCGCCTCAGCCTCAAGGCTGGTGCCGATCTCATCGATGATGATGACCTCGGGCATATGGTTCTCAACAGCCTCGATCATAACCGCGTGCTGCAGTGTGGGTGTGGTTACCTGCATGCGCCTGGCGTGGCCGATGGCCGGGTGCGGTATATCGCCGTCCCCGGCGATCTCGTTGGAGGTGTCCACCACGATGACACGTTTTTTCAGGTCATCCGCCAGCACGCGTGCAGTCTCACGCAATATGGTGGTCTTGCCGATGCCCGGCGGGCCCATTAGAAGCACGTTTTTACCCGTCTCCACAAGGTCCTGGATGATTTTGGCCGTCCCCATTACGGCGCGGCCCACGCGGCAGGTCAAACCTACGATCTTGCCTTCCCGGTTCCTGATGGCGGATATGCGGTGTAGTGTGCGAGTCAATCCGGCGCGGTTGTCGCCGCTGAACGAACCAATACGGCTGGTGATGTATTCTATATCTGCTTGTGTGACCTCGCGTTCGCCCAGGAACACTTCCCGACCGGGAAAGCGTGCCTCGGGCAGCCGTCCGAGGTCCAGGACTATCTCAAGCAGATCGCCGTTGTCCGGCGGCTCCTGCAGTCGGGATGCGATATGTGGAGGCATGACAGCCAGCAGAGACCGGATGTCATCGATATCTACGGTCTGCAAGACATCTCCTTTTCAGGGCTCGCCATGATATCGATAGACTTATAGAAAACCGGCAAATTACCAACCTCTGGTGGCCAGTAGACTGTCCTCGGGGATGCTTTTTATATCGAGGCCGGGCATGGCGGAGCCGAGGCCCCTGGATACCTCGGCGATGATGGAGGGGTCTTTGTAATGGGTAACCGCCTTGACAATGGCGGTGGCGCGCGCTTCAGGATCGCTGGATTTAAAGATGCCCGAGCCAACGAATACACCTTCAGCGCCGAGCTGCATCATGAGTGCGGCGTCGGCCGGTGTGGCCACTCCTCCCGCGGCGAAATTGACCACGGGCAGTTTCCCGGTCCTGTGTACCTCGATGACCAGTTCCAGCGGCGCTCCCAGATTCTTGGCCTCGGCGGGGAGCTCGTCCGCGCTCATCGATTGAAGTTTGCGTATGGCGGACTGCACGGCGCGCATATGACGAACGGCCTCGACGATGTTGCCGGTGCCGGCTTCGCCCTTGGTGCGGATCATGGCAGCGCCTTCTGCGATTCTGCGCAGTGCTTCGCCAAGGTCGCGGCAGCCGCATACGAACGGTACTTTGAAGTCGTGCTTCCATACGTGATGGCTCTCGGCAGCTCGTGTCAGCACGTCGGACTCGGCGATGAACTCGACGCCCAGCGCCTCGAGTACCTGGGCCTCTACGAAGTGGCCGATGCGGCACTTGGCCATCACCGGTATGGTCACCGCCTTCATTATGGCGGTTATCACTGTCGGGTCAGACATTCTGGCCACACCACCGTCCTTGCGGATATCGGCGGGCACGCGCTCCAGTGCCATTACCGCACAGGCGCCGGCGTTCTCGGCTATCCTGGCGTGTTCGGGCGTTACAACGTCCATAATGACCCCGCCCTTGAGCATCTGAGCCAAGCCGGTTTTTACCTTCCAGGTTCCAGTATCCATATCTCTCAAGTCCTGTCTTTATTTCGTATTTTGTGTACGATTGAACTACTCCCGTAAATAGATTATATCACGGAAATCTGGTGAATTGAATTTGTTATAATGTGTGGCCGATAGTCCGGCACAGTCTGCGCCGGTCAGTGCTGATGAAGCTTATGGAATATGAAAAGACGACTCTTGACAATGGTATGAGGGTTATCACCTGTCATATGCCGCATACCAGATCGGTATCACTGATGCTGTTTGTCCTTTCGGGCAGCTGCTATGAAAGCGATGCCGAGGCCGGTATTTCGCACTTTATCGAGCACATGTGCTTCAAGGGCACCCGTAAGCGCAGCAGCTCGCGCGAGATCAGCGAGGCTATCGAGGGTGTGGGAGGTATTCTAAATGGGGGCACCGATCGCGAGCTAACCTCATACTGGTGCAAGCTGGCCAGCCGGCACCTCGATACGGCGGTCGATGTGATCACGGATCTGATACGGTATCCGCTTTTTCGCGAGGAGGATATCGAGAAGGAACGCCAGGTCATCATCGAAGAGATAAACATGAGTCTGGACTCTCCCCAGCAGCGTGTGGGTATGATACTGGATGCAATGATGTGGCCCGGAAAACCGCTGGGCAGGGATGTCGCCGGTACCAGGGAGTCCGTTGCCGCTATAACACGCGATCGGATGTTGAAGCGCGTCGAAAGGTTTTACACGCCCTCTAATATCCTGGTCAGCATAGCGGGCGATTTCGAACGTGACAGCGTTCTGGATATGCTCAACCGGGCGGGGGAAGGATGGCAGGCGGGCGATCAGCCGCAACACATTGACAGTAGGGTTGTTCAGACCTCGCCGGGTTTGAAGATTGAGTAGCGCGAAACAGAACAGGTCAATCTGATGCTGGGACTGGAAGGGTTGTCCGTCTACGATCCCGACAGGTTTGCGCTCGACCTTTTCAGCATGGTGCTGGGTGAGGGCATGAGCTGCCGCCTGTTTGCAGAGATAAGAGAAAGGCTGGGTCTGGCCTATGATATCCACAGCTATGTTGAGCACTTCCGGGAGACCGGCTCCTTTGTCATCCAGGCCGGCATAGATACTTCTCAAACCGAACGGGCTATTCAGGCGATCCTGGGGCAACTGGCTCTGGCCAGGGACGGGATATCGGAGGCCGAGCTGGATAAGGCCAGGGAGATGGGCAAGGGACGCATGCTGTTGAGCATGGAGAACAGCAGGAACGTGGCGGGATGGTACGGTGCGCAGGAAATGCTAACGGGAAAGATAATGACTATTGACGACGTAACCAAAATTATAGATGAGATCACTCTCGACGATATCAAACGCGTGGCAGGCAAGGTCTTTCTAACCGATAAACTGAACCTGGCCATCGTGGGTCCGGTCAAGGACGAGGACTCTATAGCCAACCTGATGACGTTTTAGTTTTATCCTGGTATCCGATTCATTGACATAGTATTCTTAATCTCGACCGATGAATATGTCCAGATATTCTTTGTATATGTATGATTGCCCATATTTCTTATCTTTATCTTTGGGTACAAGTATCCCCTGTTCAACAAAGCGGTTGACAACCGTTTGAGCCCCGGGTCGGGTAAAGCCTGTCCACTTCTGAACCGTAGATACATTTGCAATAGGTTGGCTATAAAGTCTGCATAATACCGCTACGGCGCTCTCGGAGGCACGTTTACCGAGTGCCTGTATTTTAGACATATCCTGTTCGCGTAGTCGAGTGATTTTGCTCACCGTATCAATGGCTTCGTTAGCGATTTCAATGACACCATCGAGAAAGAAATCCACCCACGGGGAAATCTCTCCATTGTGGTAGCCCTCGAGTCTATCGTAATAGAGTTTCTGATGTCGTTTGAAGTAGGATGATAAGAATAGGACCGGTTTTTCGAGATAACCTTCTTTCCATAAATAGAAGGTGATGAGCATCCTGCCTGTTCTACCATTTCCATCAAGAAATGGGTGTATCGTCTCAAACTGAGCATGTATAAGTGCCGTCTTGATTACTGTAGGCATATCATCATCTGCATGCATAAATGCCTCGAGATCTGCCAGTGCTCTGTGCATGTCGGCGATGGGCGGTGGCACAAAACTGGCATTATCGGGACGAGTACCGCCTATCCAATTCTGTCTTTTCCGGAATTCTCCAGGATCAGAATAATGAGAACTTCGCGCATCTTGCAGGAGTTCCTTATGCAACTCACGTATAAGCCGCAATGCCATAGGGAAGTTATCCTTTGAAACACGTTTAATGCCATAGTGAAGAGCTTTGATATAATGCAGGATGTCATCCACATCAGCAGGAAGCCTACCGCTCATTTTTACTTCTGCTTCAATAACATCAATCATTGTTGCTTTTGTCCCTTCGATCTGACTTGAAGAGGCAGCATCTTTGCGAAGGTACATAAGCAGAAAGAAATCGGCGTCGGGGAGGAGTTTGGTAATGCCGTCAAGTTTACCAAGGAGCCTGGTTGCCTCATCGTTTTTCTTTAGAATTGATGGAGTGAAGCGGAAACCTTTAATTGGCGGGAATGGATTGGGAATGAAGGCCCTGTACCCCCCGGGTTGAGTTGTCAATACCCCTATCTCTACTTTTCTCATTAGCTGATTGGCATTTGTTTATATTTGTTGGCATTTGTTCAACAATGTAAACAAAGTATAGTAGTTTGTATATATCATGTCAAATCATGTATATAAACTATGAATGTTTCTTTATATGAAGTATAGAGAAAGTTGAAACTGCAAGCGTTTTGATACGAACCGAGGAAAAAAAGAGGCCGCCC
>DAOUFT010000024.1:0-24544 GCA_034429855.1 Dehalococcoidia bacterium
ACAATGAAAGTCTGCCATACCTGGCAGCCTTTCTCTGTTCTACCGGAGACAGTGGGTAATTGCTATTTCTTTTCGAGCAGCGTAATGATGCCCCAGACGATGAGGAAGATGCCGACGATCCACTGCAGGGCGGAGAACCAGAAGAGGCAGAGAAGGCCGGCGACGATGGCGATGACACCCAGGACCCACTTGCTCACACCAAATGACATTTTACCTACCTCCTTAAGTTAATGGTCTACATTGTAATCAGCTAATTACATAATTGCCATGGGATAGGTACTTATTTTTTACTCACCATGTTCTGAATAGCCGTCATCAGCGTGTTGGCTACCAGCGACCCCGACTGTGCCCTGTAAGAATCACTCATGGGACTATTATTGACCATACCCTTGACTATCGAGTCCAGATTGCCTTCGCTCCCCGATTTGCCGCCCATAAAAGCCTTGCCGGCATTAAACAGATCTCCAATGTCAAAGCCGCCCTTTGCTTGCTGGCCCTGTGCCTGTTGTTGGCCTTTGCGAATGAGTGAGCCGATGGCATCGCCGATCCCTTCGGTCGGTTGAGCGGCCGGCTTGCCCTTGCGGATCATCTGGCCTATGGCATCGCCGAAACCCTCAGTCTGGGGCTTGGCCGGCTTGCCCTTGCGTATCGCCTGGCCTATAACATCGCCGAAACCCTCGGTTTGGGGCAGCGGTTTTTGTTGCTGGACCTGCTGGGGCTGTGCTTGCGGTTCGGCGGCGGTACCGCTGGTGAAGGTCCAGTAGACTGCCGATTTATCCGAGGCCGGATTCCTGTCCGCACCGACGCACCACCTATACTCAGTGCCGTCATCGGGGAAGCCCGGCTCATCGGAGAAGAGAACATTTCCCATATCCTTGCTGATGCGGGTGGAGTTATCTTTGGCTTTCCTGACGCTCAGCCAGTACTTGGTAGCCCCGGGCGAGGCTTTCCACTGGAATTTGATGTTATTTCCGCTGACATAGCTGAGGTTGGCGGGCGAGATCATCAGCTGAGAAGACTGTTGCACAGGCGCATCTTCCACGCCCAGCAAAGACTGCACCAGCAGCATGGCGTTGTCGGATGTGACCTGCTGGCCCTGAAATTTCTGGGAGGCCTGGGAAAGCCCTTTTGCATATAGCTGCGCCGACCCGCTTTTCTGCTGGCTTAATGTCTGTGCCGCGTGAGCCAACTGGTCGGCCGGATTGGCGCCCTTCTTTTCCTGCATCGCCTTCGTTATCAGCTCAAAGGCGCTAACCATATTGTCGCCGTGGTCGTGATTGTTGGTATCTGCTTTATTCAGGCTGTCTTTGTTCTGAGCAAGAGCACCCGTGACCGTTTGAAAGAGCGCACCAAGATCGATTGGATTTGATGGATTTGCCATTTAATAACCCTCCCCACGTATTTAGTTTCGATTCTCTCCCGCAATAACTAAAAACAACAAATTGACATTTTAAATTAAGATCTATGTTTATTATAGCAGGATACCAGCCCAGTCTAACAGGCAGGTTATCCGTGAATGCAATACCTATAACGACAAAACGCTGCTCTGATTTCGAAAACCGCAGGTCGAAACGCACGTTTGACAACATAGCATGACGAGAGTACTGTGATGTGTAAGGTTTCAAACTTCGAAATGTCCATCATTGAAATCGATCGAAAAACGTGCAACAAATGCGGCATCTGCGCGCTGGAATGCCCGCGCCGCATAATTGTCCTGCCGGAGGGAGGTTTTCCTCAGGTAGTAGCGGAGCTGGAAGCAACCTGCAATGCATGCGGGCATTGCGTTGCAGTGTGCCCGAAGGGGAGCCTGAGCCATCGGGACTCCCCGCTGGAATCATCCCCTAAAATGGAAAAAGGACTTATTATCACTCCCGCACAGGTTGAGCAGCTTTTGAAGGGCCGCCGCTCCGCAAGGGTCTTCAAGGACAAACCGGTACCTCGCGAAACAATCAGCCGTCTGATAGACATCGCCCGCTACGCGCCGACAGGGCATAACCTGCAGGAGGTGGAATGGCTGGTGATAGATGATAAGAAAGAGCTGGCGCGCATCGAAGAGATGGGTATAGAGTGGCTGGAGTGGGTGATCAAGAACCTGCCGAAGGTGGCGGCTGATTCCAACCTAGAGGAAAAGCTGGAAAGGCAAAGGCTCAAGCATGATGCGTTTTTACGCGGCGCCCCGGTATTGATTGTGGCCCATGCAGATAAAAGTGGTCTGGCCTCGCTGGCAGGCATCGACAGCGCGAATGCCCTGAGTTATCTGGAACTGGCGGCCAACAGCCTGGGCCTGGGCGCCTGCTGGGCCGGCTACGTATATATTATGGCCAACACCTTTCCTCCCGTTCAGAAAGCTATGGCTCTGCCCGAAGACCACGCCGCCTACGGCTGCATGATGCTGGGGTATAACAAATTCAGGTATTACAGAATACCCTGCCGCAAAGCACCCGGAATCGTCTGGCGCTGATCGAAAATCCAGGCCGGTTCGGCAGAGACGGCAAATACTGAACCGACTGATGGAGTTTTGAAATGAAAGACAACGTCTTGAAAGCCAATCCTACCGATAATGTCGTCGTGGCGATCCGCGATATTCAGAAGGGTGACCAGGTTGTACTGGACGGCAGGCCGCTGTTGGAAGCCGGGCAGGATGTCAAAACCGGTCATAAGATCGCATTGAGCGCTATTAAGGCAGGGATGCCTGTTGTACGTTACGGGGAGGTTATCACCAGGGCCAGTTGCAACATTCTTGCGGGCGCATGGGTCCACATGCACAATACAAGCTCGGAACTGGACCTTAAACATAAGTAGGGTGCGAACCCTCGCCCTCTATTGTTTTGTTACATTATGATTTGATTAAAGGCAGGGTGAAAACTATGGAATTCAAAGGATACAAAAGGGATAACGGCGAATACGGCGTCCGCAACCACATTCTGGTAACATCTTCCGTCTCCTGCGCCAACGGGGTGGTGGCCGCCCTCGGCAGGCAGTTCCCCGACGTTATTGCCGTGCAGAATGCCTACGGCTGCGGGACGGGACTGGATGACGCCGGGACGGGATGGCTGGTGATAGCCGGTCTGATGAACAATCCGAATGTGGGGGCGGCGCTGATAATAGGGCTGGGATGCGAGATCATACAGGCTAAGATCTTTGCCGATGCAGTCAAGGGCAAACCGGTCGAGGTACTGAAGATACAGGGTGCGGGAAGCGCCGCTACAACAAAGAAGGGCGCTGAAATCATCAGGAAGTTCCGCAAATTATTGTCTGCGCAGAAACGGACTCCCGCTCCTTTCAGCGAATTGCTGATCGGCCTGAAATGCGGCGGCTCCGATGCCCTTTCCGGAGTGACCGCCAATCCGGCAGTGGGAGTGGCGGCCGATATGTTTATCGCGAACGGAGCCGGGGCAATGATAACTGAAGTGACGGAAATGATCGGCACCGATCACATACTGAAAGAGCGCTGCGCGACCCCGGAGTTGGGCGATAAGGTGCAGAAGCTGATAATTGACCATGAGCGGAAGATCAAGGAACTGCTGGGTCCGCTGGCCGGGGCGGTCATCTCTCCGGGGAACATGGACGGCGGCATTACGTCGATTGTGGAGAAATCGCTGGGCTGTATAACAAAGGCCGGCTCCACGCCCATAGTCGACTGTGTCGGTTACGGCCGCAAAACAACCGGAAAGGGGATGATGATCATGGAAGGGCCGGGCTACGATATCGAATCCATGGTGGGGCTCGCGGCCAGCGGGGCGCAGATCATAATCTTCACAACGGGGAGGGGCACACCGGCCGGCACGCCGGCCGTGCCAGTTATCAAGGTATCGACGAATACAAAAACCTTCCGCGAAATGAAAGGGGACATAGATATAAATGCCGGCACCATTGTTGACGACGGCAAGACCGTCGCCGCAGTGGGAAAGGAGATTTTTGATTTCACGCTGGCCGTTGCCAACGGCAAATTGACCTGTGCGGAGATCAACCGGTCCGAGCCGTTCAGCTATATTAAGGAGCATATGAGCGTTTAGTTACGGTCGTATATTCATCCGGTTGCCACAGTCCCGACCGGAATTAAAATGATAGGAGGGGCAGGTTATGGAGCGATCTACGCCGGCCGGCAGCAACGGTTACCTGTTCGGCAAAGGGCAGGCCGTTTTTATACTTATCGTCATCGCCATTCTCAACATGATCAACATGATGGACCGCTCCGTTTTCGCCGTTGCCCAGGAACCGATGAGAATTGCACTGGGACTGACCGATACCGAAGTTGGCTGGTTCCAGACGGTGTTCTGGATCGGGCTGTCGCTCATGACACTGCCGGTCGCGTTTATTTGCGATAGATGGTCCAGAAGGAAAATGCTGGGGATCCTGGCCATCTCATTCAGCACATTTACATTCCTGACCGGACTGGGCAGGAGTTTCATGGGAATATTTATACCGCGCATGCTTGTAGGTGTAGGAGAGTCCGGGTTCACCTCGGGCGGGCAGGCTCTGATCGTCAGGGCATGGCCCGAAAAATTGCGCGGGACGATTCTCTCTGTATTTCTGGTAGTATCACAGCTGGGACAGCCTCTGGGCATGGCACTCGGCGGCATGCTGATCGTCAAGTTTAACAACTGGAGCTCACCATTTTTCTTCTTCGCCATACCCGGAATAATTTTCGGCATTACGGCCTTTTTCCTCAGGGACTATGCAACCGCTCCAGTGCCGGCCAGGGCGGACGGTGTGGCCAGGGAAAGTTTTTTTACTTCCGTCTGGACGCTGTTCAGAACCCGAACCCTATTGAGTTCCTACATAGGATATGTAACTTACAACATAGTGGCAGCGGCATTCATGGCCTGGACACCGACTTTTCTGATGAGGTCCCAGGGAATAAACGCCGGCCAGGCAGGCATGCTGGTGGGAATCATAGGGTTTATAGGTTTGATAGGGGCAATCCTGGGTGGCATCATATCCGACAAATGGCAAAAGCGGAATCCGAAGGCACGCATGCACGTTTGCGCCATATCCACCACCATCGGCACTCTTGCCGCGATCGGCGCCGTGCTGCTGGATATGCAGGGAATCGGATATGCCTTTGCCTGCCTGTGGGCATTCGGCTGGCTTATGCTGCAGGCTCCCAATGCCGCCGTGACGCAGGACTGTTCCACGCTGGACAAGAGGGGGCAGGCCTGGGGCGTGAATAATTTTCTCGGCTTTATTACCGCCTGGGCGCCGCTTGCCGTTGGCGTATTATCGGATTCGCTGGGGGCCGGGTCATTCGGACTGAAAATTGCGCTCCTGTTCGCCGCCGCGTTCGGCTTTCTAACCTTGACCGCCTATTTTATAGGGGCAAACTATTATCCGGCCGATGTAGCCAGGGCAAACGAGGTTAACAGGCTGATGGGAGACCGTGAATAAAGGAGGTTGTCAATGGCTGATTATTTATGGTTCAAGAGCTACGATAAGGAGGTCCCCTATTCGCTGGAGCCCTATCCTGAGTTGACCCACCTGGACATTATCTCCCAGACAACCAGAGATATGCCGGAACACACATTTATGATCTTTAAAGACAGGTATTTTACCTACCGGGAAACGTCCGGCCTGATAAATACAATGGCATCGGCGCTGGCGGCCAACGGTGTGAAGAAGGGCGACCGGGTGGCAAGCATGCTGCTTAACATGCCACAACAGATCATATCGGCCTTCGGCACGATGAAGGCCGGCGGCATTTTCGTGCCGCTCAACCCGCTCTACAACGAAGAGGAGCTGGTGCACGCGCTGACCACCGTGGGCGCCGAAGTAATAATAGTCTGGGACCTGCTCTATGAGAACATCAAGAAGGTGCAGCCCCGCACAAGCCTCAGGCTGGTTATCGCCACGGCGCTGGAAGACTATATGCAAGCGGAAGCTAAAAAACCTCACAGCCTGATGTTGCGGGACGGCGACGTATGGATGGATGACCTCATGGCAAAACATGCCGGAAACGGGCTTGTAGATATAAAGACCGGCAGGGAAGATACGGCGGTGGTGCTTTTCAGCGGCGGAACAACAGGCGCGCCCAAAGGCGCCATGCTGTCTTACGGCAACATGATGGCGGTGGGGATGCAGAGCATCGCCTGGAACCGGGCAGGCATGATGAACCCGGACGACGTGACGTTGGCGGCCATGCCTATGTTTCATTCCTATGGTTTCATCGGCATCATCGGCTGCGCCCTCTGCCTGCGCAGTCCGCTGGCTATTGTGCCCAACCCGAGAGATATAGACGACCTGGTCAACACCATTAAAAAGGTGAAGCCCGCCACCATGCCGGCCGTGCCCCCGATATTGATTGCGCTAATGGAGCATCCTGAAGTTAAGGCAGGCAAGGTCGATTTCAGCAGGCTCAAGTTCTGCCTTTCCGGCGCCATGCCCATCATGCAGGAAACCAAATCCCGCTTCGAATCCATGACGGGCGCCAGGATCCTGGAAGCATACGGTATGACCGAGTCGACCGTGGTGATCAGCATCCACCCTTTCAGCGGCAAATGGAAGGAAGGTTCGGTGGGTCTACCCATGCCGGATGTTATCGTCAGGTTCGTTGACGCGGGCGACCCGGATAAGGAGCTGCCCTACGGGCAGGAAGGAGAGGTAGTGGTCAAGGGGCCACAGGTGATGCAGGGATACTGGAACAATCCCGAGGGCACAGCTGAGATGATCAGGGACGGCTGGCTTTACACAGGCGACATTGGCTATATGGATGCGGACGGCTACATCTACCTGACGTCGCGTAAAAAGGACCTCATCAAGCCCAGCGGGCATCAGGTGTGGCCGCGGGAAGTCGAGGAGGTGATAGCCACCCACCCCGCCGTTGCCGAGGTGGGTGTCGCCGGCATCCCCGATTCCTACCAGGGGGAAGCAGTCAAAGCCTGGGTCGTGCTCGCGCCAGGGCAGAAACTTTCCGCCGATGAGCTACAATCATACTGCCGTGAGAAGCTGACCGCCTTCAAGGTACCGAAGTATATCGAGTTCAGGGAGGCACTGCCCAAGACGATGGTGGGAAAGGTGCTGCGCAGGGTGCTGCAGGAGGAGGAAAAGGCAAAAACGAGGCAGATGCCTTAGCCACTTGTGCTCGCATCTATTTATTGCTCATCACCAATAACCACGGTTGGAAAGGGGCACGGTCCTTTATTTCACCGGGCTACTTTCGTTGATCAAACCTGCGCCGGAGCATCATGGAAGCGAGGGCGATCTTCTGTATCTCTATGGTGCCGCCGGCCAGTCCCCATCCCCAGGCGTCCCGCATCATACGCTCGACCGGGTAGTCCTTGGAATAGCCATATCCGCCGTGCACCTGCAGCGCCAGGCCGGTGACTTCCCTGGCCATCTGGTTGGCGAAACATTTTGCCAAATTGGCTTCGAACGGCGCGGGCAAGCCGGTGGAGGCGTTAACCGTTGCCCTGTAGATAAGAAGACGGGCCGCTTCGACCTTGAGAGCCATGTCGGCCAGCATGAACTGGATGGCCTGAAACTCACAGATGTCTTTGCCCCACTGCCTGCGGGTCTGTGAATAGGCCAGTGCTTCCTCCAGCGCACCCTGTGCAATTCCCAGACACATCGTAGCGTTACCGCAGCGCTCCAGGTCGAAGGCCAGCATCAGCTTTTTGAATTCTCCTTCTTTCACTATCAGATTACTCTCAGGCACGCGGCAATTATCAAAGATCAGGTCGCAGCTCGGCATGCCCCTCAAACCCATGAGATGCTCCTGCTTGCCGAAAGTAAAACCGGGCGTGCCCTTCTCGATGATAAGGCCGCCGATGCCTTTGGCACCCTTTTGTTCTCCTAATCTAACGTAGACCAGGTAGGCGTTCGATTCGCCCCCGCCTGTGCAGAACCGTTTCTGCCCGTTTACCACATAATGATCTCCTTCCAGAACGGCTTTGGTGGAGAGATCGGTCAGCGCTGAGCCTGCTTCGGGTTCGGTCATTCCGATCGAGATCAACGACTCGCCGCGGCAGACCGGGGGCAAATATTTCTCCTTCTGCTCTTCGCTCCCGAACTGCTCGATAACCTTGACCGGCCCCACGTTAGATTCGAATACAGGTGCAGCACACATACTCGATATCCGAGCCAGCTCTTCGATGGCCAGCACAGACTCGAATGCTGATCTGCCCTGACCGCCGTACTTAACCGGTAAACACAAACCCAATAATCCCAGGTCAGCCAGCTTCTTCACATAAGAAAAAGGCATGGGCTCCCCCCTGGTTTCCCATTCGCCGGCTCTTGGACGAAATTCCTTCTCCGCCAGGTCATGTACCATTTTCTTCAACATCAGTTGCTCTTCGCTCAAATGAAAGTCCATCGTTATATCCCCCGTTATATAAAGTTGGTCCTTCTCCGCCGCTGTCAGAAAATTGTTGTACCGTCTCCTTTTTACGGCCTTACTCCCTGGATCGCTTGGCATCGCCGGTACGGACTCAATAAACTCAGGTATTTTATATTTAGCCAGCTTACCGTTACAGAACTTCCCTATTTTTTCAGCCGTCGGGTTATCTATGCATTTTCTATCATGTGAGTCGAGTTGCAATAACTGTTCGTAAGCGCATTGCCGATTTTCTTTCTCGAATTAATAATATTCGCTCGCGTCGGCCGTGTCGATCTTGCCAATAGTGCTGCTCAGGGAGCAGTGATTTCCCGCAATCCAACCACCCGTTTACGAATATTTAAGATCGTGATTATAACACGATAGAAATGCAGCAGACAACAGTCAGCAGAACGGCATCTGAGTACGTACAAAGCATATCCGACATGAACATCTGCATTGCAAGCACGATGTTCAACGTTTCAGGTAATCGATCATGGGCTGAGTAACCAGCGGAACGACATCGCCGATCATGTGAGGCATAAGCTTAGCCATGATGCCGGGCATCATGGCGGGCATCTGTTCGGCCATGTAATCAGGCATGGGTATCATCTCGCCGACAAGGCTCAGCATCTTTGGCATTACCCGGGGCATCATCAGCGGCAACAGCCTGGGGAATAATACCGGGAACATGGGTTTCATAAGGTCAAGCGCTCCAGGTATCTTGCCCATGGCTCTCATCATACCGCCCATGCCGAAGGGCATGGCATCGATCAGATCGGGCCACATTTTACTCATCAGGCCGGCAAAGCCTTTGGGCGTCATCAGGGCGATCATACCCTCGAATACGGCCCACTGCTTCCTGACTTCGGGATTGGGATCAGGAAAATCATAGCCCATACGTGCACAGGCAAATCTTGCCAGGTCCACTACCGGCATATCTATACTTTTCTTGTCGGCTGAGACGCGCAGCTGAAACTCGCAGCAGGGGCAGAGAGCCAGAATCTTCTGGGCGCCCACTTCCTGTGCCTCTCCGATGCGAATCTTCCCTATATCCGCGGCCACAGGTGGATCCTTGATGAGCGTCAGCACGCTGCCGCAGCAGTGAGCGTCCTCGTGATGGTGCGTCATTTCCACGAAATTTACGTTGGGCAGGGCTTTAATCACATCTCTCGGCGGCTCGTAGACGCCGGAGACGCGCCCGATATGACAGGAATCGTGCCAGGTCACTGTTACCGCTTCCTTGCCCTTATCGGGGAACCTGAATTTGCCCTGCTTGATTCTTTCCGAGATGACTTCACTATAGTGCCTGGCGGTGATGTTGTACTCCATTCCAAGTTTCCCGGCCCATTCAGGATAAACGTGCCGCCACATCATATCGCAGGCCGGGCATGATGATATCACGGTATCGGCGCCCGCCGCTTTGACCGCAGCGATATTATGCTTCATGGTCTCAGCAAAAACATCCCACTTTCCCGCTACGAGCATGGGTGTACCGCAGCAGTTCTCTTTCGGGCCGAGATAGGAGAAGTCCACTCCTGCCTCGTCCAGCAGCCGTACGCCGGCCATGCCTATGTCATGTTCTACGTAGCTTGCCGTACAGCCGGCAAAATAAACATTCTTCGATTTTACATCCTGGCCATGCTTGTTTTTAAGATCCTGGGGAAACCAGGTTGAGCGATCACGGCGGTATCCCGCCCAGATGTCGCCTTCATTGTTGATAGCCGCAGCCATCATCTCGAAAGGCGGGAAGGTCATCTTCCTTTCTTCATGGATGAGCTTCCAGCGCAATTTCATCCAGGAAGGCTCGATGGGCAGGGCAGCCGAGCAGCGCAGATTGCAGAGCTCGCAAGTAGTGCATACAAGCATGGTGTCTACCATGAACTGGTCCCATTTTTGACGTCCCTCCATGTACTCGCGCAGCCAGTACCACTTACCCCGTGGTGACTGGCTCTCCCATCCGCGGCCGTAGAACTGATCGCACTCCTCCACGCAGTAGCCGCACTGGGAGCAGGAATAGGCGTACCAGGCGACATCGGCCGGGATGTCTTTGACAGGCTTTTGAGGGCGTTCGCCGACCTGCGTGATAATGTAATTACCGAAGGGACGGATGGCCGGCTCAAAAGCCTCGGCCAGAGCAATAAAGCCACCCAGGATATTCCCGCCCACAACTTTGCCGGGATTTAAAATATTCCTTGGGTCGGACTCCTTTTTTAATGCCAGCATCCTGGCAGCCCTGTCCCTGCCCAGTACTTCGTTCGCCTTCTTGACGAAATAAAGGCCTGTGGCATACGGCCTGCCCCCATACTTTTTGACTATCTTCATAATTGTGAGTGACAGCGGGAAAACGAAGTTGTAGCTGAACTTGCGCTGGTCACTGGGTATAAAGCCCAGGATAACAACCTCAGGCTTGCCGTTGATGCTTTTACGTATGATTACGCCCTCTTTAACCAGGGGTTGATCTACTTTCCGCTCAATCTCAGCCATTACATCACCCAGCGAATCAAGCGGTACTACCACTTCAGCCGGTACCAGGCTGGGTCCCAGACGTTTAACCACCATCAGTTTAAAGCGGTTGTGCCATTCATGCTCGGCAATTCGATCACTCAGTATCTCGCCCTGGCAGGGTTTAAGCAGCAAAGGCAGGGATTGCATTACCGCCTGTTCGTCACGTTTGCGGAAAGTAAGAGTAGTAATATAGGCGGCCGGCAGCAGCACCCTTTCCTCGGCCGGATGCCCGTAGTGTTCCCGCAGCGGCGACCTGTTTTTGAGCTCGGCCATTTTAGGATTGATAAAAATCAGAGACCAGATAGGCAAGCCGTTATCGATAACGGCTTGAACGAACTTCTGCAGGTCGTGAGCATCAGGGCAGCCGATGGAGACCACCTTGAGCTCTTCTTTTAGCTGTACTTTAACCGTAACTTCACTGATAAGACCGGTGATGCCCTCGGCATCGGAGACCATATCCAGGTCGTCGCCACTGATATCCCTAATCTCGCCGGAAGCCGTCACAATACGGGCGCTTACCACGTTATCCCTGAACCACCCCGCCTCGAATGATCCGATGCCTGCTCCGCCGTGGGCCAGCCAACCTCCCGCCGTTGATGACGGGTAGCTGGTAGGATAAAGCCTGAGCGTCAACCCCTCTTTTTCCAACTCTCTATCAAGTTTCTCCCATACCACGCCTGCCTGTACTTTCGCTGTAAGCATATCTTTATCTATGGCCACAACCCTGTTCATGCGGTAGAAATCAACTACGATGCCCTGTTTAACAGGCAATACCCCGCCGTATCCCGAGGATGCTTTACCGCGCGGAGTGAGAGGGATACGACGATCCGCCGCCCACTTTACAAGCTCTACAAGCTCGTCCTCGGATGCCGGCTGAACGACCGCATCGGGCACGGTGCTGCCTATGAGCGGCTTGATCAGGTTCGGCATAGCCGCGATATCATGACTGTACAACAAAAGCTCGGTCTGACTGAAGTTTACACGGTTGCCAAACTTTCCCTGCAGGAATGCTGCTTCTTTTTTACCCAGATTACGCATAATGCCCCCTCAATGTTCGACGTTAATAAACAGCTAATTATATTGACTTGGAGGTACACATTCAGTAACCAAAGTCGCCATGGCCTTCACCCCTGAAAACAATACACAGCAAAAAGATATATAAAGGATTTGTTCGAGACTATGGAGTAACCGGTGTCAGCATCACTGGAAAAGGTCTACCTGCCTATATGTGTTTTGGTATGACGACGATAATATTCAAAATCCTTGCGAGGTTAACACGACCTCAGATACCGGAATGACGATCCGGTAATTTACTTTACGCACGCATGTTTTGTAAAATTTGTATACAGAGCAATGCAAAATACCGGCTTTGGAGGCGGGCATGGGCGCAGTAGAAGGCGGAAAAAAGGCTGATCCACACTCCAAACCCCCTGTAGCCACGGATAATTTGGAAACCGATAAACAAGCCAAGATAGTTGAAGCGCGACTTCAGAGCCTGGTGAATATATTGCAGCATGAAGCAGATACGATACAGGATTTTCTGGACTACGCTCTGGATGAAGCTATCAAGCTCACCGAAAGTACAATTGGCTATATCTATTACTATGATGACGTGAAAGCTGAATTTACGCTTAACACCTGGTCCAAAGATGTTATGAAAGAGTGCACCATAGCCGAAAAAAAGACCCAATACCAGCTTGAAAAAACGGGAATATGGGGTGAAGCGGTCCGTCAAAAAAAGCCGATTGTAGTAAACGATTTTCAGGCGCCTAATCCACTCAAGAAAGGCTATCCGGAAGGGCATGCGAAGCTCTATAAATACCTTACTATACCCGTTTTTATGAAGGATAGAATTGTTGCCGTTGTCGGCGTAGCCAACAAAAAGACGGATTATACTCAGACGGACATTCTGCAGCTGACTCTATTGATGGATTCAGTGTGGAAGGCTACCTATCGCAGGCAGATGGAAATTCTGCTCAGAGAAAGCGAAGAGAAATACCGCATGCTGGCCGAATACAGCGACGATATCATATGGACGCTGAGTAATGATTTGGTTCTCTCCTATATCAGTCCGTCAGTTAAAAAACAATTTGGATATGCTCCAGATGAGATTATCGGACGTCATATTGGGGAATTCGTAAGGCCGGAAAAATTGGCATTAGTGAAAGAACAGATCGAAATGAACCGCTCTTATATTGAGCGCGGTGAAGACCGCAATGTCCGTGTTGAAGGGGAATGGCACAGTAAAGATGGGCACGTCTTCTTTATGGAAACGGTCGCCCGGGCGCTATATGATTCCTCAGGACGGCACACCGGCTTTATCGGCATATCGCGAAATATCACCGAACGCAAGATGTTGATTCAACAACTTCAGGAACTGGCTTTGCATGATGCCTTAACAGGCCTGCCCAACAGGACATTACTATATGATAGGTTCGAGATGGTCGCAGCCGACGCCCGGCGCAACAATAAAAAGTTTGCAGTTATGACCCTTGACCTTGACAATTTTAAGACAATCAACGATACGATGGGCCATGACATCGGTGACAAGCTGCTCGCTGAAGCAAGTGCGCGGCTAAGCAGATCCATACGTAAAACCGATACTGTAGCACGTTTGGGCGGTGATGAGTTCGTAATATTACTGACAGATATGGATAACAGAGATAATGCATATAAGGCAGTAAATAAACTGCTTGCAGATTTCCGCCAACCCTTTGTTATCGATGATCATGTTCTTGACATTACGATCAGCGCAGGCATGGCATTTTTCCCTGATAATGGAACCTTGATTGAGGAGCTGCTTAAAGTTTCTGACAGGGCTCTTTACGTTGCCAAAGAAAGAGGGCGAAATACGTTTGCTATTTTAGAGTGAGCGGCAAAGGCCGGTTAAGCGCACTCATTGTACATATTCAGGCAGAGCTTTCCTTAATTTCGGCAATTGCAGCAGTACTGAAAAGTCAGGATCTAAATAAATATACTGCAAGCAAGGAGTATTTAACTGCTATGAGTACTTTGAAATTAGGGCCTGTGCGGCAGATCGGTTACATTGTAAAAGACATCGAAAGGTCGATGCGCGAATGGATTGCACTGGGTGTTGGGCCCTGGTATTACATGGAGAATGTACCGGTGGAAAATTTTCATTACATGGATAAGCCCTACGACCTGCAGATGTCCATAGCACTTTCCAATTCGGGGGATATCCAGATAGAGCTTATACAACAGCGCAACGATGTGCCATCACTGTATCGTGATTTTCTCCGTACAGCCGGGGAAGGGGCACAGCATGTATCTCACTGGGTATATGACTTCGATGATAAAAGCAGGCTGCTACTTGATCTTGGCTACAGGGTCGGCCACTCGGGAAGTATAGGTTCAATGCTTCGGTTCGCCTATTTTATTAACGATCAGATCCCCGGAACAATTATCGAAATATCTGACCTGACCGACTTAACGGAGGAATACTTCAAGTCGATAGCCGACGCTGCCGCAAATTGGGACGGTACGGACCCAATACGCTGTTAGAGTAGAACTTCAGCAGACAGCAAGTTCCGTCACCATTGGACAAACATCGGCATGACCACGTGGTCGTAATTGTCTACGCCGACGGGCCGGATGACACCCGGGTTGGAGGGAGTAGTGACTTCCAGTGAAACCTGCGCCTGCTTCACAACCGACAGCACGTCCGCCAGGTAGCGGGCGTTAAAGGCTATCTTGGCCGCCTCGCCATCCACCAGCGCATCTATCTCACCGACGTTGTCGCCGATCTCGTCGGCGCGCGCGGAAATTGTTATCTTGCCGGCCTCCACAGAAGCGCCAGGAGTAACGATTATCCTGGCGATGCCGCTGCCATCGCGTGCGAAGATAGCGGCCATCTTGATGGCTCGCAGGAACTCCGTCACATCGATGCGTGCCTTGGTGCCGTAGGTCTGCGGTATAAGCTGCGAGTAATTAGGGAAGGTGCCCTGTATAAGCTGCGAGACCATCTCAACGCCCTTGAGCTTGAAAAGGACCTGGCTTTTCTGTGCATTAAGATTTATCTCGATCTCCTGATCGTCCGCGCCCATCAGGCGATTGAGCTCGTGATAGGCCTTGGCCGGTATGATCATGGCCACCTTCTCTTTAACCGCCTTGGACAGCTCGGTGCGGTGAACGGCCAGCCTGAATCCGTCGGCTGCGGCCATGGTCAGCTTGCTGCCCTCGAACTCCGTTTGCACACCAGTGAGAACGGGGCGCGATTCTTCCGTTGCTGCAGCAAACGCGACCTGGCTGATGGCCTGCTTGAGATCCTCGGCTTTGACCTTGGTGCTGAAGCCGTCGCCCACCTGGGGGATAGGCGGGAAATCGGCTGCATCAAGCCCGTTGATCCTGGCCTCGTAACGACCGCACTTGAGCTCCAGAGTATTGTGCTTGAGGTTGAGATTGATCACATCGCTGGGAAGGGAGCCGACGAACTCGGTCAGCACGCGCGCAGGAATAGTAATGGAACCCTCGCTCTCGATCTTTGCACCGATCCAGCAACTGATAGCTATCTCGAGATTGGTGGCCGCCAGCTTTAGCTGAGATTCATCGGTGGATATGAGCACATTCTGGGTTATCGGCAGCGTCGTCCGGGATGCCACCGCCCTGCCTATGATGCCGAGGCCTTTATTAAGGTTTTCCTGCAGACACGACAGCTTCATAGAAATCCCCCCGTAATGAATTTGACCTCAGTATACATTCCCCCTTTTTCTAAGTCAATGGCCAAAATAATATATACTGTGTTCTGAATATTGTAAACAACGATATATAGTGGTATAAATACTTCCGATTTCTCGCCAAGCAAGGAGGGCAGAATGTATCCGTTAGAGGGATTGAAGGTGCTTGATTTTTCACACTCAGGGGACGGACCGACCTGCGGTCTGATGCTGGCACAGGCCGGCGCGGAAGTGATAAAGATAGAGCCTTTCAAAGGTGATCCCTTTCGGCATGGTCCGGCCGCCATAATGTTCAACAATATCAACCGCAACAAGCGCAGCATCGCCCTCAATCTGCAGGCGCCCGACGGCAAAGAAATCGCACATAAACTGGCAGCTCAAGCAGATATATTGCTTGAGAGCTACACCCCGGGCGTAGCGGACAGGCTGGGCATCGGCTACAGCGAGATAGAGAAGATCAACCCGCGCATTATATATTGTTCGATCTCCGGTTTCGGCCAGACCGGACCTTACAAGCATAAGCCGGCCTACGACCCGGTAGTCCATGCCATGTCCGGTCTGCTGTCGATCACAGGCGAAGCGGACGGCCCTCCGGTGCGCATCCCGTCCAACATCATCGGCCTGCCAACGGCATTTCTGGCCGCCTACGGAATACTGCTGGCCGTTATATCAAGGGAGAAAACCGGCAAAGGGCAAAGGATTGACGCAGCGTTCTTCGACACAGCCGTCTATTTCATGGCGGCCTTTATCGCCGGCTATGAATTAACGGGTGAAATTACACCCAGGATGGGTTCCGCTAATCCCGCCTTCGTACCCTACCAGTGCTTCCTATCTGCGGACAAATACGTGTTTATCGGCGTCACCAACGACAAGTTCTGGCAATCCTTCTGCCGGGCGCTGAATCTGGATGATCTTGCACAAAATCCTGATTATACGAGCGCTGAGGGCAGGTTGGCGCACCGCGTCGAGGTGGTCAAAGCAATATCCACCGCCCTGCGCAAACTGCCTTCCAGAGAGATAATCCGGAAGCTGGAGGCAGCCGGAGTTCCCTGCGCACCTGTGCAGGAGATCCCGGAAATACCCGACGACCCGCAGGTGGCGGCCAGACAGATATTTTTTGAGATGGATTACACGGACGTGGGTAAGATCAAAATGGCCCATCTTCCCGCCTGGCCTTCGGGTATGGAGCGTGTAAAGGCCGTCAGGGCACCCCGCCTGGGAGAGCACACCGTCGAGATTCTCACAGAGCTCGGATATGATAGCGCCGGTATTGACGCACTTGTGGAGAAGAGGGTAATCTTAAAGAACTAATATCATGGATATCATACCGGCCATAGACCTCAAAGGCGGAAAATGCGTACGTCTCTACCAGGGCGATTACAGCAAGGAGACCGTATTCTCGGTCGATCCGGTAGCCACAGCCCTCAGGTGGCAGGAGCAGGGCGCCTCCAGGCTGCACCTGGTTGATCTGGATGGAGCAGCTGCCGGCGAGGTGCGCAACGCGAAAGCCATAGAGGACATCGTGAAAAACACCAGCCTCGAGGTGGAGCTGGGCGGCGGCATCAGACGCGCCGAAGTCGTGGAACAGCTCATCAAGCTGGGTGTGAAACGCGTAATCCTGGGCACGGTAGCCGTCGAGCAGATCGAGCTGACCAAACGCATAATCAAAAGGTTCGGTGAGGCGATCGTGGTCGGTATCGACGCCCGCGATTCCTATGTCACTACACACGGCTGGATGAAGATCTCCACAATGACCGCGCTGGATCTCAGCCAAGCCATGGCCGCCATCGGCGCCAGACGCATCATCTACACAGACGTTAAAAGGGACGGCACGCTGACCGAGCCGAACTATGAATCAACGGCCGAGCTGGTGAACAAGCTGAAGATACCGGTGATAGCATCGGGCGGCATCTCCTCCATCGAGCATATCAGGAAGCTGGCGGCACTGGGAGTTGAAGGCGTCATTATCGGCAAGGCGCTCTACACCGGTGATATCGACCTCAAGGAAGCCCTCGCCATTTCCTGATGCAGCTGCCGGGCAGCTATTAATATAGGAGCATTTCTATGTTGAAATTCGACGAAAAGGGACTTATTCCCGTTATCGTGCAGGATATAAAGGACGGCACGGTGCTTATGCTGGGATATGCCAGCAAAGAATCTCTCAGGCTTACGCTGCAGAAAGGCGAGATGGTCTTCTACAGCCGCAGCCGCAAGGAGCTATGGCACAAGGGCGAGACCTCGGGCAACGTATTGAAGGTAAAATCCATCGCAAAGGACTGCGACTCCGACACGCTGCTGGTGAAGGCCGAGCCGGCCGGACCTACCTGCCACACCGGCGAACGCAGCTGTTTCTTCACGGGATTTAGTAAAGAGGACCTGGCGTAGGGGCGCTGCTTCAGCTGCGCCCGCACTCGGGCGGGTTTAAAAACCCGCCCCTGCATCGATTCTTAATTCGGGGGGATTTAGAAATCTGACCCTACGATTTGCGAATATGAAATTACTTCTCGTGTGCGGCTCGCCCAGAAACGGCAATACGGAGTGGATGCTGAAACATCTCCAGGGTCTGGCGCTGGCGGAGGGCGTAGAGGCGGAGCTTCTTCTGCTGCGCAAGCTGAATATTAAATTGTGCAACGGCTGTCTGGCCTGCGAAGCAGGCGGCACGAACAGGAAGGGCGTCTGCACCATCAGGGACGACATGCAGAGGATATATCCAAAGCTGATACAGGCGGACGCCATTGTATTCGGCACACCTGTCTATTTCGAGATGGTATCAGGCCTGCTGAAGAACTTCATGGACAGGACCTGCCCAGTCTGGCCCAGGCTGGAGGAGAAGCGCTTCGCCGGCATGGCCGTGGCCGAAGAGGGCATCGGCACGGCCATCGACAACCTGAAAACCTATGCGGCCGTGTGCGGCATGAACTGGGCGGGATGCGTTACCGCCCTGGCTAAAAAGCCGCGTGAAGTCAGTAAAATCGAGGGGCTGAGCGAGCAATTACAGCATTTATATCTCTCTTTAAAACCGGGCGGGTTTAAAAACCCGCCCCTACATCTTCCCCTGTAGGGGCGTCGCTTTAGCTGCGCCCACACTCGGGCGGGTTTAAAAACCCGCCCCTACATTGTTACCTGCCTTTGAAATCGGGTTTCCTCTTCTCCTTGAACGCCCGGTTGCCCTCCACGGCATCTTCGGACTGATAGCACCTCTTGATCAGCCGGTTGATCTCCTGCTCCACGGCACTGTCAAGCTTCTGGTAATGGAAAAGCTGGTTGATCAGGTACTTGGTGCCCTGCACGGCCAGCGGCGCCTTCTCAGCGATCTCCTGCGCCAGCTCGTTCACCGTTACGTCCAGCTCGGCACGCGAGACCAGGGCGTGCAGCAGGCCGATCTCTTTAGCCCTGGCAGCCGGAACGAACCGCGCGGTTAGAAACAGCTCCTTGGTAGCCGCCACACCGATCAGGTTAATCAAGCGTTGAATTGACTGCGGATAATATACCCAGCCAAACTTGACGGGCGGTATGCCCATCCTGGCATTATCCGAGGCTATCCTGAAATCGCAGGCTGTTGTAATATCGCAGCCCGCTCCCAGGGCGTCCGCGTGTATCCTGGCTATGATGGGTATGGGGCAGTTGACCAGGCTGTTCAGTGCATCCGCCAGCGCTTTATCGGCGACTTCCCTCTGGCTGTTGACAAAGGTCAGGTCCATACCGGCGCTAAAGGCCATTTCGCCCGCGCCCGTCAGGATGATAGCCCTGGTCTTGCCCTCTTTCAGAAGCGCGCTTATGCCGTCGGTAATGCCGCTGAGCACCTCGTAATTAAGCGCATTTCTCTTATCGGGCCGGTTGATTGTAAAAGTGCAGATATAATCCTTACGCTCGATTATCAGCTCGCCGCTCATTTTTTACTCCTTTTTTCAGAACTATTTCGTGTCTTTTTGCCGTAAAGCGAGGCCAGGCTGCTGTCCATAATCCGGCTCAAAGCCGCATAGGGGCTTATCTCGCCTTTCTCGACTTTTTCACCTATTACCCTGATCCTGTCTTCCGTCAGCAGCTTCGACCTTATATCCTCCAGAATTTTCTGCTCCAGCATGCTGCGGAACTGTTGCAGGCGCTGCCGGCCGCGTTTTCCCTTCAGCAGGCCGCTGCCCTCAAGCATTTGCCTGTGCATTAATATCTGATCGAGCAGCTCCTGCGTCCCCTCATCCCTGTCGGCCCGGCACTTTAAAACCGGTATCCGCCATTGCTCTTCTTTTTGGGCCAGTTCGATCGCTACGGTCAGATTGTTGACCAGATCATCGGCCCCGGCAAGGTCGGACTTGTTGACCGCGAATATGTCGGCGATCTCCATTATGCCGGCCTTCATGGTCTGAATAGCATCTCCTGTACCCGGCACCAGGACCACCACTACGGTATCCACATGGCCGACAATATCCAGCTCGCCCTGTCCAACGCCGACCGTTTCCAGCAGTATATAGTCCTTGCCGGACGCATCGACCAGGTCCATAATCTCCCCGATCGCGCCCGTCAAACCGCCTTTTACGCCCCGGGTAGCCAGGCTGCGTATGAACACGCCCTCATCGGTGTAGTGCTTCTGCATTCGTACGCGGTCACCCAGTATGGCGCCGCCTTTAAAGGGGCTGGTGGGGTCCACAGCCAGCACGGCCACACTGCAGCCTTTCGCTCTCAACAGCGTGGTGAGTCCGTTGATCAGTGTGCTTTTTCCGGCCCCGGGAGGACCGGTTATGCCTATACGATATGCTTTCCCCAGCTTTAAGGACAGCGCCTGTATGATGCCGGGGATCCGCTTATCTCCGCTTTCGACCAGGCTGATAAGCCTGGCCAGCGCCAGATCATCGCCGGTTGGAAATCCCGCAGTATCCCGCCCGCTCAAATGCGCACATCCTCCGGAGTCAGCCTCTGCATGCAGCTATCCTCCTGATACATAGCCGTGCGGATCCAGCATCCTCAGCAGTGCCAGCTCCTTCTCGTCAGGGGTGTCTGTAAACACAACATTCGCGGCGGTCCTGATCTTCCAGCCGCAATTATCCTGAATTTCATCACATTTAGCTACCGGACACCTGCTGTCGGCACCAGGTATACAGACAGTCAGAACAAACTTCCCGTCGGCGCCTTTGCGGAAAACGCCCATGTCCGTAATCAGAGTGCTGACCCTGTCGCCGGGAGAAGTCAGATAGTCCAGTTTCCGCACACAGCGTCTCTTCGACTGCGCCGCGACAACGATCACCTCTGCGGCGCCACTGGTATTGTCGTTGTTTCCGCCCGATCCGCTGATATAAGTGTCCTCACCCACCCTGGTGGTATTGATATTGCCCTTCTCATCGATTTGAGCGGCGCCGATGATACTGAGACACTGCGCGCTTAGACCCGAGATAATAAAACCGTACATCTCATTTGTATCGGTCAGCATTATGGCTGAAGGCACATGCCTCACGCTTAATGAATTGGAATCGCCCGGCGCGGGCTGATATCCAAGCACCCCCGAGCCGAGAATCAGATTTATTTCAATTCCTGCCTGCTTGAGACGGTAATAGGCCATCCAGGCAGCAAGCCCCGGCAGTCCGACACCGGCCAGTAAAACCCGGTAGCCGGCCTCCATTACCCGCTCGGCAATTACGCGTGAAGCAGCGATGATCATGGCCTCGTTACGGCCGGCATTCTTGCCAGACACCGCAGGGGGAATATTGCCCGCAGGATCCGTGGTATTGAGCCCGGACTTGAGGGTAAATATGCGTTGAAACCCGAGACGCCGCGTGTATTCCTCGTGATCGCTGATGTCATATATCCACTGTTTCAACCAGGCTTCCAGCGCCTCCGGCTCTTTGCTGACTTTTCTCTGCTCGAGCATGAACTCATAGTCTTCGCAATAGCTGTCAACACCTTCGATACAGGAGAAATGGCCCTCTGGATGTGCTCCCAGCGGGCAGAGGGAAACCGATTTGACCAGATAGCCAGGTATACCGACCAGATGGGCATGACGGCGTATGAAATCAGGCTCAACTATTTTCTCGACCGTTACGATCACGCCCTCAGTGGACGCCCTGGGCCCCCACAGGGTATCCTGTGAAACGGGTGAAAGTATGGTATTGCCGTATTTATCCGCGGCCAGTGCATGGACAATGGCTATATCGGTGGTCAGAGCCTTGACAGCCCCGATCTTTCTGCTCCTGTCAAAGGGATCGGTCATCTCGGTGAAGCAGCCACTGTTCTCCTTGGCCATACTGCTCCCGACGATGGACCTGGTGGGCATGAACCCTATACCCAGCGCGCCTGCCATCAGCCGCTGTTGCATGGAATACAGGGTCCAGTTTTCGATCTCTACGCTACCATCGCGATAGGCCCTCTGAATGACATGGCTGGGACCCGGACTGGGGGCGGGATAGGAGCAGCCCCCTGATATGATTTTTTTTATCAGACCGCCGTGTACCAGGTTCAGAGACAGGTCCCACGTGAGGGACATGACCAGGGTGAAGCCCGGTTTGACGCCCCTATGCTGCCGCATGATCTCGCAGACCGCCGCATTGGCGTTCCAGCCCAGGAAGACGGACATGCCCGCTCTCAGGTTTTTTTCCAGCGCTGTGCGCAGGCTGACAACCTTGTCACGCCCATCTGGCGGCCCGGGAGCGAACAGTTGCCTGAAATACTCCTCGTTTTTCATGGTAAAAACTATATTCCTAATCGATATATCATATCCGATATATATCTCGAAGCCAAAGACTTCTAACGTATGTAGCTTTAGTTGCGGCCGCTACTTTTTAAGAATATGCAGGTTCAGGCAGCCCAAGCCCACGTTATGTGCCATGGCAACCTTGGGATTATTGGGTATCTGCAGGGCGCCTCCTTCGCCTCTCAGCTGGCGGACGAGCTCGCCTATCTCGGCGACACCTGTGGCCCCCAAGGGATGTCCTCTGGCTATCAGTCCGCCGTCGGTATTGACAGCCACCTCTCCATCTATCTTGGTTTTTCCTTCCAGGAACCATTTCCCGCCTTCGCCTTCCTTGCAGAAGCCGAGCGACTCGATGCAGATGAATCCGCCGCCAGCGAAAGGTGCATGGCACTGGACTATCTTGATATCTTTGGGGCCTATACCGGTCTTCTCGTAGGCCTCCTTGCTCACCCTGGCGGTAAGTTTACCGCCCTTGAAATCGCCTCCAATATGCGGGCCAGGCCCTCCCACCAGGTCATTGTAATCCGGGGTACCCGCGAAGCTCCCGACTACAGTAATCGCCCTGCTTGCTCCATATCGTTTGGCTTTTTTCTTACTGCAGATGACGGCCGCCGACGCTCCATCGCTGATGGGACAGCTCATGAGAAGAGTGATGGGAGAGCAGATCATGGGCGATGCCAGCACATCAGCGGCGGTGTATTTCTTTTGATTGTGTGCATAGGGATTGAGATGCCCATATTCAAAGCACTGAGCCGCCTCAGCTGCCAGCATTTCGGGGGTGTCGCCATAGGTCAACATCCTCCTTTTAATGGCCATGGCGATGCGGGCCGGAGTCACATCCAGCCCCATGTAATGGAGATGGTACTCCTTATCCTGTTCGGGCACACCGCCCGGTATCAGACCTTTTCCCATTTTTTCATAGCCGGCCACAAGGACGACATCATACCTTCCCGAAGCAACCGAGAAATAGGCCTCCCTGAACGCGGCCGAGCCGCTGGCGCAGGCCTGCTGCATCTGGCTGATAGGGATGCCGGTCCAACCGAAGTTCTGTACGATCATCCTGGCATCGGGGAAATGCCCCAACTCGCTGCCGATGTAGGCGGCCTGTATATCCTTGAAAGGGATGCCTGCATCTTTTAACGCATTCTCGATGGGCACTTCAGCCATCTCGATAACGGACTTGTTGGGCCACCTGCCGAAACGCAGTGTGCCCACACCCATTACTACTACTTCATTCATTATTCTGTATCCTCCGTCAAACTGAGCCGATCCGCACTCTAACCGTCACCCGGCGGGCTTGAATTTAAAGGCTATGACATCGTTGCCCGCCTCGTCCTGCTTGACCTTGTCCACGTATACTTCAACTTCCATTCCGAAATCAACCGCTTTGAAGTCACACTGATCCAGTATGGTGTATATGTGGACGCCTTCGGGCATCTCGACATCCGCCTCCATATAGGGCGGCTCGATAATGGTATAAATGCTCTTTCTGTCAACCTGGCTGAACGTATAAACCTTGCCGCGGTCGCTCAGATGGAACACCTCTACGTCGGCAGATCCGCATTTCCCGCAGTATTTTCTCTTGGGAAAGAAGGTCAGCTTGCAGCTTTTGCAGCGGCTGGCCACCAGGTGATACTTGCCATCGCCGCCCATTTCAAACAGGCCTTCCTGCAGGGGAACAGTCTTTTTCTCTGCACTTGCTACGTTTTCGCTCATTTTCGACTCCCGTTTATATAAATCAGCTATTTCTTTTCTATGGGCGGCATGCCTGCTTCCTTGCGGGACAGGTTGATAAGTTCGAAGTAGCCGTCTTTCAGGCTGCGATGTTCAACACCCAGTTCCTTCTTCATCAGGCTGTTGTCAATGTGGAACATTTTCATGACCGGGAATGCTTCATTGAAGGTAACCTGCATGTCCGGAATAATTTGCTTCCCGATCTCGGCCATTTCACCGGCTGTACAATAGTGGCCGCCTATATGATAGACGGGACTCAGCATTTTCGGCAGAAACAATGCCCTGACAATAACCTCAGCGACATCATCCACATGAGCAAGCACCATGCCCTGCTTGGATGAATATGGGAACGGCACCGGGTTACCGATCCCACCCTGCGTACCGATCAGGTTAACACCCCTGGCTCCAATTCTCACTCCGGGTCCGTAGACACCGGGGATACGCACCGTAATGATCTCCATTTGCAGAAGCCTGTTATACTCGCGGGCCAAATGCTCGCACAGGTGCTTACCTATGCCGTATCCCACAGTCGGCCTGGCGGGAGACTGTTCGTTCACCGGTTCAGGTCCCTCCCAGGGAATACCGTGATATTGTATCGAGCTGGGGATTATCACCCGCTTG
>DAOUFT010000025.1:0-27055 GCA_034429855.1 Dehalococcoidia bacterium
AAGGGTCATCAGGACCAGGGAACTGCCAAGATCCGAACTTCGCACTGACGCTACGCCTGTTGGAAGGACAGAACCGGCCGCTGCCGGGAAGGGTGCTGGAGGACCCGTCAGGACACCGCAAGGGGTGCTGGTCGCCAGAGACAGCGATAAAACCGGCGCCAAAGCCGAGTTGCCCACCGGAGGCAAAGAGGTCGTGGTGCGCAGCGCAGAAAAGAAGCTGCAGGATGAGATGGGGCCAAGGGGGTATCTGACGCCCGAAGGCTTCGTAGTCAAACGTATGCGCCCCTGAAATTATGCTAAACTAATCGGCGTTGGAGGTGGCTATGTATAGAATTGCATTAGCGCTTTTATTGGTATTGTTCACTCTAGTCGGATGCGCCGTGCCTACCAATCCGCTTACGGTGGTGCTGGCCACGCCGGTCAACGGCACCGTAACTCAGACGTTATCGCCTACAATGACATGGGTGGGTATCGGGAACAACAGGTATCATCTGCAGATAGCGTCCGACAGCAGTTTTCAGAATGTTGTGGTGAACGAAAGCAGTTTGACTCAGCTGGTTTATGTTGTGCCTGCCGGAAGGTTGAGCACCGCTTCAACCTACTTTTGGCGTGTGCGGGCGTCCTATGGAACCGAGACGGGACCGTGGACTACTGCCTGGTATTTCGTTACCCCCGGCGGCAGTCCAACTCCTCCACCAGTGGCGACGGGCACTATCAATATTGCGACCACACTGGACGGCACGTCCTGGTACGGCTCTATCAGTTATACGCTGACAGGCCCGGTCACTGTATCGGGCAATGCTACTCCGCAAACCTTCAACGATATGCCCGCCGGCAGCTATCTGCTGACCTTCAATTACGGCGGACCGCCTGGAGCCAACTTCGTTTCCATATCACCCTCTGCATCCGATAGCCTGGTGGCAGGCAGGTCGCTTAATTACACCATGGCCTTCAGCAGCCCGGTTTCCGGCAGCAGCGTGCAGACCAGCGCCACACTCAACGGTATGCCCTGGTCTGGCGCGGTTCAGTATACGCTGACGCATTACACTGTAAGTGGGCCGGTGGAAGATAACGAGTATTCGGTGCCGCGTACGGTAGGTTATGTGCCCAGTGGCAACGTTCAGTTGAACTACAAATCTGGCGGCCCTGCGGGTGCTACCCTCTCCAGCATTACACCCTCTGCACAGCAGAACGTGCCTCCCGGCGGAACAGCATATTTCGTCATGAATTTCGTTCACCAGCAGCCGCAGCCTACCTATGGCACTATTGTGGTGAATGCAACGCTGGACGGTGCCCCCTGGCAGGTGGCACTCGGATCGGGCAGTATCAGCTACAGTCTGATCGGTCCCAGCTCTCATAGCAGCAACACTGTACCCGCCACATTCAGCTCTCAGCCTACCGGCAGCTATACGCTGACCTACAATTCTGGCGGTCCAACAGGGGCGGTGCTGGCCAGCATCAGTCCTTCCGCATCGCAGACTTTATCCTCCGGTGGAACCATTTACTATACGCTCAATTTCTTCAGTCAGGCCAGGGGTACGGTGCATGTGACGGCCACGCTTAATGGAGAGCCCTGGTCGGGCTCAGTAGGCTATGTGGTGCATGGCCCCTATATCGAATCGGGCAGCTATGCGCCTCAGAGTTTTACCAATGCAGCAACAGGAACATACTCGGTTAGCTACAGCTCCGGCGGTCCGCCCAGCAGCGTGCTGGAGTCCATTACTCCCTCAAGCCAGATATTGCCGGCAGGAGGCATCATCAATTTCAACCTTCATTTCAGATATCAGGGTGGAGTGCTGCCTGGTCCGCTGGTGCAGTGACGAGCGAGTGCGGCGTTTACAATCGAAGGCCGCTCTCCTATAATATTTAAAAAAACAGGCATGGCCCCGAGGGACCATGCCCTGTTATTGATTAAAGGCCCCTGTAGCTCAGTGGATAGAGCAGCGGTTTCCTAAACCGCGTGTCGTGCGTTCGACTCGCACCAGGGGTACCAATTTTTTATCTATAGCAGTTACACTCAAAACGGATTTAACCTTACCAGAACACTCCCAGAAACGGTGGAAATCCAAATAGCCACAATACCACTATCGAAATCAATGCAGACCATGTTGCACCGACTACTGTTTGCCAGAAGTTGTGCCCTTCGGCAGCCAGCCTCGCCCAGGTCACCAGGGGTAATAAAACGATCAATGGTATTGCATAGATGCCGTATAGATATATCATTGCAGCTACCGGACCGGCCACGCCGGCGGCATGTCCGCTGGCTTTATAACGGATCAGCAAATTAGAGATCATGAGGCCCAAAGCCACAAATGTGTAGATGGCTGCGGCTGCCGTGAAAATGCATGGGGCATTGATCACAGACAGCACCAGCCAGCTTATCGGATAGCTGACCATAGAAATGGCGAAACTGGCTATGCGTTGCCTGCGCCTGGTTGCCTGGGAATCTTCGTTTTTATGCGGAATATAAAAGAATAGGCTGCATAATGGAATTGCAACCAGAAACGTCATCGACCAGGCATAACCAGGTATACGGTTGGGTACCGAATCAGGAATGCGCAGGAACAAATAAGTCACCCATGCACCGCACAGCACGGGAACATTCAGTAACTGTGAAAGAATCTCTCCAATGATACGGCTAATACTAATTCAACCTTTGCAGATCCGTAGCGTCACGTGATAATCCTCGCTTATGCGGTCCGTTTTCTGATCAGCATGTACAGAATACCGACGATGCCGATGATGAATAAGGCTATTACTCCGTATATCAGAGCATCATTATTTTTAAACTGGTCCACTGTAAAGCTGCCGGCGGGGACATTGTTTACCTTGACCATATAAGTGCCCGGGTCGCTGCGGCTGATGCTGAAGTGCATCGTCGTGGACTCTCCGCTTGCCAACGTGACACCCTTGGATTCCTCTTCCTGTCCGTTGATAAACAATGTCACCTTTGAAGTTCCGCTGGAGCCGCCTTTGTTTAATATGGTAGCTGACACATCCACTTTCTCGCCCGGCGAAACCCTGGTGGAGGCAACGGTAGCGCTGCTTACGCCGACAATAGGCGGATTGGCTGGTGGTGCTGTGGGGCCAAAGCCGGTCTGGCCGCCGGAGGAACCGGGCCCGGTGCCAAAAGATGGATGACAGCCGGTGGTATCGAATGTAATTACATTCCCGTACGAAACAGGGCAAACTGGAAACTGCATAAATTGCCGCAAGCGATACGGGTCGATACCCGTACCCGCGCCCCGTAAGGTGTTTTGATATAGGTAGAATTTTATGGGGTGAACCGCTGTAGCAACCTTTGCACGGGCATAGTGCGTGGTGCAGGGCGGCAAATCGTTTATAATCGCCTGGAAATTGCCGGACACTGTCATTAAAACCGCGGGTGTTTCATAGTCATAAACGCCGTAGATGGTGCCGTACTGGAAGGAAACGAGAAATTGAAGCTCTTCAAGGGAAGCGTATTGCGAGGACGTCAGAATAATGCCATGATGTTCCGGCAACGATGTAAAAAATGGTATGGTAACAGACCCGTTTAAAGTGGCACTGGTATCACCAATATTCGTGGCTGCGAGTGTACTGACCGTAGGGCAAGTTATAATGCCGTGTACTGCAGATGGCAACATAAGCATGGGCAGTAAAAATAAGAGCACAACGAACGCACCAAATATCTTTTTCATATCTCCCTCCCTGCTCGATTGGCTAACGGCGATTTAAGGAAATCGTTGCAGCCGCTTTTACTGATTATACGCTGTAAATAGTTTTCGTGTACAGCCCCATTTAATAATATAGATTATTGCCTGTATCCATTTGCCAATAATCGCCCGGCTATTGTAAGATTTACTGCACTTTAAAAAATCTATAATTTTTGTATAATTAGGGGTGTAGCTCAGTCTGGTAGAGCAGCGGTCTCCAAAACCGCGTGTCGTGGGTTCGAATCCTGCCACCCCTGCCAGGCCGAGGTGGTGGAATCTGGTAGACACGCCATCTTGAGGGGGTGGTGGGCGTAAGCCCGTAGGAGTTCAAATCTCCTCCTCGGCACCAAATTGTATATTAACTAACAGTTTAGTGAGCGGAAGTAATTCAGTGGTAGAATGCCTCCTTGCCAAGGAGGATGTCGCGGGTTCGAGCCCCGTCTTCCGCTCCATTTTTTATTTGTTAATGGCGGCGTAGCCAAGTGGTTAAGGCGGGGGTCTGCAAAACCCCTATGCAGCGGTTCAAATCCGCTCGCCGCCTCCAAGAAAATGCCGAGGTGGCGGAATGGCAGACGCGGCGGACTTAAAATCCGCTTCCCTCACGGGAGTGTGGGTTCAAGTCCCTCCCTCGGCACTTTCCCCTCTTTGAGGAATTCCGAACTCAGGCGAGCTTGATGCTCGATTTCTGTCCGGCGTGCTCCAGGAAATGCATGTACATTTTGGTGCGCAGCTGGTTCCTCAATCTGAAGGGCGCCACGAATTTTCCCTTCAACCATATCCTTTGCTCGTCCACGTGTATCAGCACGCGCCTGTTGCTCTCCGCCTCGTGCAGGAAAGCGGGGTAGTTCTCCCTGAAAACTTCCTTGGCCAGTGCCAGGTACTGGCCATCCTCCTCGTTGATTATTTCCTCTAGAAGTGTGGCCGCCTGTACAATGTCGCTGTCGGAGGTTATGGGTATCCTGATCTCATCGAAGATATAATCGCAATGAAGCTTCCGGCCACTCTTCTCATAGCTTTTAGAGAAATTCAGCACCGGTTTGTCCAGTACGATCAGGTTGGGTATACTCAGTATCTTGCCCGTGAGCTCTCCGCCCAGCTTCTCATCCTCACCCACCTCGTCCAGCGTCAGGAAAAAGACGCCGATATGCCGTACGTCTCCCTTGTAGCTGTCGATCCTGATGCGGTCACCCTCATGCAGCATATTGGAAAAAACGATAATGAAGTAGCCGAAGTAACTTGCCACGTATTTTTGTAGCGCAAGGGCCAGGCCGATGGCTATGATGGATATGTAGATGGCCAGGTTGCTGTACAGAGCTACTGCAATCAGCACGCCCAGAACAGCGAACGCGATAAGCAGGGCCAGTATGCGAGTTTTCATGTGGAGTGCACTTTGGTCAGGCCGGAGGCATGATCTTCAGTATGCCGGTGGCCTTATCGACTGATATATTATAGGCTCCGGGCGCCCCGCCCACGGTCATGAAAGTGACCTCATGGCTGCTGCCAGGATCAATGATGATTTCATTAGTAGCCTCGAGCCTTCCATTGATCTTGAACTCGGCTCTATGCCTGATCCTCTCGGTGCCGGAATTGATAACCGTAGCGATTATTCCAATCGAACTTCCGGGATAGGCCCTGTCTGGCAGTATGTGAAGGCTGGTGATGCTGGTGGTGTCGCTTTTCTCGGGTGGAGGTGTCTCTGCGGGTGGCTCAGGCTCTGGAGTGGGAGCAGGTGATGTCCATGTCGTATCGATCGGCATCATGACCGGCTGGTGGCTGCTCCGGCGCATGCGTGATGAAAACAAAGAGGCAAGTCCGGTCGATTCAGGTACCGACACCTCTGCAGAGCTTCTGGCCTCTACCAGTGATTTGAGATGTGCTATCTGATCTTCGAGCGATGCCGCCTTCTTCTGCGGGTTCTTGATTTGCTTGAGATATTCTTCGGCCGGCATCTGCCCCACTTTGAAGCGGGCATCCAGGTTGGCCATCTCCTGCTTGAAAACGCCGAGCTGGCGGGACCGCAGCGCCAGCCTTTTGCTGAACTCCTGTTTGATCTGATCGATCTTTATCTGCGCGTGCTGTAGATTAACGGAGTACTCTGTCTTGAGTGCCGTATAGGACAGTTCGTTAATGGCCTTATCACCGCGCAGCTTCTCCAGATTGCTGAGAAACAGTTCAGCCCTCTCCTTGTTTAAAAAAGCCGTGCGAAGATCGTTTTCCATTCTATTTATAACCGGATGAAAGCAGACGGGGCTTATCGCCCGGTACGGCTATTATATCGCCACTACCTTTTGCAGGCCAATACGTTTTTAACTGCATTCACAATATCATTGGCTGTGAGCCCGTTGGCTTCAAGCAGCTCATCAGGCTTGCCTGACTTACAGTATGTATCTTTTATACCCAGAGACGCAAGCGGAGCCTGTTTACCTGTGGCCAGCACCTGCGCAACAATGCTCCCCAGTCCTCCGTGCAGAAGGTGTTCCTCAGCTGTAACAATCGCTCCGGTCTCAATAGCCGCAGATTCGATAGCCTGGCGGTCCACCGGTTTTATGCTGGACATGTTAACCACGCGGCATTTAATACCGGATTTCTCCAGCAGTTCGGCAGCCTCCAGCGCCTTGTATACCATGATGCCAGTGGCGATCACGGCAGCATCCTTGCCTGCCCTGAGTATATCTGCCTTGCCCAGCTTGAAGCTGCAGCCCGAGGTATACACGATGGGCGTTTTAGAGCGTCCCAGCCTTACGTAAAACGGGCCTTTGGTAGCGGCTGCCGCCTTAATCGCCTCAACGGTCTCAATGGAGTCTGCGGGCACAACGACGTTGAAATTGGGCAGCGAGCAGTAAAGTGCGATATCTTCAATGGCCTGGTGCGATGATCCGTCTTCACCTACCGTGATGCCGCCGTGTGTCGATACAATCTTTACATTGGTTTTCGGCTGCGCCACGCACATACGCACCTGATCGAAACATCTACTCGAGGCGAATACGGCAAAGGTGCTGGCGAACGGTATCTTGCCACAGGTTGCCAGCCCGGCTGCAATGCCGATCATATTCTGTTCAGCCAGACCGCACTGCACAAAGCGCTCGGGATAAGCTTGCGCGAAATATTTGGTCATGGTTGAACGCGAAAGGTCCGCATCAAGCACCACGATGCGTGAGTCCTCTCTCCCCAGCTCGGTCAATATTTTGCCATAGGCCTCACGCGTGGTCAGCTCTGCGTAATCGGTCATGCCAGCTCCTTCAGCGCTGTCTCGGTCTCGGACTTGCCCGGCGCCTTTCCATGATAGTCTACGTTGTTTTCCATGAAGCTGACGCCCCTGCCTTTAATGGTGCGCGCTATGATGACCGCCGGGCTCCCTTTTATCTGTACGGACTTCTGAATGGCGTCAACTATCTGCTGCATATCGTGGCCGTCGATAACCATACCCTCCCATTTGAAGGAGCGCCACTTGTCCACGAAAGGCTCCATGTCCATTATCCTGCTGGTCGGGCCATCCAGCTGTAATCCGTTGAAATCTACAATAGCCGTGAGGTTATCGAGCTTATAGTTGGGGGCGAACATAGCTGCCTCCCATACCTGTCCCTCTTGGCATTCACCGTCACCCAGCATTACATAGGTGCGGTAATCCTTTTTATCCAGCCTGGCCGCCAGAGCCATGCCGATGCCAACGGAAAGTCCCTGGCCAAGCGAGCCTGCCGACATATCCACTCCCGGCGTGAGCGTGCTGTCGGTATGTCCCTGCAGGCAGGTGCCTGTTTTTCGGAGTGTTGTAAGCCAGGAGAGCGGGAAATACCCGCATTCCGCCAGCGCAGCGTAGAGAATGGGGGCGGCGTGGCCTTTACTTAATATGAAGCGGTCGCGGTCGGGCCATAGGGGATTTTTAGGATCGTGCCGCATGACGTGGAAGTACAGAGCAGTGACGATTTCGGCCGCGGAAAGCGACCCGCCGGGGTGGCCGCTGCCAGCGGTCGAGATCATGGTGATTGTGTGCCGACGAAGCTTGCGGGCGATGCCCTTTAAATCTTCAATACTATAATCGGTCATCTGAGGTGGCACATGCCCCGGGATCCCAATACGATGCAGAACCTCGGGGTCGCGGGTTTGAACTCGATCCATTATATGCTACACCAGATTACCATGTCCATTTTCTCTATTTGTTAACTGCATATTCCGTATTGTTAATGACGTCCGGCTAATCTATAATGCTTGTGATGATAATCGATGCGCATACACATATTTTCGGCCCGGATGTGATCGGGAAACGAGAGGAGCTTTGCGCAACGGATCGCTGCTTTGGTCTCCTTTACGGCAAACCGAAAGCCAGGCTATGCTCTGCGGAGGAGCTGATACACAGCATGGATGAGCAGGAGATTGCGATATCGGTGGTTCATAACATAGGCTGGTCCAGCCATGAGATGTGCCTGCGCAGTAATGACTACATCATGCAGGCAGGCGACAGGCATCGGGGCCGGCTGATCGGATTCTGTGCGATACCACCCGCTATGGAAGATGAAGCGCTGGCTGAACTGGAGCGCTGCTATGCAGGAGGTATGAGAGGAGCTGGCGAGCTGCGCCCGGACCTGCAGGGAATCGACCTTTGCGATAGCGAATCAATGCGAACACTGATCGACCGCATGATTGCGCTGGGGATGGTGCTGTCGTTGCACGTTTCCGAACCTGTAGGGCACGATTATCCCGGCAAGGGGGTAAATACACCTGATAGGGTATTCAGGTTTATCTTGCAGGCAAAAGGATTAAAAGCGATTTTATGCCACATGGGCGGAGGTCTACCCTTCTATGAGATGATGCCCGAGGTTGGAGAAGCTCTATCCGATGTCTTTTACGATACGGCGGCCGGGCCTTTTCTATACAAATCCGGTGTGTATAAAGCCGCGTCCGCTTTATGCGGCATAGAGAAACTGATTTTCGGCAGTGATTGGCCGCTGCTGTCTCAACAGAGAGTGATTTTGCACATCAGAGAATCCGGACTGGACAACGGTGAGCTAGATGCCTTGCTGGGAGGCAACGCGCGTCGGCTTTTCAAAATCGATTAAAGGTTGCATCTGCATGGATAATGAGACTGTCAGGTCTTTTATAGCTATAGAGCTGCCGGTTGACCTGGTGGCGCAGCTGAGGCAGTTTCAGGCAAACCTGAACACCTCTCAACTTCGCTTCGTGAAATGGGTTGATCCTGGATCCATTCATTTGACCCTCAAGTTTCTGGGCAACATCGATCATAAGAGGTTGGAGGCGGTTAAAAGGTCGCTGGAAACATCGGTTATACCACACAGGCCGTTTCAGTTGACTACAGGGCATACGGGTTTCTTTCCCGGACTGCAGCGTGCACGCGTCTTCTGGCTGGGTCTGGAGGGGGACATTGTCGAACTGTGCAATCTGCAGCAGGACATCGACCGAGCTATGGCCGCTGTTGGATTTGAGAGTGAAAACCGGCCGTTCACGGCACACCTTACCCTGGCAAGGCTGCGCGAGGAATGTACCGTCGAGCAACGTCAGGCATTCGTCCAGCTGGTACAGAATGCCGTGTTGCAGGCAGGCCCGGCCATGCAGGTCCGGTCGGTATCGCTGATGCGCAGCAGGCTCACTTCCAATGGCGCCCTGTATACACGTTTGGCTGAATATGAATTGAAAGGTGTTAAAAGAATTGACTGACGGTCAACGGCTCTCGAACAATCCAATTTGCTTATAAAATTTGGTTAATGCTATACTTTATTCATCCTTGGAGGAGGTGGAAAAAAATAGTGGAAAACTATTCCTTTCCAAAGTGTCTAAAATGCAAAGTGGGTGATTTGGTTCCGCTGTCCGATTTCGGCAGCCAGGGGGCAGCGATACATTATAAAGCCTGGGTTTGCACAAATCCTGAATGCGGCTTCAACCTGAAAATCAGGAACGGCGACATATATCTGAACGAGCCTATTTTCAGCGGCGCAAGTCATACACTGCGCGGTCATTAAGAAGGAGAGAAAAGCGGAATAAAGGCGGATTAACGCGTGGAGTGGTTGTTTTGACCGCATGGTTGAAACAGCTCCAGCATGAAGTCACCGATTTTTTCTTTCCGCGAACGTGTATCGGATGTGGGAAAGTCGGTGATTTTATTTGTGCCGCCTGCTCGAAAAGAATGAGCAGGATTCTGCCGCCGCTGTGCAGGCGTTGCGGCAGACCGGAATCCAGCGGTGCGTACTGCTCGGAATGCTGGGGAATCAACAGCAAACTTGACCAAATCCGCTCCGTTTTTATCTTTGACGGTATCGTCCGCAAGGCCGTTCATGAACTAAAATATCGGAACGTTAAAACCATTTCCGACTGCTTGGCGGCATATATGTTCTCATATTTCCAGGAATATCATCTGAAGGGAGACGTTCTGGTGCCTGTGCCGCTTCACGAGAAGCGTCTCAGAGAGCGGGGTTATAACCAGTCTTTATTGCTGACTGAAGCTCTTGCGGAACTGTTGCCTATTGAGTGCAATGAGGGTCTGTTAAAACGGGTCAGAAATACCATGCCGCAGGCGCGCAGTTCCAGTGTATACGAGCGTAAGGCAAATGTGGAGAATACGTTTACCTGCGATTCAGATTCGGCAGCAGGCCGCAATATCATTCTCATTGATGATGTGTGTACCTCTGGAGCCACTCTCGAATCATGTGCAACGGCGCTCAAATCAGCAGGTGCCGAACACGTGCTGGGGTTTACGCTGGCCAGGGAAATCTGTCAGAGGAGTTGAATATGGAGATTAGAATTGCTGCACGAAACATGAAGCTGGATGATGACGTGCGGGAATATGCCGAGAAAAAGCTAGGAAAACTTTCCAGATACCTTAGCAGCATTAGCTCGGTCAAGCTGGACCTGATCGAAGAAAAAGCTAAATCGCGACAACCGGTCTTCGGAGCACAAGTGACGATTAACATTAATGGCTTCCTCATGCGGGCTGAGCAAAAGCACGACACCCCTAAGGCAGCCATCGATGCTGTGAATGACGTGATGGAGCGCCTGATCGATAAGTACAAGAAAAGGTACAGCGTTAGCAAAGCGCACGACACCATTCGCACACCGACTGAACGGGAAACTCCGGACATTGAGCAGCCGCATCATGTATATAAACGCAAGCGTTTTATCGTAAAGCCGATGACTGTCGAGCAGGCTGTAGAGCAGATGGAATTTCTGGGACACGACTTTTTCCTCTTTGTAAGTGATGTCGACAACTCCATTAATGTGGTATACAGGCGAAAGGACGGTAAATACGGATTGATCGAGCCCGAATTTGTTTAGCATTAAACGGGAAAAACCATGGCGCGGGAGTTCAATACCCTTGTACCGACGATAAAGGGATGGGTGGGCATCTCATTCTCCCGGAAAGGAGTCCGAAGGCTGAATCTACCTGTGGCTGACAGGAAACAGGCACTGTCTTTAATAAAAACCGATCAGGAAACAGACGTGCGGGATGGTTTTACGGACGTAGATGGAGTCAAACAACAGGTGGCGGAATACTTCATGGGTAGCAGAGATGGTTTCAATTGCAGGGTGGACTTGTCTGGCTCAACATCCTTTCAGCGTCGCGTCTGGAAGGCAGTCGCGCAGATACCCTACGGACAGGTGCGGAGCTATAAGTGGGTGGCTGAAAAGGCAGGCAGTCCATTGGCCTGCCGTGCTGTGGGTAACGCGTTAGCCGTTAATCCGTTGCCACTTATCATACCCTGCCACAGGGTAGTTTGCAGTGATGGGAAGCCGGGTGGATTTAGAGGCAAAGCCGGGGACGTACAATTAAAGCGCATGCTGCTTGAACTGGAAGGTTCTATTGATAACCGAAATGTGCGGCGAGGTGGTCTGTGATTGAACACGCTTATGCTGATATCAACGATATAAAACTCCACTATGCCCGCAGTGGCAACGGGCCGCTGATCATGTTTCTGCACGGTTTTCCTGAGTACTGGAAAATGTGGGAGGTACAGCTCGAGGAGTTCGGACGGGATCATCTGGCGGTCGCCCCGGACATGCGGGGCTTTAACCTGTCCTCCAGACCGAAGGAAGTAAGCAGTTATAAACAGAAGTACCTCATGGAGGATATTAGACAGCTGGCCAAACATCTGGACCGTGATAGGTTTATCCTGGTCGCACATGATTGGGGTGGTGCTGTCGCCTGGAACTTTGCGATGTTTTATCCTCAGTATCTGGAAAGGCTGGTCATTATAAATGCTCCTCATCCGGTGATATTCGAGCGAGAGATCAGGGACAACCCGGAACAGCGCAAGGCCAGTAGCTACATGCTCCTGTTTCGCAGTCCTGAGGCTGAAATGAGGTTATCTGCCGATAATTATGCATGGCTGCTAAAGATGGCTTTTGGAGACCTGATGGCAAAAGGGATATTAAATGATGAAGATGTAGAGGGATATAGGAAAGCCTGGTCGCAGCCGGGTGCGCTGACCGGAGGTTTGAATTACTACCGCGCCGCCAGCCTGCAGGCTCTTGAGAAGCCGGGACAACCGGCCGGCCAGCCGACTGTAGCCGGGCGATTGCCCAAGATCGATTTACCGGTGCTGGTAATCTGGGGGGAGAGAGATACTGCACTCTTGACAGGATGCATTAATGGACTGGATGACTATGTGACCGATCTTACAGTCCGGCGCGTCCCGGATGCCTCTCACTGGATCGTGCGCGAGAAGCCGCAGCTTGTAAATTCTCTTATACGCGATTTTCTGAGGGGCTAATTCCGATCAGGAGTTGGCCTGCCTTCTCAGCTCAACAATCAAATCGTCTGAATAGTCGATTTTAATATCCGGGACCTCAAGGCGCGTGATCTCATCGCCCCTGCTTATTGCCAGCTGCACATTGTCGCCACCCGGATACCTGCGCAGCACTTCAAGCACCTTCTGCAGGTATTCCAGGTCCTTTTGGGGATCTTCACTTTGCCTGATGTTAATAATGAGAGTTCGGGATTGTGCATGATTGTTTTTCACGCCGTTGTCCTTCTTTGCCTGCTGGGATGGTTTGGACGCTTCGAGTTTGGAGGCTTCGGGCTCGTAGCGGCTGACCTTGGTGCAGTTGATGATGGCCCTGTCCTCTCTTACCTTTACATAGCCTTCTACCAGCAAGATGCTGCCATCCACCCATAAATCCTGTGTCTGAGAGTAGACATCCGACCACACTGTGACATCGATACTTCCATTGAGATCCTCGAAAGTAGCGATAATAAAAATACGGTTGGTCCTGGTAGTAACATGTCTGACCGATGTGACCATGCCGGCCACTATGACCTTCTCACCAGCCATCTCGGTATTGATCTCGCCGCACAGCACCGTAGCATGTTCGGCCAGGCGGGATGCCATGGCAGTAAGAGGGTGTTCCGAGAAATAGAGCCCCATCAACTCCTTCTCCCAGGATAGCTTCTCCTGCAGGGATACATCGAAATCCTCCAGATCCAGCGTGGGAAGGGGCACATTCACGTTGTCTCCAAATAGGTCGAACATGCTGGATTGCCCTGATTGCTTCTGACGCTGCTCGCGCTGTGATAGAGATACGATGCGGTCGAGAGCGCCCAGCAGAGATCCCCTCTGTCCTAAACCGTCTAATGCGCCGGCCTTTACCAGGCTCTCCACCACTTTTTTATTGACATTACGGAGGTCTACGCGTCGGCAGAAATCCTCAATCGATTTAAATATGCCGGCCCTACGCCCCACGATTATGGGCTGAACGGCATGGCTACCGACGTTCTTTATGGAGGCAAGGCCGAACCGGATGGCGCGTCCGCCGCCGGACTTCTCAATAGTGAAATGTGCATAACTGTAATTGACATCGGGTTTAAGCACTTCGACACCCATGCGCCTGCACTCGGCAACGGCTGAAGCGATACGGTCTGTCTTGTCGTAGTAGGTATTAAGGAAGGCAGCCATATACTCGATGGGGTAGTTGGCTTTGAGATAAGCAGTATCATACGCAATACGGGCATAGCTTACACTATGTGCCTTATTGAAAGCGTATCCTGCAAACGGTTCGATCAAACTGAAAATGGCCTCGGCCTCACTCTCCGTGTAACCCTTGGTCCTGGCGCCGTCTATGAAGTTCTGCCTCTCTTTCTTCATCACGGCGGCGTCTTTCTTGCCCATAGCCTTACGTATAATATCGGCGCGGCCCAGGCTATATCCAGCGAAACGTTGTACTATGAAAAGCACCTGATCCTGGTAAACAATCACACCATAAGTATCTTCAAGTATGGGTACAAGATCCGGGTGCGGATAGTGCACAGACTCCAGCCCATGCTTGGCCCTGATGAAAGTGGGTATATGCTCCATGGGTCCGGGTCGGTAGAGTGCCACCATGGCAGCGATGTCGGTGAACTTGGTTGGCCGTAGCTCCTTGATATAGCGCCGCATTCCCGTGCTTTCAAGCTGGAAAATGCCCATTGTCTCACCTGAGGAGAAGAGCTCGAAAGTCTTCGTATCATTGATGGGTATCTTGAGCAAGTCCAGGTCGATTCCATGCTGTTCCTTTATGACATCCCGGGCCTTTGCCAGCAATGTCAGGTTTGCCAGTCCAAGGAAGTCGAGCTTTAGCAATCCCAGGCGGGCCACGTTCTCCATGGAGAACTGGGTCATAGCGGAGTGTTGCCCGGCATCACGGCTGCTACGCTGCATTGGCAAATAGCGTGTGAGAGGCTCGCGCGATATGACCACTCCGGCAGCGTGTGTGCTGGAATGACGTGAAATACCTTCCAACTTCTTGGCCGTGTCGATCAGCTTGCGCACCATATCGTCGGCGGCATACATATCAGCCAGCTCTTTAACCTCCATCATAGCATCATCCAGTCTAACGTTAGGTCTGGGAGGTATCAGCCGCGCTACCTGGTCGACAGAACCGTAATTCATACCCAGCGCACGACCTACGTCCCTGATGGCCGCCCGGGCGCCCAGCGTTCCAAAGGTGATAATCTGCGCTACATGGTCGGTGCCGTATTTCTGGTTAACGTAGGCGATCACCTCCTCCCGACGGTCGTCCTGGAAATCCAAGTCGATATCGGGCATCTCGCGACGCTCGATATTAAGAAAACGCTCGAACACCAGGTTGTATGTAAGGGGATTTATATCTGTTATTCCCAGACAGAAGAGCGCCAGACTGGCTGCTGCGCTGCCGCGCACGCCGAATAAGATATTGTTTTTCCTCACAAAAGATACGAGATCGTGCACCACCAAAAAATAGTCGGCGAACTGCGTCTTTTCAATCACATCAAGCTCGTACTCAAGGCGTTTCTCGGTTGCCGCATCGGCATCGGGCAACCTTTCCTTGAGCCCTCTCCAGCACAGCACCGACAGGTAAGCATGCGAGGTCTTTCCCGGGGGTAGGTCTACCTGTGGGAGATGCGGTTTGCCGAACTCGATCTCAAGGTTGCAGAGCGAATCGATGACGCGTGTGTTCTCAATCGCGTCCGGTATATCTGCGTATTGCTCCTTCATTTCCTGCTGTGTTTTAAGATAGAAAAAATCGCCGTCCATCTTGAGACGCCGTTCATCGTTTACGTTGGTATTAGTGCCTATGCACAGCAGCACATCTTGTATATAGGCGTCCTCTTTATAGACATAGTGGACATCATTGGTGGCTACAATAGGTATATCGAGTTTCCTGGCCAGACTTAGCAGGCCTTCGTTGATCTTCTCGATTTCGGCAATGGGATGACGCTGTATCTCAATAAAATAATGCGGGAAGCTGCTCTTATACCATTTGGCTGCCTCTTCGGCCTCGTTCAGACGGTTCTGCAGTATCAGGCGCGCCAGTTCACCCTGGGCACAGCCTGAGAGAACCACCAGCCCATCGCCATATTTCAGCAGCAGACTTTTATCGATACGCGGCTTGTAGTAAAAGCCCTCGATGTTGGCCAGAGTAACAAGCTGAATCAGGTTATTGTAGCCCGTATGGTTCTGTGCCAGCAACGTGGCATGGTAACTGGTCTTTTCTGAAGCCTCTCTGCTGCGGTAATCGCCCGGTGAGATATACATCTCGCAGCCGATAATGGGCTTGATGCCGCACTCACGGGCGATACGATAGAAATCGATTACGCCATACATATTTCCATGATCGGTAATGGCAAGGCTGCGCATACCGAGGTCTTTAGCCCTGTGCACAAGCGGGATAATGCGGCAGCAACCGTCAAGCAAACTGAACTCGGTATGAACGTGCAGGTGGGTAAACATACGGCACACCCGGAGATATGGTATAAAATTATAGCATAAGTTTTTAAGGCCAATTACGATTATTGGGGAGAAGTTGAATCTAACTACATCGCTCAATAAAATAGCGCCCAAGCCTTTGGGGTGGCTGGCACTGGCCGTGCTTTTAATATCGATACCTGCTCTTATCATTTCGGGAACGGTCAGTATTTACGCACATTCAGCGGGGCTCTACAGCTACGGATTCACAAAATACAATATAAGCGTCGCGACCGGTATCAGCAGTGTGCAACTGGATGGCGTAGCCCGGAATATGGTGGACTATTTCAGCGGAAAGATACACTCGCCACAGATGACGGTTGAAACGTGGGGAAAGTCACGGCTGCTTTACAACCAGAAGGAGCTGATCCATCTGGAGGACGTACGCCATATAATCTCTGTTTTCAAGATTCTTCAGATAGCAGCAATATTATCTTTCGTGGCATCGGGTGCTGCGGTCTTCACTCTGTTAGGTGTGCGCAGGCTACTGCGAGGAATTCTGGCAGGTTCTGTTGTCGCGCTGGCTATTATGATACTGTTGGTGACCTGGTCGCTGATCGATTTTAATAGCCTCTTTTACCTGTTTCATATCATGAGTTTTTCCAATGATTTATGGCTGCTGGATCCCTCGAAAGATTACCTGATTATGATGTTTCCCGAGAGCTTCTTTTATGATGCCGCTATCATGGTTACAGCCACAATTATGGCAGAGGCTATTATGCTGGGAATTGCTACACTGGTTATCGAAAAGACGATTATTGCATAATGCAGCCGGGCTGCGTACAAGTTGAAGATGCGACGTCTATTAACCGCAAGTGGAGCAATTGCCGGAGGTACATCCGCTGCAAGATTTACCTCCACTACCGGAAGGCATGTGGTCGAGCATGCTGAAATCGGATTTTGAGCGGGAAACGAACTTGGATACGGCGCGACCGGATCGAGCCTGGCATTTTGGGCACTCAGCGTCCTCTTCGGCGCTGGATAAAGATCGCAATTGCTCGAACCTGATTTGGCACTTGGGGCAGATATATTCATAGATAGGCATTTTGATACTCCTTAAAATTTTGCGAAATTTGAGCTTAATAGTCAAATGTTGCAGAACTGTTTTATTTGTAGTACAATTGTTTTAATTAAATATTTTGTTGGTGTGGGTGTAAAAAATAAATCGCAGGAGGAGAAATGGAATCGGATAAAGAACGGGTGGAAAAAGGCAAGGCGCTTGACCTGGCGATAAGTCAGATTGAGAAGCAGTATGGGGCGGGGTCCATCATGTCCCTGGGAGAACGCCAGGCTAAGGTAAAAGTTGAAGTTATACCCACTGGTTCTCTAAGCTTGGACCTAGCTCTGGGTGTGGGGGGGATACCGCGTGGGCGCATAACTGAGATATATGGTGCGGAGGCGTCAGGTAAGACAACTCTGGCGCTCAATATAATAGCCCAGGCTCAAAAAATGGGTGGGCTGGTGCTATATATCGATGCTGAGCATGCGCTTGACACCAATTATGCTGCTATTTGCGGAGTGAACGTCGACGCGCTGAAAGGCGCGCAACCTGGAACCGGCGAGGAGGCTCTGGATATTACCGAGAGGATGGTCAGGACGCATGCGCTGGACGTGGTCGTCATCGACAGCGTAGCTGCTCTTGTGCCACGGGCTGAGATCGAGGGCGAAATGGGTGATTCTCATGTAGGCCTGCAGGCCAGGCTGATGTCGCAGGCACTGCGCAAACTTACACATGAGATCAGCAAGTCCAACACCGCGGTCATTTTCATAAATCAGCTGAGGGAGAAGGTCGGAGTGATATTCGGTAATCCAGAAGTGACGCCGGGAGGCAGGGCACTGAAATTTTACAGCTCAATCAGAATAGATCTGCGTAAATCGGAAGCAATTAAAAACGGGAGTGAGATAATCGGAAACCGCGTGCGCGCCAAGGTCGTTAAAAATAAAGTTGCTTCACCCTATCGCGTGGCTGAATTTGACATAATGTTTAACAGCGGTATAAGCAAGGAGGGTGACATTATCGACCTGGGTGTTAGCACGGGTATTATCAAAAAATCAGGTGCTTTCTTCGACTTCGCGGGTACCAAGCTGGGTCAGGGTAGGGAAAAAGCCAGGGAATATCTGATACAACATCCTGAGACGGCACAGGAGATTGAGAAGCAGATAAGGCAGATCGCCCTGACCGGTCAGGTTGCTGCTGTGCCGGGAAGGGAAGCGGTTGACTGATTGCCATATCTCCCAGAGTGGCAGGGGAGACGAGTATCCGCAGTGCTATGAGGCTGCGTTGAAGTATATCGAATACAGGCCGCGTAGCGAGGCCGAGGTACGCCGACATCTCATCTACAAGCGCAGGTTCGGCGAAGATTCGGTCAATCGCGCTATTAACAGGCTGAAAAAGCTTAAATTCATTGATGATGCATCGTTCTCGGAAATGTGGGCCAGGGAGAGGATTTCGCGCAGGCATAAAAGCAGCCTGATGATTAAACGTGAATTAATGCAGAAAGGTATTGACGTCATGATCATTCAGCGCGTTACCGGCGGCATCGATGACGAGTCCAATGCAATAAGGGCGGGTTTGAGTAAAGCAAAACAGCTGAAGGATCTAGATTATCCCGAGTTCTATAAACGTCTGGCCGCTTATCTTGCCAGAAAGGGATACGGATTCGAACTCGTACGAGAGGTTGTTGCGCGTCTATGGGAAAGCAGAAACAACCAAAGTGATGAAAAATAATATTTTTTTAACATAAAGTGGTTACGAACCCTTAAATAAGGGTATAATAATTATCGAGGTTTAACAAAATGTATAACCCGCAACGGTTTATTTATAAAGAGAGGCTACTGAATTATGGACTGGATATACTATGTGATAATCGGCCTTGTGGCCGTGTTGTTTCTACTGGTTGGCTACTTTGCCCGGCAACTGCTGGCAAATCAACAGATACGCAACGCACAGAACGAAGCAAAGAGATTACTCGATAATGCACAAGCTAAGTACGAACAGCTGATCCTGGATGCCAAGGAAGAGGCGGTCAAGGTCAGGGCGGCGGCTGAGGCTGAAAGCAGGGAGCGGCGGTACGAGCTGCAGCGTCTAGAAAGAAGATCAAGCCAACGCGAAGAGCGCTTGGAAAGAAAGCTCGAAGCTCTCGAACGGAGGGAACGAAGCCTTGTTGCAAAGGAAAAGGAGATCGATACAGTTAGAGAGCAGGTGGAGGAGGTTAAGTCGCGGCAGCTTCAGAGGTTGGAAGCGATCTCCGGGATGTCCAGCGAGGAAGCCAAGCAGCAGCTGCTAAATGCTGTCGAAAATGAGATAAAGGAAGATGCATCCCGCCGCGTACGAGAGTGGGAGATCCGCATCAAAGAAGATGTCGACAATATCGCCAGGGACATACTGGCCACCACCATTCAGAGATGTGCTACCGATGTCGTGTCGGAGACGACCGTCTCCGTTGTACCGCTGCCCAGCGATGATATGAAAGGACGCCTCATAGGGCGCGAAGGACGCAATATACGCGCCCTTGAGCAGGCTACGGGTGTCGATCTTATTATCGATGATACTCCCGAATCCGTTACTATCTCCAGCTTCGATCCTATCCGTAGAGAAGTGGCCAGGGTGGCTCTTACCAACCTGATACTGGACGGTCGCATCCATCCTGCAAGGATTGAGGAAGTGGTGGACAAGGCCAAGATCGAAGTCGAATCTACCATAAAGTTGGAAGGTGAGCAGGCTGCTCGCAAGACGGGTGTGCAGGGCCTTCATCCAGAGCTGGTAAAGTTGCTGGGACGGCTTAAGTTCCGCACCAGCTATGGACAGAATGTGCTGACGCACAGTATGGAAGTCGCTCACATCGCGGGCATGCTGGCTGCCGAGATAGGGGCAAATGTTACTCTGGCCAAGCGGGCCGCGCTGCTGCATGATATCGGTAAGGCCGTTGACCATGAAGTGGAAGGCCCGCATGCGTTGATTGGCGCCAACTTAGTTAAACAGTGGGATAAATCTGTTGAAGTAGTGCAGGCTATATCCGAACATCATGGCGAGGCCACGACGACAAGCTCTCTGGGTTTTATCCTTGCCACGGCGGACCAGATCAGTGGCTCACGGCTTGGTGCCAGGCGCGAGTCGCTCGACCAGTATATAAAGCGCATAGAAGCGCTGGAGAACGTGGCCAGTAGCTTTCCAGGTGTGGAAAAGGCCTTCGCTATCCAGGCCGGCCGCGAAGTACGTATCATCGTCAAACCGGAGCAGGTTGACGACTTGGCTGCCATGCGGTTGGCGCGAGACATAGTTAAAAAGATTGAAGATAGTCTGGAATACCCAGGACAAATAAAGGTAACAGTAATGAGAGAGGTGAGGGCTGTAGATTACGCAAAATAACCGGCAAGAGGTAGATATTTGATCATCCTGGCTGTGGGTGACGTGATTGGCAAGCCTGGCAGGAGGGCGCTTCAACAGTTTCTGCCAGGCTTAATTAATGATCACAATGTCGATCTGGTTATAGCCAACGGCGAGAACGCCGCCCATGGGATTGGTATCACTGCTAAGACCGCGCAGGAGCTGTTGGATGCAGGTGTGAATGTTATAACTAGCGGGAACCATATCTGGGCGCAACGTGAGATAGTCGACTTCATGGACGGAAACCTGCCTATCATACGTCCGCTTAATTTCCCACCGGGGGTGGCCGGAAGAGGTTACCTAATCTTAAATGGTGTACTCGTGGTGAATTTAATCGGGCGTGTGTTCATGAAACCGGCGGATTGCCCGTTCCGTGCCATGGACAATCTGCTGGGTTCGCTCAGACCACTACCAAATATGATACTGGTCGATTTTCATGCCGAAGCGACATCCGAGAAAATAGCTCTCGGCCGTTATTTGGACGGCCGTGTCAGCGCCGTCCTGGGCACGCATACTCACGTGGGAACCACGGACAGTCATATTATGCCGGGCGGCACCGCCTATGTTACGGATATCGGTATGGTTGGCCCTGTAGATTCCGTTATCGGCGATGATGTCGACAACGTGCTGGGAAGCTTCCTTACCGGACTTCCTCACAGGTTGTCGGTCGGTAAAGGGACAGCTGCGCTGGATGCCGTGCTACTGAATATTGACAGTGAGACGGGGAAAGCGAGTGGGATAAAGAGGATAAGACTTGAGGAGAGCGGTTCGTGAGGTTTGACCTGCACCTGCATACCACCGGATCGGACGGGCGATTGACGCCGACCCAGATGGTCGCACTGGCGGATGAACGAGGCTTGGAGGTCATATCCATAACCGACCATGATAGCGTCAGCGGCGTTGAAGAGGCTCTGGCTGCGGCTACAAACATTAACAGACTATTAGTTATCCCGGGAGTTGAGATAAATACCGATTTTGCCACCGGTGAGTTACATGTACTGGGTTACTTTATTAATTATAAGGATCCGAAACTGGTGGCCTCTCTGGCCGGGATAAGGGAATCACGCGTGGGCAGGGCGCAGAAAATGCTGTCCAAACTGGCAGAGCTGGGTATGCCGGTGGAGTGGCAGCGGGTGTTGGACCTGGCCAGGGGCGAATCGATCTGCCGTCCTCATATCGCGCAAGCCATGCTGGAGAGAGGTTATATCTCCGATGAAAAAGAGGCCTTCGATAGATATATAGGCAGGAACGGTCCGGCCTACGTTAGTCGCGAAAAAGTGGGGCCCGTTGAGGCGGTCAGGATCATCAGGAAGTCGGGAGGTATAGCGGTACTGGCGCACCCCGCCGATATTGCGGATGTGGATAACCTGATCGTTGATCTCAAGCTTGCTGGGTTACAGGGCATCGAGGCTTATTACGGCCAGTATGACCAGAGGACCATCAGCCGGATTGTAGGCCTAGCCAAGCGACATGACCTACTGACTACGGGGGGCAGCGATTATCATCATTTCTGCGATGACAGGGAGGTTCCGCTGGGCAGCGTGGACATACCGGAAAGCTCTATTGTCAGGTTGTTCACCGCCGCCGGCAGAGAATACAAGCTGGCCTGAGCCGTAATGAACCGTCTGCGGTAGCTGCTAATGCTAAAACATAGCCGAGTTTCAGTTTAAAAGCGGATGGAACAAGCTGCTCAAAAGTAATATAATATTGCGGTTTTAAGAAAATAATCTCGGAAGGAGTAACATGGAAGCAACGCGAGAAATTTTCTGGCACATCCCTCTGTTAGTACAAATAGCCCTCTACCTTATGTCGGTTATTGCCATCGCGCTGATCGGCTACTCGGTGTACAAACGTTACCAGATGTGGACTCTGGGCAAGCCGGACAAACGATTCGATAAGCCTGGCTGGCGCATTGGTGAGTTTATCCGACAGACGATCTGGGACGGTGCACTGCATGTGCGGTTCCTGCGTGAGCCGTATCCCGGCATCATGCATTTTCTCATCTTTGTGGGCTGTATATTGCTCTTTATCGGCGCAGGTCTGGACTTTCTGAATCACTATGTGTTCGAGCCGTTTCATGCTGCTTTCATACAAGGCCCCGTGTATATCTACCTGGGTGGATTGTGGAATATAGCCGGAGTTATGGTTTTAATCGGCCTGTTGATGGCCTTCGTGCGCCGTTACATACAGAAGCCCAGCAGACTTAGCACGGTGATGGACGACGGCATTGCTCTTCTCCTTATTCTGATCGTCGTGGTAACAGGTTTCTTCTTGCAGGCTTTCAGGATGATCGCCGCCACACCCGAGGCACTGGGGCTGTCTCAGCCCGAGTACTATGTGCATCCTGAATGGGGGCAGATCAGGTTCGTCGGATTCTGGATCGCCGGCATGTTCGCCGGGCTCCCCGAGGCAACCCGCTATTTATGGTACCAGATACTATGGTACAGTCACGTGATAATTACCGTGGGCGCTGTCTTCTATGTCATCTTTGCCTGGGACAAGCTGACACATATTTTAATCTCACCGGTTAATGTGCTTTTCAAGACCTCCCGTCCCAAGGGTGCGCTAAGCACTGTGGATCTTGAGAACGCCGAGACCTACGGCATTGGTAAGATCGAGGACTTCACCTGGAAGCAACTGTTCGACCTGGATGCATGCACCAACTGCGGTCGTTGCCAGGACAGGTGCCCGGCTTACCTCACAGATAAGCCGCTTTCGCCTCGGCAGCTTATTCAGGACCTCAAGACACACTGGCTGGAGCGCTCCCCGGCTCTCCTGGCTGAAAAGAAGGCTAAAGCCAGGGCAGCCAAGGCTGGCGGCGAAGCTGCTCCTGCGCCGGCGGAGGAGGCATCGACAGGCACGAAGGCTATGGTGGGTGAGGTCATCACGGAAGATGTCATCTGGGCCTGCACGACCTGCCGCGCCTGTCAGGATATTTGTCCCGTGTATGTTGAGCATATAGACAAGATTATAGATATGCGCCGCCATCTGGTTTTGGATCTGGCGCAGGTACCCGAGACCGGCCTGGCCGTGTTGCAGTGCATTGAGGCCAGGGGACACAGTTGTAAGGGTACTACATTGACCAGGACAGACTGGACGGCCGGTTTGGATATTAAGCAGCTTTCGGAGGAACCCAACGTCGAGTACGTGTTCTTTGCAGGTTGCGCCGCATCACTGGAAGAGCGGAGCACCAAGATCGCCATCGCCACGGCCAAAATACTCAAGGCTGCCGGTGTTAATTTTGGCATACTGGGCGCACAGGAGATGTGCTGCGGTGAGCCCGCCCGTAGGTTGGGCAACGAGTACCTTTACCAGACGCTGGCCGCCAATAACATCGAGCAGTTCAAAGGCTACAACATCAAGAAAATCATCGCCATGTGCCCCCATTGTTTCAATACGCTCAAGAACGAGTACCCTCAGTTCGGCGGCAACTTCGAGATCATCCATCATAGCACATTTATCTCCAAGCTTATTGAAGAAGGCAAGATCAAGCCCGCCGTCATGAAGGAGAACAGGATCACATATCATGATTCCTGCTACCTGGGCAGGCACAACGATATTTACAAACCGCAGCGACATGTACTGCAGACCATCAGCAAGCTGCCTATTCTGGAGATGGAACGCTCCGGCAACAAAGGTTTCTGCTGCGGCGCCGGCGGTGGACGTTTTTGGATGGAAGAGCGCATCGGCAAACGTATCAGCGAGGTTCGTATCGACCAGGTCATGGAGACGGGCGCTGATATCGTGGCCTCGGCCTGTCCCTACTGCGTGCAGATGTTCACCGACGCCATCAAGGCCAAGGGCGCCGAAGAGACACTGTTCGCCAAAGATATCGCGGAGCTGGTCGCAGAATCCATGGAATTAAAATAACAGTAAAATCTTATAGAGAAAAAGGGCCGGCATGTTCATGCCGGCCCTTAATTATTCATGCGCCCGATATATTAGTTTCAAGCTCGTTTTTTCTTTCCGGCGATGGCTGTATACAGGCACCTCCGCTATTTCATCTGTCAGGATATCTGTGGAGTGTTTATCTACAGTTTAAAATTTGTCTGCGGATCTTTAAACTGGGGCGTACGTTTTTCCATGAAGGCGCGTCCGCCTTCCTCGGGCTGGCCGCAGGCCATAATAAACTCCATCAATTCCGGCTCCAGCGGGTAGAGATCGGCCAGCTTCGACAAAGAGGCGGCGTTGACCTGCTTCGTGCAAATTCGTATTGCCATCGGTCCCTTGGCTCGTATTTTCTGTACAAGCTCAAGACATGATGGCATGAGCTGCTCATGAGCCACCACTTTATTAGCCAGTCCAATGCGTAAAGCTTCCTGCGCGTCAACGGGGTCGCAGGTCATGATCATTTCCTTGGCTTTGGCCGGTCCGATAAGACAGGTTAATCGTGGCGTGGCCCCCCACGTGAAGAATATGCCCAGCGCAGTTTCAGGTATGCTGAAAATAGCCCTTTCTGACAGTATTCTGAAATCACAGTTCATGGCGATGCACATGCCGGCGCCGACGGACACGCCGTTGACAGCAGCGATGGTGATCTGCTCCAGACTCTCCATGGCTTGCATGAAATCCTGGCCAAAGAGCTGCCATACACGTTCATTGGGCAGACCGGCGTCGTAATGCTCCTGCATCGACTGCATGCTGTATTCAATACCCGACGAGAAGCCCTTGCCTGCGCCGGTGAAAATGACGAAGCGGGTCTGCGTGTCCGATCTGAGCGTGGCCAGCAGTTCCTTTATCTCAAGCAGTGTTTGTTTGTTCAACGCGTTGAGAATTTTCGGCCGGTTGATTGTAACTGTCATCAGGTCTCCCGACTTTTCGACCAGCAGTGTTTCGTATTTCATGTTGCCTCCTTATTTAATCTGGTTATTCAGTCAGCAGCACATGGAATTCGCGGCAAGGGTCGCGATAATATTTGATGGCCAGGGCATATTACTCAGAGTTCCATCTCTTTAAGATCGGTAGCCAGAATAAGCTTTGGTTCGGTCAAGGCCTGAATCTCTTCCACAGACCAACCCGGGGCTCTTTCCTTAAGCACAATGCCCTCGGATGTGATTTCCATGACTGCGATATCTGTGACTACCATGTCTACGCTATTACGGGCAGTAGCGGGAAGGGTGAGTTCCCTGACAATTTTAGGCTTACCATCCTTGGTTGTATGTGTCATTATGACGATGACCTTCTTGGCACCCCAGGCCAAATCCATCGCTCCGCCAATCATAAGAGAAACTTCTTGTCCTCCAACGGTGTGATTGGCCAGGTCGCCCTTTTCAGAAACCTGTAAGCCACCCAGGACGGTGTAAATACGTCCGCTACGGATCATGGCAAATGAGGTGAGAAAATCGAAGTAGCTCATACCCGGGGCCTCAATAAAGAATCTGCCTCCGGCGTCAACTCTTCCGTCGTCAGCTTCCTTCCAGTTATCTTCGGTTACCAGAGCACCATAGCCAAGAGCGCCGTTCTCCGTCTGAAATCTCACACCGTCGGGAACGCACATAGCCAAAAGCTGGGGCATGCCCAAACCCAGGTTGCAGCAGTCTCCCGCCTTTAATTCTTTGGCCGCTCGCAGGGCAACCACGTCTTCAGATAAACGTTCTTTCATTTCTGTTCCCCCTTATCTGCGATACCCAGAAGAATCCTGCGCAGGATAACGTCTCCCATGACGAATTGCATGAGATCCCGTCTATGCTTGTCACTTCCTACATCATCTTCCTTCATCACCACTATCCTGTCCACGTAGATGCCCGGAGTAACAATCGCTTCCGGATCGAGTTCGCCTTCCTCCACCACCTCATCAACCTCGACAATGGTAAGCTTTGAGGCCATGGCTATGATTGGATGCGATCCGCGAGAAGCTCCGTAATATACCAGGTTGCCGAAGCGGTCTGCCTTGCGTGCTTTGATCAGGCCAACATCCGGCCTGATAGGCTTCTCCAGAAAATATTCACGGCCATCGATGACTCTCTTTTCTTTTCCGGTTTCAACCTCAGTACCGACTCCGACGGGGTTATAAAATCCACCGAGACCCATGGCGGCCGCATGTAGCCTTTCAATCCAGATGCCGTGTGGTATAACCTCTGTCACGAGTTGGCCGCTTCGCACATAATCATCAAGGAAACCCTTATCAGCTAAGCCCACCGCGCGTGCCCCGCCGATACCAGGCGTAATAAGTTTTCTCAGTTTGGGTAATAACGAAGTAGGCCCGGGCAAGTATTGCTCAAGCCCGCCATGAGGAAAGAAATTGGGACAGAGTAATGTAATATCTTTGATATTTGAGCGCATAATGGCGGAAAAAAGGTGACATGGTGTGCCGCAGAACCCCCACGTATGGGCTGCCATGATCACGCCATCAGGGATGTCTGCCAATGCTTCATCGGCGCTGGCAAATATTTTTCCATTATTCTTCAAGACAACTACCTCCTCAAACCAGTAATTCCGGTTATACGCAAGCGTTCAGCCATAGATTCCAAGGTGCAGATGAAAACAAAGATGAAATAACTATCGTGTTGTTCCAAAGTATGGGTGCTGCATGTGGCTTAATGAATTCCAAAAACATAGGGTGGAGATAACATGGAGTATGGCATAACAGAATTTCAAGACCCTACAGATACACTTGCCTCTCACAAACCGGTTCCCATCCGGGGACTTGTCATTATATTCGGTGCGTATTAATCACATACGCCCGAGCTCAGACGCTATTTTAAGCTGTATAATTAGGTATTGTCAACATATTGTAAGCGGCCATAACATATTGGACTTTTTAGAGG
>DAOUFT010000026.1:0-6430 GCA_034429855.1 Dehalococcoidia bacterium
GTGCGAGGTGGTGATCCCTCTCACGGGGGAGGGGGAGGCCGACAGACCGGCCACTCTGGAAATAGCGAAGCTGCAGGCCTGCGATGTACCGGTGCAAGCACGCGCGTCCTTCGGTGATGATGATGCAGCCGCAAGCCATCTACTGGTCGCTCCCAGTGCAACCGAAGAGGTGCGCTGCGTGGTCCGCCGCATTATGCAGGATGCCGAAGACGGGCAACCCTTCCACCGCATGGCCGTGCTTTACCGCAATGCCGACCCCTACGCATCTATTATCGAAAGCCGGTTCGAGGCAGCCGGCATTCCGCTTTGCGGACCTGACCCCCGCACGCTGCGCGACACGCCGGCGGGAAGATTGCTGACCGGACTGCTGGATGTGCTGGCCGGCGACCTGGACCGTGCGCGTCTCATGCACTGGATCGCCGAGGCGCCCGTGAGTGTTAAAGAAGGCTTGTACCCGGCATCACTTGAGCTGGTCCACTGGGAGGTGATATCTCAGGAGGCCGGAATCGTCTCCGGAAGGAGTTCCTGGTCGGAGCGTCTGACCGGCTACATCGAGAGCAGAAAGGCCGAACTGGATGACCTGCGGGCGAATGAGGAGGACGGCCCCGCCCGCATAGCGGGAAGAGAAGGCCGGCTGAAGTCCGCAGCCGGATTGCTGGAATTCGTGAGAGAAGTCGCAGCGCAGAAGCATCCCGCGGACGGCAGGCCCTGGAGCGAGTTTGCGGACTGGTCGCTACAGATGCTGAAGAAGTTCGCACACCGACCGCAGGAATGGCCGGCGGCCGACCGTGAGTCCCTTGAACGCGTGCGAGAGACCATTGCAGACATGCGGGGTTTGGATATGATCGAGGAGGGCACCAGCCTGGCAGCATTCCGCCAGATGCTGGACGATATGCTGGGAAGCCTGGCCGATAAACTGGGCAAATACGGAGAAGGCGTCTTCGCCGCACCCCTCAGGATGGCCCAGTGTATGGATTTCGATACGGTTTACATACTGGGGATGGCTGAGGGCGCCTTTCCACCGGGCGGCGCCGACGACGCCGTGCTGCCCGATTCCGTGCGAGCCTCGCTGAATCTGGCGGAAGCCCTGCCGCTTAGGTCCGATCGCAGGCTGGAGGAGCGCAGGCTTTTCCTCGAGGCTTTGGCCACAGGGCGCAAGCGCATGCTTTCCTATTGCTGGTCGACGGCTGCCAATGAGCGATCTCAGTACCCTGCGCCATGGTTTGTGGCTGCAGCCTCGGCGCTGTGCGGCAAACCTCTCAGCACATCTGAGCTCGAGAAGATGGGCAACCGTTCCTGGCTGACAGTCATCCAGTCGCCCCGGCAGGGGCTGAAACTGGCGGAGGATACCTGCTTCGCTGACGAGAACGATTACCATCTGAGCAGCCTGGCGCGCTGGCACGATGCGGGCAAACCTGTCCGCGATCACTTCCTCAATCCTCCGGGCAGCTTCGGCAGGCGTGTTCTGGACATGGAGGATGCGCGCAACAGTCCACGCTTCACCGCCTGGGACGGCAACCTGGCAGGCGTAAGGCAGGCCAGCCGCAGGTTGACTATTGAGGACGGCGCCGCCTTCTCAGCCACGAGGTTGGAAAGATGGGCCGACTGCCCTTTTAAATATTTCCTGGAGAATATACTCAATATCGCTGTTCTCGATCCCCCCGAAGAACTGCTGGAGATCGATCCCATGGAGCGGGGTTCGCTGCTGCACAGGGTGCTGGAGAGGTTTCTCAACGAATGTTCGTCCGCCGGTATCGTGCCGGCCTACGGCGCGCCCTGGCAGAAAAAACACCTGGCTCTGCTGACAGGCATAGCCGTAGATGAGTTCGAGGAGGCCGGCAGGCGCGGCATCACCGGCCATCCACTGCTCTGGCAGGCAGCTCAGAGCGAGATGCTGCATGACCTTGCAGTCTTTCTGCAGGAGGACGACGCTCTGCGCGCGGCTAATTTGTCGAGACCCGTATACGCAGAGTACAGCTTTGGCTTGAGCGGTGATACCAGGTCCCACCCGGCACCCCGCGTTCGGCTTCCTGACGGACTCACCATCTGCTTTCGCGGCAAGATAGACCGCATCGATTTCAATTCCGGCCGCGGCAGGGCCTGGGTGATCGACTACAAGACAGGCCGCGCCCGCAACCTGGACATATTTAAAAAGGACATGCTGATGGGCGGCACACTACTGCAATTACCGGTTTACGCCCTAGCGCTGCGCGCTGGCCTGGAAGGGGACTGTATGATAGAGGCCATGTACTGGTACAACACGGGCCGCGGAGGGTTCAGGCGCATGGAGGTGCCGCTGGCAGTGGTGGAAGAGAGATTCAGGGAGTGCTTGGATGTGATCATCAGCGGCATAGCCGCCGGTATGTTCGTAGCCAACCCTGGCCGCATCGAAAACGAGGACTTCGGAAGCTGCGCATGGTGCGACTTCAAACGCGTCTGCCACACCGACCGCTTCATACAGTTGGAGAGAAAATCAGGCGATCCCGCGCTGCAGCGCTACTTGCGCATGAAGGACGTCGAGAGGCAAATTTTGCAATGAACCGTCTTCAGCATACGGCCGACCGCGATTCCCGCAAAAGGATAGCCGAAAACCTGCATGAAGGGCTCTTCGTCGAGGCCGGTGCCGGAACCGGCAAGACGACTGAGATGGTCGCCCGCATCGTCAACCTGATCAGGCGAGGATCAACCACCATCGACCGGCTGGCTGCCATCACATTCACGGAGACGGCCGCCGCCGAGCTGCGCGATCGCGTCAGGCGCGGTCTGGAGGAGCAATCCGTCTCGCCCGCAGCCACCGAGGAGGAGAAACGGCGCTGCCGGGAGGCAATCGTAGCTATGGACGGCGCCAGCATACAGACGCTACACAGCTTCGCCGCATCCCTGCTGCGCGAGCGTCCCCTGGAGGCGGGCCTGCCTCCCAATTTCCGCATCGCCGAACCCATCGAGGCCGACATACGTTTCGAGGATAAATGGCAATCCTGGCTGCACGGTGATCTGCTGACCGGCGATACGGCACTCGAGCTGCTGAGATTGATTAAATTGGGTCTGAAAACGGACCATCTGCGCGATGCAACACTGGCGCTGCACAGCAACTACGACCGCATATCTCGGCCTTTCCCTGCACACCCTGAGCCTCCACGTCGGGCGGTGGCGAGACTGGTCGAGGCCATCCCGATGATGAAGAATCTGTACAGCCTATGCCTTGACAAATCGGACCATCTCTACCAGCATATGCGAGGTGTCCTCAGCCTGGCCACGGCGCTTTCGGCCATGCAGCCCTCGGACGACTATGCGCTGATGGCGCTGGCAAGGGGCGGCAGGCTGAAACAGATCAAAGGCGATAAGAAAAAATGGGCCAAACTACCTTCAGGCGAGAATTCCTGCAGCGAGCTCAAGGCGCTGCTGAGCGACATTGAGGAGATCAGGCAATCCGAGCTCGAAGCCGTTAAACAGGCCGGGCTAGCCGTCCTGCTGGAGAAGCTGCGGCTCGCGGTGCTTGCCTATGCGGACGAGCGGCGCACGGCCGGTGTGGCGGAGTTCCACGACCTGCTGGTGTGGGCACGCGACACGCTGCGCGATAATCCAGCAGTGAGAAAGCATTTCCAGAATAAATACAACTGTATACTCATCGACGAGTTCCAGGACACCGACCCCATCCAGGCCGAAATAGCTTTCTACCTGGCTTCCGGCCCTACCGCCGACGGTCTTGACCTGGACGAGCGTGACTGGCAGAAACTCAGCGCCCTCCCGGGCAAACTTTTCGTGGTGGGCGACCCCAGGCAATCTATCTACCGCTTCCGTAGGGCCGATATAGCCACAGTGGACACAGTGAGAGAAATGATGTCGGGCTGCAATGCGCCGCTGACGCACAACTTCCGCTCGCAGCGCCCCGTAATCGACTGGGTCAACCATGTTTTCACACGATGGATGATCAAATGTCAGGGAGTGCAACCTCCCTATATAAAGCTGGAGCACGCTGAGCTGCCTCTCCATGCACGCTTGATAGGCTGCGTAAAGTATATCGGCGGCTATTGCGAAAACGAGCAGGCAAACCGGTTACGCCTTCGTGAAGCACAAGACGTGGCGCTGCTGCTGCAGCAGATACGAATGGATGCATGGCAGGTAAGAGATGCTGACGGGTCTCTGCGCGACGCTGAATTCCGGGATGTCTGCATCCTGCTTCCGTCGCGCACCGGGCTGGCGGCTTTGGAACGCCGGCTCTCGGAGGCCATGGTTCCCTACCGCATCGAGAGCGAGTCCTTCATACTGGGCACCCAGGATGTAAAAGAACTGCTAAATTGTCTGCGGGCCATCGATTCGCCCGCCGACCAGGTTGCGCTGGTGGGCGCACTGCGCTCATCCGCTTTCGCCTGCAGCGACGAGGACCTCCTGCTGTGGATTGAGGGCGGCGGCAGGCTGGACTATACCGATCCCGGCACGGGCGACGGGATCGTCAAAGAGGCTCTGGCAACGCTACAGGCTTTCCACACAAGGCGCAGATGGCTGCAGGCCGACCGTCTGATCGAGGTCTTCATCGCTGATAGGCGCATGCCGCAGTCGGCCTACGGCCGTTCCAGACCTCGCGAGAAGCTGCGCCGTCTGCAGGCCGTGATTGACCTGGCGCGTGCCTATGCCAGGGTGGAAGGCAGCTCTCTGCGGGGCTTTTTAGACTGGATGGACCGCCGTGCGGAGGAGGGCTCGCGGATGGTCGAGACGCCCGTACCTGATGCCGATGAGGATGCCGTGCGTATTATGACGGTTCACGCCGCCAAGGGGCTGGAGTTCCCCATCGTGATCATGCTCGGATTAGGCGACCGCTCTGCTATGCGTTTATCCAGTGTGATTTTCGACAAGTCCGGTAACTGCGAAGTCCGCATTGGCAGCAGCACGGGCGAGTTCAAGACGGCCGGTTACGACGGGCTAAAGGAGATCGAAAAGGAGGCCGAGGAAGCCGAGCGAGTTAGGCTCAAGTATGTCGCCGCCACACGCGCGCGCGATCACCTCGTTCTCAGCCTTTATCACTCATCAGAAAAGACCGATGCGGCCGCAATACTTGGTTTCTGCGAGGACGCGCCCGGAATCTGGGAGGAGATCGATTTGAGCGCCGTATCGCCTTACCGTCCCGGGGTTGCGGCGGTCGGGGAGCGGAACGACAGCGCAGCCGACTTGGAGCGATGGAAAGAAAAACGCGCCCTTGTGCTGGCGCAATCCTCTAGGCCGGCGGCGGTGGCCGTTACGGATCTGGTGAAGATGGCAAAGCAGGAGGCGGAAGGCGGTGAAGTATATTACCGCGCAGGCAGGGGGAGCAGCAGCCTTGGACGCGCCGTGCACAGCGTGCTGCAGAGCATCGACCTGGCCACTGGAGCGGGGCTGGAGGACATCTCCAGGGCCCAGGCCGCCGCGGAGGGCATCGCCGGGCAGTGGCAGGAGGTGGCCGGGCTTGCCGGTAACGGCCTGCAATCGGATGTCGTCAGGCGCGCAGTAGAATCCGGCAGCTATCGCCGTGAGGTCTTCATCAGTGTACCGGTGGAAGGGAAGTTGCTTGAAGGCATCATGGATATCGTTTTCGAGGAGGACGGCGGCCTGGTCATCGCCGATTACAAGACCGATGCCATAGATAGTGAAAATGAATTGCTGAGAAAAAAAGAGCTTTACGAGCTGCAGGCGGGCCTGTATGCACTGATGGCTCAGGAAGCGACCGGCAGGCCGGTCAGGCAGGTGGTGCTGGTATTTCTGAGAAGTAAAATAGAAGTCGCTCCCTTGGACATGCAGCGACTTATCGCGGAGGCGCGTTCGAGTGTGGCCGGCGGCACATAAACTCCCGATCAAGTGGTTGCACGCAGTATCCATCCGGTGCCATGCCTGTTATAATCCTTATCAAAATGTCAAGAAGGCCGCCGGATGGCGGCCTTCAGTGTCGGCGGTGGACTGATCTCCCAGGCGCAAGGCCTGTTGGCGCATTATTCTATCGACGCTTTAAGCGCATTAATCCTTCGACGCTCTCGATCATTCCTCTTGCGCATTATAACAGCGACGCTTTAAGCGCAATAATATGTTGACGCTCAGCCGACAATTCAATGATATTCTTGTGCGTGTCTTTTGTAAAGCGTAGAATTAAATATGACGATTATTCCAGGATTAGCCAGCGGGGAAGTTTTAATTGGATTGGGTATTGTATTTTTGGTTTCCTGGATATTAGCCATCGTTATAATACGCCGTAAATAATGTTGGGAGGAGTAATTTGACAGAATGGCATCATGATTTAATTGATCTCCACACACTGGATGGCATAGTGGATTACTTGAATAGAAATAGTGCGGAAAGGTGGGAGTTAGTAACACTTGTAGAAAAGAAAGTCAAATATTCAAAAGAGCCGCGTTATATAGCAGTTGTAAAAAGACCTATAGATTAAGGCACGATACTAAATACA
>DAOUFT010000027.1:0-3568 GCA_034429855.1 Dehalococcoidia bacterium
GATATCGCGCATCTCCATTACATAGAAGTCGTTATCCTCCCCTTCGCGGATATGGTGGCGCTGCCTGAGCACTGATACCGCCTCATCCTTGGCACTGTCGATATGCTCGGGTGAAATAGCCCTGACAGCGATGGTCTGCACCGGCCTGCCCTCGGTAGTGGGCTCTCCGGACAACCGGGCCTGCATTGTAGGCAGCGGTATCATTATGAAATCGTCCGCACCGGGGAAAAATCCCCCCTTGGCTTCCAGCACGCCGACGACCTCGAAATTCCGGCCGTTTACTCGTATATTTTTACCCAGCGGGTCATCTTCCTTAAATAAGTTGGCTTTAGCAGTTGCGCCCAGAACGGCCACACTGGCGCCGGTGATAACATGCTCATCCGTTATATACAGACCGCGCTCTACAGGATAATCGATGATATTGCGGATATTGGGCACTACTCCCATCACATCCGTAATGACTTTCTCATTGGCATAGGTGACGGTGGACATTTTCTCCGTCATGGGGGATACCAGAGCTACCGATGGCAGCCGGCTGGAGTTCTCCAGCGCTTCGGCATCCTCCATAGTTAACTTGCGAGTAATGCCGGATATCTGGTCGGCCATCTGCGAAGCGCTGGTTATATAAATCGTCTCGGCACCCAGGCTTTTGAAAATGGCCATCAGATTGGCCTCGTGACCCCTTCCGAAGGAAATTAGAAAAACGACCGAACTCACACCTATGACGATACCCAGGATTGTGAGCGCGGATCTCATTTTATTAGCACGTAGCACCTGGAGTGATACCTGCAAGCAATCTCGAAAACTCATTGTTACTATTATATTGCAATTTTACTTTTACGGCCTTACACTGCGGCGGGAAATCTCTGTATACGTTGCCGGTATTGCTGCTATAATTTGCGCGAAAAACACAGGGCACTGTCACAAAAGGGAGGGGGTCATGAATATCCTGTTAATCATCGGCATTATCCTGCTGGTACTCTGGCTGCTGGGCTTCATTGCCATTCCAGGCCTCGGCTGGCTGATCAATCTGGCCCTCATAATCGGTGTCATCCTGATCATTATCTGGCTGCTTAAGAAGGTATTCAAGGTGTTTTAATCGGACGACGGCTTCTCTTCCCTTACGCGTCCGCCGGCGTGTCTTCGCTTTAATTCCATAGTGTAGCCTGTCTGGATAGCGTCGAAGCCGTATTTATCCCGCACCCTGTCGATAGCTCGGTCCAGTTTCTCCAGCCTTTTTGTCTCGCTTTCGAATAGACTCAATTGCTTCTCTGAGCTGGTAAGATTGGAGACTTCCAGACCAATCAATCTGACCGGTCGGAATTTTTTTACCAGGGCCGATTCCAGCAATTGGACGGCTGCCCGGAAAATCTCATCATCCAAATTGGTGGCGAGTCTGGAAGTCAGCCCCCTGTTCACCGTCTCAAAATTCTCGTACCTCAATTTTATGCTGATGGTCCGAGCCATCTTATCCATGTCCCTTAACTCAGCGCCCAGCTTCTCGGCAAAATATCGGAGGGTGGCTTTAAGCGTGGCCATATCCACGGTATCCTGTTCAAAGGTGGTCTCACGACTGACGGACTTGGCCTCACCATGCTCTTCAACAGGACTTCCGTCGATGCCGCGGGCATGCTGCTGTAGCCACACCATGCCGTAACCGAACCGCGTCTTGAACAAACCGTCGTGCATATCCGCCAACTGGCCGATAGTCTGAATTCCCATCGATCTCAACACTTTACCTGTTTTATCTCCCACACCGGGCAACTTCTCGACAGGTATAGGCGCCAGAAAGCTTCTCTCCTGTCCTGGAAGCACCTCTACCAGCCCGTCCGGTTTACCTGCATCGGAGGCTACCTTTGCCACCACCTTACAGGGTGCAATACCTACCGAGGCCACCAGACCTGTCTCATTTCTGATATGCTCTTTTATCCTGGAAGCAAGCGCCCTCCAGGAACCGAAGTTCTGACAGCCGGTTACATCCAAATAAGCTTCATCGAGTCCCCCGCGTTCAAGAGACGGGCTGTAATCGCCCAGTATATGCATGAATTTATGTGAGAATTCGGCATATTTGTAGTAGTTGCCCACCAGAAAAACCGCCTGCGGGCAGAGGCGCCGCGCCCTGGAAAGAGGCATGGCCGCATGTATACCGAATTTGCGTGCCTCATATGAGGCCGAAGCCACAACACCCCTGCCCTCCGGTCTGCCGCCCACTATCACAGGCTTTCCCCGCAGGGCCGGATTAAGCACCTGCTCTACAGTGACGAAGAAGGCATCCAGATCGATATGGAAAATGGTGCGTAAGGTTTCTTTTCCAGCATCAACCATATGGAGCACCCCTCCACCTAAATATCTAAACGCCGCGAAATTTATTGATACTGTCGCGTATTTCTTGCGCAGCCTCACGGGCTGCCTGAGCATAGCCAGCCCCTCGGGAGGCATAGATAACCTGGCGCGCCGCCACGATAATGGCCATTTCAGCGGAGTTGTTTACACCATACCTGACGGAAAGCTCAAGATTGCCGCCCTGCACCCCAATGCCGGGTATCAGCAGAGGCATGTCCGGGCAAAGCTTCCTTATCTCCTTCAACTCGTCGGGAAAGGTGGCCCCCACCACCAGTCCGATATTTCCACCCTTGTTCCAATCACCGGCGCGCAACGCGACCGACTGATAAAATTTCATACCAAAGTTATCCACCAGATCCTGGAAGTCGGAGGCGCTGCTGTTGGAGGTACGGCAGAGAATAAAGATACCCTTGTTGCGGTAATCCAGAAACGGTTTCACCGAGTCGTAGCCCATGTAAGGATTGACCGTTGCCGCATCAAACTTATAATAGTCGAAAAGCGCACTGGCATATGCTGTTGCAGTGTTGCCTATATCTCCCCTTTTGGCATCGCCGATAACCGGGATATCACGCGGAATATAATCCACTGTTTTCTTTAGGGCCTGCAGCCCACGTATGCCTATTGCCTCATAGAAGGCTAGATTTGGCTTATAGCAGCAGACCAGATCGCAGGTCGCGTCAATGATGGCCCTGTTGAACTCGAAAACATCTTTGACAGGCATTTTGGCGGGATCGGGGTCCAGCCCTATACAAAGTAGGCTACGGTTGCGCCGTGAGGCATTGAGCAGACGGCTGACAAATTCCACGGCTTAATTATATAATAAATGTCTGATGATTAGCCTGGCCTGGATAGTTTTAGGGCTGGTGCTTGGCTCCCTTCCTTTCTCTGTCTGGATCGGCAAAATATTTCTGCGCAAGGACATCAGGGAGTATGGCGACGGCGCACCCGGGGCAACCAATGTGGCCCGCGCGGGCAGCAAGACCCTGTATTTAATTGCGGTGCTGCTGGACTCCTTCAAAGGCACCGTGCCGGTATGGCTTGCCCAGTTGCTTTCGGGCGTTTCCGGCTGGGAGTTGGCCGCCGTTGCGGTTGCGCCGGTGATAGGGCATGCCTTTTCCCCGTTGCTGAGATTTAATGGCGGAATGGGCGTCGCCACCACCTTCGGCACCTGGCTGGGACTGACGGGCTGGGTGGGGCCGATAATCATGGGGCTCTGCATCGGATT
>DAOUFT010000028.1:0-2501 GCA_034429855.1 Dehalococcoidia bacterium
GGGTCGGACAGGTATCCGCTCAAGGAATACAAATGTATAGGCAAGAAAATTCCTCGGAAGCTGGACGGTCCGCCCAAGGCCACCGGTGAGGCTCTCTACACCATGGATGTACAGCTTCCCGGCATGTTGTACATGAGGTTCCTGGCATCACCTTATCCTCATGCCAAGATACTCCGGATGGACACCAGCAAGGCGGAGAAGCTGCCGGGTGTCAGGTACATACTGCGTTACGATGATCCAGAGTTGCCCGAGACGGCATCTCTTGGTCTGTTCCCAGGATTACTCAGGAACGCCACTCCACTTCCCGGTGTTGCTCATTTCCAGGGTGAGCCGATCGGCGCCGCTGTGGCAGCCGATACGGAGGCTATCGCGGAGGAAGCGCTTTCCCTGATCGAGGTCGAATGGGAGCAACGGCCTTTCAATTTGGATGTGGAGAAGGCTGCCGAACCGGATGCGCCGCTTTCAGATCCCGAAAAATACCCGGATGGCAACCACTGGAACAGGGGCATCTATGATACGCTAATAAAGGGCGATGTTAAAAAAGGATTTGCAGAAGCGGATAAGGTAATTGAATTCAGGATGTCGCGTACGGCCAATACGTGGGTCTGGCCCGAGCGTCCCTGCGGGATCGTTAAATTCGATGGAGACCGTCTCGATGTCTGGATTAAAATCCAACATGTGCATCATCCCAAGCGACATATCCATGAATGGTTTCCTGATATTCCAATAAATAAAATACAGACATACGTTCCCTACCAGGGAGCAACATTCGGGGGGTTTATTGGCTGCGACGGGTACATGGGCGGGCTGTATAACGCAGTTGTAGTGGCGAGGAGAACCAGAAGGCCGGTTAAATATATCTACAGCCGCCGGGATGATTTTTACGGAGGCTCGCAGGATGAGGGCGTTTATTATACAAAAGTAGGTTTTAAAAAAGACGGCACAATAATTGCCGTTGACGCGACGATGAATGGAGCATGTACCCAGTGGCCTGTTTATCATTCGGCGCTACATTTTGCTGAAAACACGAGGATACCCAATATCAATGGTCAGACCAAATCAATCTGGGTCAATAAAGGGCCGACGGTTCCGGTACGTTGCGAGTTGCTCTCTACCTGCACGACGTTAACTGCAGTGACCAACCGTGTTGCAGCCGAGTTGGGTATGGAACCGACAGAGATAGCGCTTAAAAACGACGGCTTTGAAGGACATGACTTGGCGTGGCTTAATGAGGATAAGAAAAGACGTGGTTTCGAAGCACGGGACAGTCTCAGAGAATGCATTGAGAAAGGCAAGGCCGAGTTCAAATGGAGCCAGTCATGGCATAAGGCTGGCACCCGAAAGCTCTCCAATGGAAGGATGCATGGAGTTGGCTTCGGTTGGAGCCACGAGTGGTCTGACTCGAGCGGTGGAGGAGCTATCGCAATCCGTATCGAGAGAAAAGACGGAACGGCCAACTTACTTGGCCTGGGCAGTAATGTAGGTAATGACCCGGATAGTACGTACTGCCAGATTGCGGCTGATGAGCTCGGCTTCCGCCTTCAGGATGTAAGTTGCAATCCACAGATCGATCCGGGAGTTCACAGACATAATCCCGGTGCGGCAACTGCACTGTCAATAAATGGATGGGCAGTGCGTCATGCAGCCAGGATTTTAAAGCAGAGGATACTGGAAGCGGTCACCAGCCCTACAGCCCCCTCTCAGCGGGGAAGCTTTAAACCTGCGTTTCCCGGTTACAAACCGGAAGATCTGGATATTCAAAATAGCCTCATTTTCGTTAAAGCCGACCCAGACAAACAAATGCCGATATCCGAGTATGTGAAGGATGATACATTAGGTAACAGCCCCATCACCTCGCCGGAAGCCCTGGGTACGAGGTCTGCTTTTACGGAACCTCTCTATGCCGTCGGCTATCATGCGCAGGAGGGAGGCCAAAATCCTCATAGCCCCAGACCGAAATTATGCCGCCAGGCCCATTTTATGGAGGTCGAGGTCGACACCGAGACCGGTGAGATCTTCGTCACCAGGGTAGTTAACGTCAACGATGTCGGCAAGGTGATAAACAGGATGAGCTGCGAGGGACAGCAATACGGCGGCAGCATCATGGGAGTAAGCAGGGCTAAGTTCGAGGAAGTTGTGCATGATCCCGTTACCGGAGTAATGCTGAACGGGAACCTGCTCGACTACAAGATCGCAACCATCAAGGATATGGGGCCTATTGGCACGATACTGGTGGAGACCGGCATGGGCTATGGACCTTACGGTTCCGTAGGGATAGGTGAAGATATCGGGACGGTAATCCCTGGTCTGCTGGCTCCCGCAGTCTACAACGCCATCGGTGTCTGGATCGAAGACTTCCCCATCACGCCAGACAAGGTGCTGAAAGCGCTGGGGAAGATATAAACATAGAATAAGCTAAGAAAGAGGAGGACGAGATTGAGTAAAGAAACCAGGACTTTCACCTGCCCCTACTGCGGGGAATCACATGAAACGCAGGACGG
>DAOUFT010000029.1:0-11183 GCA_034429855.1 Dehalococcoidia bacterium
TTGCGTAGCGGAAGTGGTGATGTTAAAATTGACCGGTATTTGAGACTGCATTGAGTGCATATATTCGAATATCGACCTTGTCACTTTCGATTTGTCCGCAGGATCATGATAAGGTATTGGAACTAATATGCTGAGTCGACCGCGCGATTTCATGGCCTATGCGCTTTCACTGGCGGAGCTGGCACTGGGCTATACCAGCCCCAACCCAGCGGTAGGAGCCGTTATTGAAAGAGATGGGCTCGTGGTGGGAATGGGGCATACACAGCAGCCGGGCATGGAGCATGCCGAGATCATGGCGCTCAACCAGGCAGGAGAGATGGCGCGCGGCGCAACTATGTATGTAACCCTGGAGCCGTGTTGCCATCACGGTAAAACTCCACCCTGCACCGACGCAATAATCAATGCAGGCATCTCCGAGGTTAATATCGCTGTAACCGATCCCAATCCACTGGTTTCAGGTAAAGGCATTGCATGTCTGAAAGCGGCAGGCATCAAGATGAAAATAGGCGAGTACGAGCAGCGGGCTAGGGAGATCAATGAAGGCTACTTCAAGTACATCAAGACTGGTATACCATTCGTTATCGCGAAGTTTGCCATGAGTATGGACGGTAAAATAGCCACCAGGACCGGAGATTCCAAGTGGATTACCAGCGAAGATGCACGTAATTATGCCCACGGACAGCGGCACAGTGTCGATGCTATCATGGTCGGTGCACAGACCATTATTTCAGATGATCCGCAATTGACTGCACGTGGGTATAGCGGCAGGTGCGGGCGTGCCAGAATTCAACCCCTCAGGGTGATAGTCGATGGTCGGGGCCGAGTCCCAACAACAGCCAGGGTTTTTTCGGAACCGGGGAAAACGCTGGTAGCTTTGGCTGAAGGGAGTTTTAATAAGGATATACTGAAAAAGAAAAGGGAAGGCACGGAATACCTGGTTTTGAAGTCCGATAATGGTGTGATCGATATCGCCGAGCTTCTCAAGGTACTGGGTCAAAGGGAGATCACAACAGTCATGATCGAAGGGGGAAGCAGCCTGCTCGGCTATGTTTTTGATCATAAATTGGTTGATAAAGTGCTTGCCTTTATCGCGCCGATCATAATTGGTGGTGAGGAGGCTAAAACAGCTGTCAGCGGGCGGGGTGTGTACAAGGTCAAGAACGCATTGATGCTGAAGGATGTCAGAATCGCAAAATTCGATAATGAGCTGCTGGTCAGCGGGTATACGTGAGGATCCGAATGTTTACTGGTATCATTGAGGAGATCGGATCTGTTCAGAAACTGAGCGCGAAGAGCCTGACGGTGCACGCACAGGATATACTGGTCGGGACATCTTTAGGGGACAGCATATCCATCAATGGGGCCTGCCTGACCGTGATAGATATCACGAAATCAGCTTTTACGGTGGAGATTATGCCCGAGACCAGGAGGTTGACCAACATCGTGGACCTACGTGTGGGCGATTACGTCAACCTCGAACGCGCGCTGTCGGCACAGGGCCGTTTCGGCGGGCATTTTGTACAGGGCCATGTAGATGCTGTGGGCAAAGTTGTATCCCTTACTCCTGAAGGCGAGGCGATCATCCTGTGTGTCAGTGCGCCCGATGATATATTGAGATATCTTGTAAAAAAGTGCTTTATAGCAGTAAATGGTGTGAGCCTCACCGTAATAGATTGCAGCACGTCGCAGTTCTCCGTGTCGCTGGTGTCTTATTCGAGAGAGAAGACAAACCTGGGAAAATTGAAGCAGGGCAATAAAGTAAATATCGAAGTTGACATAATGGCAAAATATATTGAGAAATTTTACCATCCCAACAAGCAAGAGGGTATAATCAACTTATTGGATCGGTATGATTATCTGAAAGCGAGGTAGCTCGATGGCTCTATCATCCATACCTGAGATTATTAAAGACGTCTCGGCTGGCAAGTTCATCATAATTGTAGATGATGAAAACCGAGAGAATGAAGGTGACCTGGCCATTGCCGCGGAGAAGGTCACTCCGCAGATGATCAATTTCATGGCGGCTCATGCTCGCGGATTGATTTGTATGCCCATCATCGGCAAGAGGCTGGATGAATTGCAGATTCCCCCCATGGTTCAAGAGAATACTTCTAAATTCACCACTGCTTTTGCTGTGTCGATCGAGGCAAAAAACAAGACTACCAGCGGCATATCGGCCTTCGATAGGTCTGCAACTGTAAAGGCAGTGCTGGACCCCAAGACCCGGGCCGAAGATATCGCCAGGCCGGGCCACATGTTTCCATTACGTGCGAGGGAAGGTGGTGTGTTGGTGAGGGCTGGCCATACTGAAGCGATCGTTGATCTGGCCAAAATGGCGGGTCTGTATCCAGCTGGGGTGATCTGCGAGATCCTCAACGAAGACGGATCCATGGCAAGACTTCCTCAACTTGAAAAAATGGCCGAAAAATTCGGTATCAATATCGTAAGCATCGCGGACCTGATAACTTATCGCAGAAAATATGAAAGGCTGGTGCATAAGGTAGCTGAGGCCAAGTTTCCCACTAAATATGGTGATTTCACTATTATGGCTTATAAGAGCACCGTCGACACAGACGAACATGTGGCTCTGGTGCTGGGAGACTTAACTGACGGTAGGCCAGTGCTGGTTCGAGTACATAGTGAATGTGTGACAGGTGATGTTTTCGGAAGCTTGCGTTGCGATTGTGGTGAACAGGTGCGCATGGCCATGAGCATGATTTCAAATGAGGGTCGGGGCGTATTCCTTTATATGCGACAGGAGGGACGTGGCATCGGTTTGCATAACAAGCTCAGGGCCTATGAACTGCAGGACAAGGGTCTGGACACGGTTGAGGCCAATATCGCCCTGGGTTTCGATCCTGATTTGCGGGACTATGGTATCGGCGCGCAAATACTGGCGGACCTGGGTCTGCATGATATCCGCTTGCTGACAAATAATCCAAAAAAGATTGTCGGACTGGAGAGCTACGGCCTTAAAGTGGTTGAAAGCATCCGTCTGATTGCCAAGCCCACCGAATATAATAAGAGTTATTTGAAAACCAAGCAGGAGAAGCTGGAACACCTGTTAACCATCGACGACTAATGAAGGGGAAATAATCGAGGAGGGCTTAGATGTCTAAGAATTACCAGGGTATGCTGTCGGGCAAGGGACTTAAATTCGGTATTGTAGTATCGAGATTTAATGAGATAATAACTGGGAGGTTGTTAGAGGGCGCACGTGACTCGTTGTTAAGACACGGCGTAAGTGAACAGGATATTGATATCGCCTGGACGCCAGGCAGCATGGAAATACCACTGGCAGCAAAAAAAATGAGTGAAACGGGCAAGTATAATGCAATCATTTGCCTCGGATGCGTGATCAGGGGTGGTACCCCTCATTTTGAATACGTTGCAGCGGAGGTTAATCGCGGCATCTCGCGTTTAAGTTTGGACAGTGGTGTGCCTGTTATTCAGGGTATTATTACAGCGGATAATCTGGAGCAGGCTATTGAAAGGGCCGGAGCCAAGGAAGGGAACAGGGGCTTTGCGGCCGCCAATAGCGCTATTGAAATGGCCAACCTTATCAAGAGCCTGAGCTCTTAATTGCTAATCGGTCACCTTGTAGACCTTGTCGCCATGGCGAACTTTGTCTGAAACCTTGATTCCCACTGAATCTCCAGCCTTGGCTACTGAAACACTCTGGTTGTGTATTTGCATAGAGCTAACGACAACTTCCATGTCGGTGGTGTGGCCTTTGATATGAATCTTGTCGCCCACCTTGAGTTCACCGGTCAACTGTATGGCTGCCACAACGGGCCTGGCAAAAAAATCAACAATCAGGCCGATCTCTGCTTCTGCCACGGTTTCACCTCCATATTCTACTCAATCCTTTCTGTTGTGATTTAAGTATATTTGGAGACGACTGATAAATCAAGATGATTCGATGCGTAATGAGAGCATTTTAATATTTGACAGCAGTTCGGACATTGGGCTAAATTATTTTATTTGACGGTCACTTTCTGCGACGATGATCCAGTCTCAAATGTATTGTTTTTAATGATGGAGGTTTAGTTATGCTTGCAAAAGTCATGCGTTTGATGATATCGGCGCTTTTCATTCTGGCTCTTATATCAATGCTTTTTACGTACGCTGCCGCGACTGCATCTGCAAGCATTTTCTCCGGGGGTTGCCCATCTGTTCACATAACCAATGCGAATGAACAAGGCACTGAGAAGCTGGAACTTACATGCCAGTATCCTGTGCTGAGCAGCAATGTTGGTTTAACGTATTCATACAATATCAATATCAGCTACACGGGCGGAAGCGGGTCCAAGGTCTTCGATTTGAAGGCAACCGTTCCTGAAGGCTTTACCTATGCTATAACACCGGGTTACGGAGAGGGACAGGAGATAGCCGCTATACGTCTGGACGGTAGTCGCGGTTATGCTGAGACCGTCAAACTTATGGTAAGGCCCTATGCCTGGAAGGCGCCTGTCCCGGGCGAATATCCTATTGCATTCGAAGTAGCCTCGGGTGACCTCAAGGCTTCCATCGATCTAAAGGCTATAATAAATGCGACTTATGATCTCAAGATGACAACTCCGGATGGCCGGCTCAATACTGAGGCGACGGCCGGGCAGGAGAGCAGTTTTACTGTCGTACTGGCTAATAATGGAACAGCGGACTTGGAAAAGGTTGAGGTCAGCTGCCCGTCCGGAAACAGACCCAACGGTTGGATTGTTACCTGCACCCCTGAGAAGGTTGATCTGCTGAAAGCTCAGGAGACCAAGGATGTTCAGGTAAGTGTAAAGCCGGCTGATAAGACCATCGCCGGAGATTACATTATCACGGTACAGGCACAGCCTGAATCGAAAAATGCCTTTGCCAGCCTACAGATACGTACCACGGTTCTCACACCGACCATCTGGGGGTGGGTTGGTGTTGGGATAGTAGTGGTGGTCGTTATAGTACTGGCAGTAATATTTATCCGCTTTGGACGCCGTTAACTTTATAAATGAATGATAACCTGATAGTCGAGACCCGGGATTTAACCAAGACCTACGGCAAATTTACTGCCGTTAACAGCCTTAACCTTCGCATAGCGGAAGGCGAGGTCTTCGGATTGCTCGGACCAAATGGAGCGGGCAAGACTACGACTATTCTCATGCTGATAGGATTATGCGAGCCTACTTCAGGATCGGTTTTAATCAGCGGGTTCGACCCTCTACGCGAGCCTATTAAGGTCAAGAGCATAGTCGGCTATATGCCGGAGAAGATCGGTTTTTACGATGACATGACAGCCCGTGAGAATCTCGAATATACAGGCCGGCTGAACGGCCTGTCTGGAAGTGGCTTAAAATCCACCATCGATGAATTAGTCGATATGGTCGGGCTGAGAGATAGGGCGAACCAGCTTGTGGGCACGTTCTCTCACGGCATGAAGCAGCGTCTTGGCATTGCCGATGTTATGATCAAGCGCCCCAAGATCGCGATTTTTGATGAACCCACCTCCGGCATCGATCCAGAGGGTACCGACCAGGTCCTCAACCTGATCAAGTCCATGGCACAGCGGAAGGTCACGGTTGTCATCTCATCACATCAGCTTCACCAGTTGCAAAAGATATGCACCGGCGTGGGTATCTTTTCCAAAGGGCGGATGATCGCCTCCGGTTCGGTGGACAAACTTGGTAGGGAAGCACTTAGAAGGGGCAACTACCATATTATCCTCCCTATAGCTCAGATTGCCGACAGGGTGAGCGACGAGATAAAAAGGATACCTGGAGTACGCAGCATCTCAAGCGTAGCTGATAGCACGGTCGTAGCCGCCGATAGCGATGTCAGCACTGAGATTGCACGTGTTGTGCTCGAGGCAACCGGGCTCAAGGTGCAGATGAAAGTCGAGGAGTTTGAGCTGGAAGAAATATACATGAAGTACTTTGAAGGTTCCTGATTATGAACGGCTTAAGGGAGGTCTTCAGAAAGGAGCTGTCTGACAGCTTCAACAGCAAACGTTTTATCATACTTTTTTTACTGGTTTATTTGGCCGGGATAGCCACAATTTATATTGCGGCCCAGAATATTCGGGCTGCAGTCGGAGACGCAACTAGCAACATCTTTCTGAGTCTTTTTGTGGTCTCGGGCAAAGATCTGCCATTCTCTTTTCCTCTGTTCATGTCCATTTTCATTCCCGTCGTTGGTATTGCGCTGGGTTTCGATTCGATTAACAGCGAGCGTACCAGCGGCAATCTCAGTCGGGTGCTGGCACAACCTATCTACCGTGATAGCCTGATCAGTGGTAAGTTTCTGGCCGGGCTGACCATGATAGCAGTGCTTGTCATCAGCGTGGTCGCTATTGTGGCCGGCCTTGGGTTACGATTGATAGGTGTACCGCCGGAAGCGGAGGAGGTACTAAGGCTGTTCATTTTCATTGTGGTTACCATACTTTACGGCGCCTTCTGGCTATCACTATCACTGCTGTTTTCTGTGCTTTTCAGAAAGACCTCCACTTCAGCTCTTGCCTCAATTGCCGTCTGGATCTTTATGTTTCTTTTCATGGGCATAATTGCCAACCTGATAGCCGGTGCAGTATATCCCATTAGCCAGGAGTCGACGGTTGCCCAGGTGACCGACTATGATAACCTATACCGCATGATCAGCCGTATCTCGCCGGGTACCCTATATTCGGAAAGCATACAGGCCATTCTATTGCCTATGATGGGAAGCAGCAGCCCTACAATGATGATGATAGGCATATATTCCGGCCTCATGCCGTCTCCCTTGCCTCTTAACCAGAGTTTGGTGCTGGTCTGGCCTCAGTTGGTGGCGCTGGTGTCGCTGATGGCCGTTTGTTTTGCTATTGCATATATTGTATTTATGCGCGAGGAGATCAGATCAACATAAGATGATATTAAGAGCTCTAACCGTGGGTTTCATTGCCACCAATTGCTACATAGTTGGATCGGATACTGCAGGAAAGGCCATGGTAATAGATCCGGGAACGGATTCCAAGACCATTTTGAAGGTTCTCAATCAAGATAATCTGACTCTTTCCCTGATAGTTGTTACGCACAGCCATTTCGACCATACGGGCGCCGTTAAGGCATTGAAGGACGCCACAGGCGCCAAATTTGCAGTGGGCGCTGAGGCTGGCAGGTCTTCCCCCGGAGCTTTCATCAAGCTCGTCGCGGCCATGTCCGGCGGGTCGGCCAAAATACCTGAACCGGACCTCTTTTTATCGGATGGAGACAGTATAGATATCGATGGCCTGCATTTTAAAGTGCTGTTCACCCCTGGGCACAGTCCCGACGAGATAAGCATCTACGGCCACGGCATGCTGTTCAGCGGGGATACGCTTTTCAACGCCGGCATCGGCAGGACCGATTTCCCAGGCTGCAGCTACGAGCAGCTTGAACACAGCATACTCACTAAATTGTACACGCTCCCAGACGACACAGTTGTTTATCCCGGCCACGGTCCTGCAACAACCATAGGGCGGAAAAAAAGGGGCAATCCCTTTATAAGGTGATTGCCCCTTTTTATTAAATGGTTGATATGTATTACACGAAGAGCGGGCAGAGTACCAGCGTGATCGTGGCGAGCAGTTTGACCAGCACATGAAGTGAAGGACCTGCCGTATCCTTGAAGGGATCGCCGACCGTATCGCCGACCACGGCTGCTTTGTGAGCATCTGAGCGTTTGCCCAGAATATTGCCCTTCTCGTCTTTTAATTGATCGTCCTCGATCATTTTCTTGGCGTTGTCCCAGGCGCCGCCTCCGTTGTTCATGAAGGATGCCAGCATGATTCCTGCTATCGTGCCTATCATGAGGAGCGCGGCAACAACCTGAGCGGCATCCCAAGTGTAGACCTTGCCGTCGGGCAAAGGTATGCCGGGGAGATACTTGAATATCAGTCCAACTACCACCGGAGCTAAAACGACCAATAAAGCGGGTGCGATCATCTCTTTTAAACCGGCTCTGGCGGTGATATCAACGATCTCACCATAATTGGGCTTTTCTGTGCCTTCCATAATGCCGGGATGAGCGCGGAACTGATTGCGTACAGCATCGATGATGCTGCTGGCGGTCTTGCCGACCGATTTAATGGCCCATGCGCTGAAGAGGTAAACAAGCATGGCAGCCAGCAACGCACCAACGAAGACCTCGATATATGCTATGTTTACTATGTTAAATGTTCCTACTTCACCAAACCTGAGGAAAGATACCCTGTCCAGGTAAGCCTGGAATAGCAGGAAGGCAGCGAGTCCGGCGGATACCATGGCATAGCCCTTGGTGAGTGCTTTAGTTGTATTGCCGACTGCGTCCAGCCTGTCGGTGATCTTGCGAATTTCGGGACCTGCGCCTGCCATCTCGTTGACGCCGTTGGCGTTATCCGTGATCGGGCCGAAGGTGTCCATAGATAGTACGTAAGGACAGGTCATGAGCATGCCCATAGTGGCTACAGCAGTACCGAATGCACCTCCACCGTCGACTCCGCTGAGCGTGCCGAATGCGAAGGCCAATATCAGCGCTACGCCGATTACTATGGCAGTTGCGAAGGTAGTCTCGAAGCCGACGGCTACACCGGCCACGATATTGGTTGCGGGACCGGTTTTGGAAGCCTCGGCAATTTCCCGTACGGGCCTATAGCGTGATTCCGTATAGTACTGTGTCACGTAAATGATTGCGATGCTGGCGATAATACCGACGATGCCGGCGGCAAACAGCCACCAGTTACCGAGCATAAAGTAGACGGTGATTGCCAGGCCGACTATTGAGAGAGCGATGGCTACATAGTAGCCGCGGTTGAGCGCGTTCATCGCATTCTCGCTTTCTTTGGCTTTTACGATCATGATACCGATCATGCTGGCAAACATACCGAATCCACGCACGACCAGTGGGAAGAGGACCCATGCCACGTTACCGGTAGCAACATATGCAACAATACCCAGGATCATGGCACCGATGTTCTCGGCGGCCGTCGATTCAAAAAGGTCGGCGCCACGGCCGGCGCAGTCGCCAACGTTGTCGCCCACCAGGTCTGCAATCACAGCGGCATTGCGGGGATCGTCCTCGGGGATGCCCGCCTCGACTTTACCGACCAGGTCAGCTCCCATATCGGCGGCTTTGGTGTATATACCGCCGCCGAGCTGTGCAAAAAGGGCTACGAAGCTGGCTCCGAAACCGAAGCCAACGATTAGGTGTGGTGACAGTTCGGGGGTGTTGGCTCCGCCGAAGGCGAAGAAGATCACGGTTACGCCGATCAGGCTGAGGGCCGTAATCAGGAAACCGGATACCGCGCCGCCATGCAATGCAACTCTGACCGCCTCGGTCAGATTCTTCTGTGCGGCGGCAGCGCAACGTACATTAGACTTAACTGCAACGTACATGCCGATGAACCCGGAGATGCCGGAGCAGATAGCGCCCACCAGGAAAGCGAGCGCAGTATGCCAGCCGATGGAAAACGCATCATAACCGGCTTTTTGAAGAGCTTCCTCGGGTGGTAAAACCCCTACGATCACACCGATTGCGACCGCTACTATGACCGAGTAGATGGCGATGGTGCCGTACTGGCGTTTAAGGAATGCCCAGGCACCCTCAAAAATCATGTCGCCGATTTCTTTCATCTTCGGGGTGCCCGTCGGCCGTCGCATGACGCTTACCGCCAGCCAGGCGGCAAATATCACCGTCACTATACCGGCAATTGGTACGACCCAGAAGATTGGGGGAATTTGTACCATAGTACCTCCTTATTTGAATTTTAGTTGTGGCCACAGGCCTGACAGGCACGCGCCCACCAAATGTGGGATTGTACCAGCGAGAACAACTAAAGTCAACCAGAAACGGGTAGGTAAAAATACCTAATCCGGGCGTCGCCTGCGTTCATCTTCAGCCAGCTTCGATATCAGATTTGCTTCTACGGTATAGATTAGATATCTTGATTGCCTGATCGTATCAGGTGTGACCGCGTCTTTTAACCCCGGCAGCTTGGTCAGTTCCTCAAGCACACGCAACCCTTCCTGCGCTCTTTTGGCATTGGCCCTTATGATAGAGTGAAGATCGCTGTGCTCCTTCATTAGGTCGCCGCCGGCACCAATGTCTCCTGCGGAATCTCTGCTCAGCAGCAGGCGCACTCCCAGGTTGCGGGCAAGGTCGTTGATCTGATGACGTACCGACTTGAGATTACGGGTTGTCTCTTGATCTTCAAGAATGAATCGGGATATGTCTTCTAGGACGCGCAATCCCTCGCTGACCCGGTTGATATTGGCATCAACTATACGCAGAATCCGGGCTTGCACTTTCTAGGTCCTTCAGAGAGTCGGGAAGAACACCCTCCCTTGCCCTGTCAATGGTATCCCGAATCTCAGAAGGTATCTCCATATTCATTTTTTGAAATTGCTTTTCCAGGCTGCGGCCGATATTGCGAGGGTCCTTATAATAGTCCGCCGATGCGCCAGGTCCAGGCTCGCCGCTCTCTTCATGAACCTGAGCGGTGGACTTGACAACGGCAAAGCTGGACAGTATCCTGCGAAGCCCTCTTTCACCGCAGACGGGGCAGGCCGGATCCTGCTGCATGGCAGAGATCCGCATGAAAATGCCCACTTTTTTCTGACAATTAGGGCAGATAAATTCATAAATCGGCATTGACCGGCTCCTTGTTAAAATTAAATTCAGTCTGTAGCCTCTGCACTCTCCGCTGTAAGTGAAGGCATCTCACCACGTTCCATCCTCTCCAGCGTCTCCTGATATTCGGGGGCGACCGGCTCACCGCCGCTCATCTTGTTATTCCATGCTGCCAGCGCCTGAGGATCGTTATTCATCATACCTCGCATCATCTGTGAATCACCAAGAATATCGTCATATATTGCTTTGTATGACTTTTGCATCATGAAAGTGGAGAACCTGCGCTGAAGCGAATTGCCTCCGCATTTCGGGCATGGAGGTGATACGCTGTTATAGCGCGGCAACAATACTTCCTGCCGCGTCTTACAGTTCGGGCACCAGTACTCGTAAACAGGCATATCAATTTCCTCGGTTTTATGATTGTAACACATGTGACCAGACTTGTTAAAAGGAAATGCAAAAGTTCAGAAACATATTGGACTCCGATAGAGGTGATAATGCGGGGCCCATGTGCAGCAAGACTATGTAGAAAAATACTTCAGAAACGGCTATCGTCGTTTCATGAAGCGCAGTTCAAACAAGAA
>DAOUFT010000030.1:0-26742 GCA_034429855.1 Dehalococcoidia bacterium
TTTAGATTGCCACCGACAATTCAATCCTGCCCTCCCACCACGCAACCCTCTAACGATCTATTATTGCATTATATGCGCTTGTGTTAAAATACCTCGATTTATATGATTGACCGCAACGAAATCAAAAACTGGATCGGATTCACCAGGTTGCCCGGTCTCGGCAGGGTAAGGGTTTCGCTGCTCAAGAGACACTTTGGTTCATTGGAAAAAGCCTGGACTGCGCCCGGCCCAGAGCTGCTCAAGGCAGGGCTCGACTCCGCCACGGTTGATAATATAGTTGCCGGCCGGACTAAAATCGACCTTGATAAGGATCTGGCATTGATCGATAAATACCGCATCAAGGTTATCACCTATGAGTCACCGGATTATCCGGAGCTGCTCAGAGAAACGCATGACTATCCGGCGGTTCTTTACGTACGCGGTAACCTGGAGGTCAGGGACGCCGTCAGTGTGGCGGTGGTGGGTACCAGAAAGGCCACATCTTATGGCAAGCAGGTGACAGAGGATATCGTAGGCAATCTTGAACTCAACGGCATAACAATCATTAGCGGGCTGGCTAGAGGAATAGATACGATCGCGCATCGAGCGGCGTTGGAGGCACACGGCCGCACTATCGCGGTGTTTGCCTGCGGTCTGGATATCGTCTACCCCCCGGAAAATTTCAAGCTCGCCAGAGATATACTGGAAGGAGGCGCATTGATCAGCGAGCATCCGCTGGGGACAAAGCCCAAGCCGGAAAATTTTCCTCGCCGCAACCGAATACTGAGCGGCCTCAGCCGTGGTGTACTGGTTGTGGAATCGGGAGAGAAGGGCGGCGCGCTGATAACTGCTGGATTTGCACTGGATCAAAACCGGGAGGTCTTCGCCGTGCCGGGCAGTATACTCTCCGGCATGAGCCGCGGTCCCAACAGGCTTATACAGGAGGGTGCCAAGCTGGTCAGGAACCATGTAGATATATTGGAAGAGCTGCAGCTTCCAGTTGTCTCCCGCCAGCTGGAGATGAAGGACAGCTTTACACCCAGCGATAAAGAATCGATTATAATAAAATGCATTTCCTCGGAGCCAGTACATGTGGACGAAATATGCCGCGCCAGCGGGCTGGATACTTCAACAGTCATCGGCTGCCTCGCCATCATGGAATTGAACGGCCTCGTCAGGCAGATGGGCGGTATGACCTATACCTTGAACAGCTGCTTGAGATAGTTAATGCTATGTGATTGAGAAGAACATGAGTATAAAATTGGTTATCGTTGAATCGCCAGCCAAGGCGAGAACACTCGGCAGAATACTGGGAAAAAGCTACGTGATACGGGCGTCCATGGGGCATGTACGCGACCTCCCATCGGACAGACTGGGCATTTCCATCGATAACGACTTCGAGCCCGAATACAAGAACATACCCGAGAGAAAATCGACGTTAAAGGAGATCAAGGAGCTGGCCAACAGCGCATCATCCGTTTATCTGGCCACAGACCCGGATCGCGAGGGCGAAGCGATCTCATGGCATCTGATTAAAGCCGCCAACCTTCAGAAGGATAACATACCCCTCAGGCGGGTGACCTTCCATGAGATCACTCAGGAAGCCGTTGAAAGCGCCTTCAAGAATCCGCGTCCAATCGACATGAAATTGGTGGATGCTCAGCAGGCCAGACGCATACTTGACCGGCTGGTGGGATACAAGCTAAGCCCACTGCTTTGGAAAAAAGTTCTGAAAGGGCTTTCGGCTGGCAGGGTACAGTCGGTGGCGGTCAGACTGATAGTTGATCGCGAAAAAGAGATATCTCAGTTTGTCCCGGTCGAATACTGGACAATTGAAGCCGAACTGGAGCAGCGGATCAAGCAAGCGACACGATTCAGAGCTTCGCTGGTGGGGCTGGCTGGCAACGGCAAACTTGATATACCCGATACCAAACAGTGCGAGAGTATTGTGCTGGCGTTACGTCAGTCGGAATACTCAGTCAAGTCCGTACAGAAAAAGGAGATGACCCGTCAATCAGCAGCGCCCTTCATTACCAGCACCATGCAGCAGGAGGCTTGGCGCAAGCTGCGCTTCACCGCAAAGAAAACAATGGTGATCGCGCAGCAGCTCTATGAAGGATTGCCTATTGGCGAGGAAGGCGATACCGGCCTGATCACATATATGAGAACGGACTCCACCCATATGGCGGCGTCGGCCGTTGAGGAGATTCGCTCTTATATAGGAGCCAGCTTCTCCGGAGAGTACCTGCCCGCTTCACCCCGGCATTTTACCAAGAAAGTCAAGATGGCGCAGGAAGCACATGAGGCCATCCGCCCGACCAGGGCGCACCGAGAGCCGGCTGCGATAAAAAAATTCCTTAACAAGGATCAATTCCAGCTCTATGAATTGATCTGGAAAAGGGCCATCGCCAGCCAGATGTCCGCGGCAGTTTTCGATACGTTGACTGTAGACATAGAGGCTAACTGTGCCAAAAACAAGACGGTATACCTTTTACGAACCAAAGCATCCTCGCTACGTTTCCCGGGCTTTATGGCGCTGTATATCGAAGGGCGGGACGAAGATAATGATGAGCTCGATGACTTCAAGACCACCACCATACCTCAGTTGAAGGAAGGCGAGTTCCTTAATTTGATCGAACTGCTTCCCGAGCAGTTTTTTACGCAGCCGCCTCCACGATATACCGAGGCCACCCTGATCAGAGCGCTGGAGCAAAAGGGTATAGGCAGACCTAGCACTTACGCGCCGATCATCTCCACCATACTGGATAGGAATTACGTATATAAAGATGCCGGAAGGCTGAGGCCTGAGGAGATAGGCATCATTGTCAACGATCTGCTGGTGAGCAATTTTCCCAATATCATTGATTTCAATTTCACGGCCAGAATGGAATCGGAGCTGGATGAGATCGCGAAGGGTAAGATGAACCGACAATCGGTGATCAAATCATTTTATAAGCCATTTGAGAAGGATCTGACGATGGCTCAGGCCAAGCTGCAGAAGGTGGTAATCAAGTCCGAGGAGAAGTGCCCTGAATGTGGCAAGGACATGGTCCTTAAATCGAGTCGCTTCGGCAAGTTCTGGGCCTGCTCCGATTATCCCAATTGTACGGGCAAGAAGAATGTGGCCGTCAACCGCGGACCCGCCCCCGAGCCTTCCGATGAGAAATGTCCCAAGTGCGGCGAGGCCATGGTCATACGCACAGGGCGCTATGGAAAATTCTTGGCATGCAGTAAGTATCCTGAATGCAAGACGACTAAGAAAATATTCGGCCAGAGAAAAACCTACCACGTCAGGAAAAAGCAGGCCTGATACCGTGCCATCCGCCATTTATATAATGTAATATCGGAGCAGCAGCTTGAACCGATTATCTTCATTGCGCGATGCCTTCGCCTCAAATGGCGTAGACGGCGTACTCATCGGTTCAGCCAGCAATAGGCACTATCTTTCAGGCTTCACCGGCAGCGCAGGCTGGCTAATAATCTCCCCTTATAAAGCGTGTCTGGCGGTTGATTTCCGCTACGTGGAGCAAGCACATCAACAGTCGCCCGGCCTCGATATCTTACACATTAAGGGAGACATCAACAGCTGGCTGTCCGGAGTAGTAACCGGTATGGGTATCGAAAGGCTCGGTGTTGAGTCCGATCACATATCTCTAAGTTTTTACCATTCAATCTGCCGCTGTGCGCAACAACCCGACAGAAATATCCAGATCATCCCGGTCAGCGGCATGGTTGAGAAGTTGCGCGCCGTCAAGGATGCTGAAGAACTGGCAGACATACAGCGGGCCTGCTCTATTGCAGATAGATCCATAGAGATGGTAATTGCGAACATGGTAGTGGGCCTGACGGAAAAACAGCTGGCCTGGGAGATCGAACGCTGTATCCGCCAGGAGGGAAGCGAGCCGTTGCCTTTCGACATCATAGTGGCCTCCGGTCCGAATGCAGCATTGCCACATGCCAGGCCGACTGATAAAACCATCACGAAAGGAGAACCCATCATCGTCGATTTCGGGGCCAGGGTAAACGGCTATTGCTGCGATATTACGCGCACCTACGTGATCGGTGGAATGGATGACCGATTCAACAAGGTATACAATACTGTCCTGGGATCCCAGACAACCGCTATCGCGCTTATAAAGGCCGGCATGAAGGCCGGTACTGCGGACAAGCTGGTTCGTGATATTATTGATAAAGCCGGCCATGGAGAGCACTTCGGACATGGCCTGGGACATGGAATCGGTCTGGATGCCCATGAATGGCCGCGCCTGGGACCCAACGCCGATGATATACTGTTGGAAAAAATGGTCTTTACTATCGAGCCCGGGATCTACCTGCCTGGATGGGGAGGCGTCAGGATTGAAGATACGGTCACGATCGATGGAGGAAAAGTGCTGGCGCTTACCACCGCAGGTAAAAAGTCCTGTTTGAACTGAGGAGGAGTATCATGATCGATGCCGGCGAACTTAAGAAGGGAATTACTATTGTTCTGGATGGGCAGCTCTATCAGGTGCTTGACTATCAACACATTAAGATGGGCAGGGGCTCAGCTCAAATCAGGATAAGGCTGAGGGATGTCAAGGCCGGACATATCGTCGAGAAGTCATTCCAGGCCAGCGAGAAATTTACCAAGGCTTTTTTAGAGAGGCGGCAGGTGCAGTTTCTATACCGGGACGGTGATCTTTTCCATTTCATGGATAACCAGAACTATGAGCAGATGGCCGTTGACAGGGTATTGATGGGTGACACTACAAACTATCTTAAAGAGAATATGAACTTGGAATTGCTCATACACAAAGGGGTTCCCATCGGTGTGGAGCTGCCCATCTCGGTCGAATTGAAGATAGCCGAAACTGGCCCAGGCTTTAAAGGTAATACGGCCAGCGCCGGCGGCAAGCCTGCGAAGCTCGAGACAGGCATTACCATACAGGTTCCCTTCTTTATCAATACCGGCGACACCATCAAGGTCGATACCAGGACCGGCCAGTATCTGGAGAGGGTGTGATATTGCTCAGGGCCGACCTTCACGTACACACCAGACATTCGATCGACTCCTATATGTCGTATGAGCAGTTGATCTCGGCTTGCCAGGCTAAAGGCATCAATTGTATCGGTGTGGCAGATCACGGCACTACGCTGGGCGCCCGTGAGATGAGTAAAAATTCTCCTCTTAAAATCATTATCTGCGAAGAGGTACGAACTCCCCATGGCGAGATCATGGGGATGTTCCTTCAAAAAGATATACCAGACCGGATACCTTTGGATGAAGCCGTAAAGCGCATTCGCGACCAGGATGGTCTGATCTGCATACCTCATCCTTATGATATGGTCAGGCCATCGGCCTTTCGCAATTCCAAGGTGCTGGAGGAGCTGGCAGACGACGTGGATATCATAGAGGTATATAACTCGCGCAGCATTTTCCCGGGAACGGAAAAAAGGGCGCTCAGTCTGGCACGGCGCCATGGGAAGTTGATCAGCGCCGGGTCGGACGCGCACAGCCCATCGGAGCTTGGCTACGCCATTGTCGAGATGAATGAATTCAACGGCCCGCAGGAGTTTCTGTCTTCGCTCAAGAACGCAACCATCCACGCCAGGAAGTCAAGCGTTCTGATGCATTTGCTCAGCGTGACGGCAAGAGTGGATAAGAACATCAATAAATAGTCGGAAAGATGTTGAAAATCGGGTGGTTTTCCACAGCGCGGGGTGACAGCTCCCGGAAGCTTCTGGATGCGGTGGTTTCCACAATACGTAGCGGTGGTCTCGACGCCCGCATTGAGTTTGTCTTTTGCAGCCGCGAGAAGGGCGAATCGGATAAAACGGATTACTTCCTTTCAAAGGTAGAAGAATACTCAATACCCTTGGTGACATCTTCTATAAAAAAATTCGCCACCGGCATCCAGCAGCATGTGGGCGTCAAGGATGAGAGGCTGCCCAATTGGAGGTTGGAATACGACCGTCAGATCATGGCCAGACTGGCCGGTTTCAGTGTTGACATATGCCTGCTGGCAGGCTACATGCTGATCGTGGGGCCAGAGATGTGCGGTAAATTTAACATGATCAATCTGCACCCTGCACTTCCCACAGGACCGAAGGGCACCTGGCAGGAGGTAATCTGGCAGTTGATAAAAGAGCAGGCGACTGAATCGGGTGTCATGATACACCTTGTCACTCCTGAGCTGGATAGGGGCCCCGTGATCTCATTTTGCAGGTATTCCATTCGGGGTGGACCTTTCGATGTGCTCTGGAATGCGCTCGGAAATCGCACCGTGGAGGAGATCCGGCAGGCCGAGGGTGAGGAAAATGCCCTTTTCCAGATGATACGACGTAGTGGTTTTATCAGGGAAACCCCGCTCATCATCCACTCTCTTCGCTCATTCAGTCAGGGCAGGATAAGCATAGACGGTAATAAAAGGCTGCTGGATAGCAATGGACAACCGATATCCGGCTACGAGCTAACTACAGAGATTGACCGAGATATAGCCGGATAGTTATTTCTTTTCTTTCTTAGCGGAGGGCGACAGTATGTCGTCAATCAGACCGTATTCCACCGCCTGCTTGGTATCGAAATAGATGTCCCTGTCAGTGTCCTGACGGATCTTTTCCAGAGACTGGCCTGTATGCTGTGAAAGAATCTTGGCCACCAGTTCATCCAGCCGCTCGAACTCCTTGGCGGCGATCTTGATATCGGTTATCTGACCCTGTGTGCCAGCCCGGCCCTGATGCATATGTATGGTCGAATTGGGTAGAGCGTACCTCTTCCCTTTGGCACCGGCGCACAGCAGAACCGTACCCATGCTGTAGGCCGAACCAACACAGATAGTTGAAACATCCGGCTGAATAAGCTGCATCGTATCATAAATAGCCAGCCCCGCGGTGACGACCCCGCCCGGCGAATGAATATACAAACTTATGTCCTTATCTGGATCCTCCCTGGCCAGATACAGCAATTGAGCAACGATCACGTTCGCCACCTGATCATCCACCTGCGTGCCCAAGAAGATGATTCTCTCTTTAAGCAGCAGCGAATAAATATCCATAAAGCGCTCGCCCCTGGCGCTGCTTTCAATTACCGTTGGTATTATGTTAAGTGGTGACCTCTCCATCTTTTTCCTCCGTGTTCTTATTATTATCCTGTCCCGTAACGAGTTTAGTCAGAAAATCCATGGCTTTGTTGATGACCATCATATCCCTTAAAGATTCATGCGGCCTAGGTTGGTTAAACAGAGCTTTAATCTCATCTTTTCGGGAGGGATCTTCACCGGCCATCTTGTCGATCGCCTGATCTACTTCCTCATCGCCAACGGTAATGCCCTCGATCTCGGCGATTTTACTGGTGACCAGATAGGCTTTGACCCGATCAGAAGCCGCCGGTCTTAGGTCCTCCCGATGCTGTTCCATTGTTTTTTTAGCATTTAGTAGGTAATTCTCCAGCCCCTTGATACCGTCACCGAAGTTTCTGGCCTTCTCATTGATGATATGATCCACCTCCCTCTCCACCAGCACCGGGGGGAAATCTATGGTGCTCTGCTCGATCAGCGCGCTGATAAGCTTGTGCTCAAAGTCTCTTCTCAAGCTCTCATTGGCGCGTTCCTGCAGCCCATTCTTGATCTTCTCCTTCAGGTCGGCAACGTTTTCGCTGCCAGCATTCTTAGCAAACTCATCATTGATCTCCGGCAGATTTTTCTCTTTAACCTCATTGATTTTGACGTTAAATGAGTATTTCTTGCCGGCTATCTCCTTGATCTCATAGTCCTCGGGAAATTCTATATCGAACGACTTCTCCTCGTCCTTGTTCATTCCCTGGATCTTTTCGGCAAAACCGGGGACTGGATATTTGGATCCCTGGCTGACTTCATAAGCTGCATCCTTGCGTGATAATATATTCTCCTCACCGCGTTTGCCATCGATATCCAGAGTGACTATATCGCCGAAGCGTACGGGCCTCTCCACCGGCACAAGGGTGCCGAACTGCAGTTGCAGCTGTTCTATAACCTGCTTAATATCTTCCTCGCCAATCTCCTTCTTTCCCATCTCCATCCTAAGCTCTCGATAATTGCCGAGAGTTACCTGGGGCTTGGTGGGCACAATCGCCTTGAATATAACCGGATCGAGCTGCACCAGTTCTATACTGGGCTGGTCGATGGCCAGAATTGACTCGTTTTTCAGCGCTTCCTCGTAAGCTTCAGGCACCAGGTGTTCCAGAGCTTCTTGCAGAATCGCCTGCTTGCCGACGTGTTGCTCTACCAACGCGATGGGCGCTTTGCCCTTACGGAATCCGGGCAGTACAACCCTTCTGGCAAGGTGTTCGAGTGCGATGCCCATATACTTCTCTGTCTCAGATCCCTCCATCTCGACATTGAGGGCGATCTGGCAGTTCTCCATCTTTTCGGATGTAGTTTTCATATTAACCTTTCACCTTGAGTTATTATATCATCGGGCAATTAGTCTTCAAAAAGACTCCGCTCAACCCTGCGGCTTGATTATTTTCAGATTTAATTCCCGCAGCTGTTCTTCAGATATGGCCGAGGGAGCATTCGTCATGAGATCAACCGCAGCCTGGTTTTTAGGGAATGCGATAACATCACGTATGCTCCTGCTGCGCGTCAGCAACATTACAAAGCGATCGATGCCGGGCGCGACGCCGCCATGCGGCGGTGCACCGTACTCCAGTGCCTCCAGAAAGCTTCCGAACTTCTCTTCCACATCTTCCTTTGTATATCCGAGAATACGAAATATCTTCTCCTGCACGGTGCGGGTATGTATTCTGATGCTGCCGCTGGACAACTCGTATCCGTTGCAGACAATATCATAGTGGCGGGCGCGCACCTTGCCCGGATCGCTGTCCAGCAGGGTTACGTCGTCTTCAAAGGGAGCGGTAAACGGGTGATGCATAGAATCCCACCCTTTTCTCTCGCTGTTCCATTCAAAAAGCGGGAAATCCGTAATAAAGACAAAGGCTAGCAGATTGGGATCGCACAGTTCCAATCGCCTGCCCATCTCGCGTCTGAGCTCGTCGAGCACCTTACTGACCATGGCGTTCTGTCCTGCTGCTATCAATATCAGGTCTCCGGGGTGCGCTGAAAACCGTTCCAGTATACGGCCGACCTGTTCGGCATCGAGATGTTTTACCGCAACCGACTTAATACGGTCGATGCCAACGGCCTTATAGTCGCCGACTCCACCCTGCAGCCATGCCAGTGTTATCAGGCCCCCGGCGCCGCATGATTTGGCCAGCTCCGTCAGTTCGTCGATCTGCTTATGGGTATAGCCGGCGCAGCCGGGTAAACAAATGCCCCTGACCCTACCGCCTTCCTGAATAGCCGACTTGAACACGGCAAACGGACTGGTCTGCACGATATCGGTTATATCCTTGAGCTCCAGTCCGAAACGAATATCCGGTTTATCGGTACCATATCTTTCGATTACTTCGGAATAAGGCAGTCTGACGAATGGTTTTATCAGGCGCATTTCCGGTGTCAAGAATTCCACCAGCCCGACGAACATTTCCTCCAGCAGTGCGAGGATATCCTCCTCATCTACGAAGCTCATCTCCAGGTCGAGCTGCGTAAACTCCGGCTGCCTGTCGGCACGTGTGTCCTCATCCCGGAAACAGCGCGCCACCTGGTAGTACTTTTCGATCCCCGCCACCATTAAAAGCTGCTTCAATTGCTGCGGGGACTGAGGGAGCGCATAAAATTTCCCGGTATGTATGCGACTTGGAACAACGTAATCCCTGGCGCCCTCAGGCGTGCTCTTGATCATGATGGGAGTCTCCACCTCGACAAATCCCCTGGCATCTAGGAAGTCTCGCATATACCTTATAACTCTGTGCCGCAGAAGAAGGTTATCGCGCATACCCGCCCGACGAAGGTGGAGATAGCGGTATTTCAATAAAAGCGCTTCATCCACATCAACTTCCTCATTTATGTAAACCGGAGGCGTCTTGGACGTGTTTAATACCTTAATACTGCCAGCCAATACCTCGATCTCGCCTGTGGGCAATTTCAGGTTTTCCGCTCCCTTCAGCCTGGGTTCAACCCTACCGATCACCTGAATCACATACTCATTGCGCAACGCGTTGGCCACAGGATGAATATCGGGCGCATACTCAGGATTGAAGACCACCTGAGTTATCCCTTCACGATCGCGTAAATCTATGAAGATCAACCCTCCGTGGTCCCTGCGTCTGTGTACCCATCCGGCTAGCGTAACTTCCCTGCCTGAGTCTTTAGCCCGCAATTGGCCGCAAGTGTGAGTCTTAAGCAAAATATCCTCCCGGGGGTAAAATTATATCTTAACACGTTTATACTGCACAAAGTCAGGTGCGGAGCAAACAGGTTAAGCAGTTTGGTAATGGCTGTGGGGAGTGCATCATCCGCTGCTGTTAAGTGAACCGAATCTCTTGCGTAATAGGGGTTTCTCTATCTTTCCCGTGGGATTTCTGGGAACCTTGTCGAAGACAACCTTCCTGGGTACCTTATGTCTGGCTAGTGTATTCATACAGTACTGGATGATCTCCTGCTCGCTGACGCTTGCGCCGGATTTACGGTCAACTATGGCAATGGCTATCTCCCCCAGCCTTTGATCAGGTATTCCTATGACAGCCACATCGTTTACATCATCGAGGTTGTGGATGGCATCCTCCACCTCGACCGGGAAAATGTTTTCACCTCCCGTAATGATGACATCCTTTTTCCTGTCGACCAGGTAGATAAATCCATCCTCATCCATATTGGCCATGTCCCCGGTATAGAGCCAACCGTCGCGCAGCACCTCGGCAGTCTTCTCCGGGTTCTGATAGTATTCCTTCATCACCCCCTCGCCCCTGACAAGCAGCTCGCCGATCCTACCGGAGCCCAGAGTTTCGCCGTTATCGCCCACTATCTTGGTTTCCCAGTTAAACCCGGCTTTTCCGATAGCCCCCACCTTATGAGTGTTTTCTATTCCGAGATGTACGCATCCTGGACCGGCAGCCTCGCTCAAGCCGTAGTTTGTATCGTACTGCATACCGGGGAAAGTCGCCATCCAGCGCTTGATCAGCGAAGGGGGAACAGGCTGAGCCCCGATGTGCATCAGACGCCAACAGCTAAGGTCGAAGTCTTCTTTCCTGACCTGCCCGCTTTCCAGCGCCACCAGCATATCGTGAGCCCATGGAACCAGGAGCCATACGATCGTGCCGCGTTCTCTATGCACCGCCTCAAGTATATTGCGGGGGCTGACTTCATTTAACAGGGTCGCTTTACCACCCGTGATCAAGCTACCGAACCAGTGCATCTTGGAACCGGTATGATACAGTGGCGGAATAAGAATGAAATTGTCCGACTTCTGCTGGTGATGGTGGGCGAATTCTGTGACGGCGGCGCATCTCAAGTTATCGTGTGTTAGCAATATTGGCTTGGGAGCGCCTGTCGTGCCGGAGGTAAAATAAAGGCTGCAGGCTTCATCTCGGCTGATATCCACGCGTGGCTGCGAGATAGGACGTCTACCGATCCAGTCATGATATCCCGTCATATATCCCGGCAGGTCGCTGCCGAGCGCAAGTATGCCCTCTATACCCTGTATATTTTTTTTAGCCGCGTCGATTCTTGTAATGAATTCTTCACCTGCGATGATAAATCTGGCGCCGGATACCTTTGTGCAATAGATGAAATCACCCGTAGTAAACCTGAAATTGAGAGGCACAATCCAGGCCCCGCTCCGCAATATGCCGAAATAGACGATCAGCCAATCGATGGAGTTCATCATCCAATGTATGATACGGTCTCCTTTCTTAACGCCCATATCGATCAACGCGTTGGCCACACGGTTGGCTTCCTCATCCATCTGTCTCCAAGTAATCTCCCTTCGATAATTTCGGCTGGGCTTGAGATCGACCAGAGCACAGTCATCGGGATACATCCTGGCATTTCGGGACAACATCTCAGGTATAGTGATCATCAACTCATCACCTCACAATAACTCAGGCCGCGTGCTTAATATGTTGCCAAACTCGGGAGGAAGGTTGCAATCTGTGGAAAAAACAACAGGATGACAGCGGCTACCGCCAGAGCCGCCAGAAACGGTGCAATACCTTTAAAAATGGTTTCTAATGGCACATCGGGTACAATGCCCTTGATGACATATACATTAATGCCCACCGGCGGGGTGATAACGCCCACCTCGGTCACCAGCACAATGATGACACCGAACCAGATGGGATCAAGCCCCAGCGCCAGCACCACGGGATAGAAGATGGGTATGGTCAGTGTAATAAGTGCCAATGAATCCATAAAGCAGCCGCCGATCATGTAAATAACAATAATGACGGCCATAACCGCCATGGGCGGTATCGGTAGAGATCCGACCCAAGCGGTCAGCATCATGGGTATGGTAGTGATGGCGATGAAATGTCCGAAAACGGTGGCGCCCGCCACGATGATCATTACAAAACAGGTGACGCGCACCGCATCCTTGAGGGCATTGACGAAGCCGGCCCAGGTCAGCTGCCTGGTTATAAGTCCGATAAGTATGGCCCCGGCCACGCCGGCGGCGCCGGCCTGAGTCGGGCTGAACCAGCCGAAGAAAAGTCCCAATATGACAAAGCAGAAAAGGAAGAGCATCTCAATGATGCCGGTTAGCGCCTCTATCTTCTCCTTGAAAGTGGATGTCTCCCCTGCAGGCGCCAGGCGGGGATTGCGCACGCAGACTATGGCGACCGCAATCATCAGCAGCGCCGCTATCAGTAGACCTGGTAAGACACCGGCCATGAACAGTTTTCCGATAGACTGCTCGGTGAGTATGCCGTAGACGATGAAAATAGTGCTGGGTGGAATCATAATGCCCAGCGTCCCCGCCGCGGCAACGATACCGGTGGATATCGAATCGTCATATTTATAACGCTTCATCTCCGGTATGCATACCTTGCCCATGGCAGCGGCGGTGGCGCTGGTGGAGCCGTTGATGGCGGCAAACCCGGCGCACCCAATGACCGAGGCCAGGGCCAGACCGCCGGGGAACTTGCTGAACAGCACGTACCCCGCATCGTAAAGCCGCCTGCTCATACCCGACTCGGATGCGATGCAGCCCATCAGGGTAAACATGGGTATAACGGTCAGTGAATAGGATGAAAAAACATCGAAGAAGTCACGGGCCACCAGCGTCATGCCGGCCGCCGGGGAGACTACAATGCTGAATCCTATCAGGCCGACGAAGGCCATTGCGAATCCCACCGGCATGCGCAGCAGGAAGATTGCCACCAGGACTATCACACCCAGGATGCCGAGCAGTATATTGTCCATCTCGTTACGAAGCCCTCAGCATCTTGATCATCTGCATTAGCAGTACCAGTACCACCGCAAGACTGCACAGCCCCAGCGCCCAGACGAACGGATAATAAGGCAGGCGTACGGTCATGGAAACCTCGCCACTGGTCTGAAGCGCCAGACCATACGTATAGCTCTGCCACATCAATATCAGGAAAAGGCTGATGCTGAAACACTGAACGATAACCGTTATTACCTTCTGCGGCGTGCGAGGCAGCTTCCTCACCAGCATATCTACTTCGATATGCCCGTGAGCAACCTGGGTTTGTGCAATGGCGAATGAGATCGCCATCACACTGAGCAGACTAACCAGCTCAATGCCGCCGGTGAGAGGCATCTTGAAAAACTTGTTGCCGCAGATATCGATCAGCACCAGGACTACCATTCCCATCAGGCTGGCGCAGGCTACCCAATTGAACCAGCCTGCAATGCTGGTCACGGTCTTTTCAAACCTATCAAACATCTTGATTTACACCAGTATGGGAGGCAGGCATGAATCTGCACTGCCACCCGTACAAGTTGTATGTAGCTGTATTCTATTTCGCGAGTTGGGATTCTACGAAGTCTATGCACTGCTGGTCGGTGGGGGCTTTGCCCGCCCAGTACTGAGCCCTCTCCATAAGAAACTTCTCGTACTGTCCGGCAGGTAGGCCTTTGGCATCGCGCTCCGCAATGTATTTATCTTTGAGCGATTGAGTGGCATTGACCCACCTAGCTGCTTCCTCAGGGGTAAGCTGAAAGACCTCGCGGCCGTCGAAGGTCTTGAAGAACTGCATGGCGGCGATGTCATACCATGTCCAGACCATGCCGTGTTTATCGATCCACTCATTGCTTACATCGGTGAAGACCTTCTGGATATCAGGGGGAAGGCTGTCCCACTTGGCCTTGTTGATAACTACGAACATATTCGCGGTGCTGCCAACATCGGGGCACTCCGTGACATATTTCACAACCTCGGCCTGCTTCCACCCCTTGAGCACCTCGCGCGGTGTATAGCTGCCGTCGATGGTTCCCTTGGACATCAGCTCATAGGCTTCGTTCTGGGCTGCGCCGTACCCTTTTCCACCCAGCGCTTCAATGATGCTTGCGCCGACTCCGGTGGACCTGATCACCATGCCTTTAAGATCATCCATCTGCTTTACCGGTTTCTTAACCGAGAGAATGGCGCTGGGGCCGTGGGCATGGAAATAGAGGACATGTACATCGTCAAATTCTTTCGGCTTGAATTCGTTATAAAAATCATTGGCAACTCTGGTGGCTACATATCCGTTGAGATAACCATGAGGAAGCTCCACCAGCTCTGCCGCAGGGAAACGCCCCATGGTATAAGATACAACCGACATGCCCATATCTGACAGGCCGTTGACGACGCCATCATATACCTGAGGCGCCTTGGTTAAAGTGCCGCCCGTGAAGACTGTAATCTTGACTTTGCCGTTGGTACGGGTGTTGACCTCATCAGCGAATTTCTGTGCCAAGATGGAGTTGTAATGCACTGGAGGGAAGAATACGCTGTATGTTAATTCATAGGTCTTGTTATCGGTGACCGCCGGTGTTGCCGAGGCGTTCTCCGAAGGCGTTGCGGGCGTCTGAGCGCACGATGCCGTCAGAGCAACAATCAGCATCAATGCCAGAAACACCTGTATGAATGACGTCCTTTTCATAGATATACCTCCACTAAAAATAATCTGGGAACAACCGTGACTAAAGGAACCAACCTTGGGGTGGATTCGTGACTCCAGCGCTGCAGGGAAGATCCGGCAGCTAATCCAGAGCCACTATCGGTAGATATATTTGTTAGCGTGCATTCAAGTTAAACTTTGTTCACTGCCTGCCGCTATGGCAAGACTTAAACGCTATATTATATTACTATGAGGAGGCGCAATTCTGTCAAGTCCCCCCACCCAATTATAACTTAGGTACCTATCTTTTCCGCTGTATGATTATTGCATCGATTGAAGTATTAAATGATAAAATGGGGGTGACCGGATACTATCATTTAGAGTTTCCCGTAGGGGTCAGGTGATCTTGTAATTATTTAATTTGGAGGTAGTTATGGCCATATATTTAATGCTCTCAACCCTGACCGGCGACGGCAGGAAGGCGATCGAGGAATACCCTGAAAAGTTGAAGGAACTGAATAAAGAAGTTGAGTACATGGGCGTAAAAATACTGGCCCAGTATGCCCTGCTGGGGCAGTACGACTTCGTGCATATTATCGATGCGCCCACCAATGAAAAGGCGGCCGAACTGGCTATCCACCTTTCAGCGGGGGGGCTACAGAGCCTGACCCTGGCGGCCATACCTCTGGATAAGTTAATCGAGACACTTAAAAAAAAGCCGCAGGTGTTCTAAGCCTGCCGGAAAAAGATTGAATTTACCAGTCTGCTGCTATTATAATTAGGCTTCAAATTTCGTTTTATCCACGCATCTCATGAATAAAAGTCGTAAGCTGCTTTCCGGTAATGAGGCCATCGCGTTGGGCGCATACCACGCCGGAGTGAGGGTGGCCACAGCCTATCCCGGTACTCCCAGCACGGAGATTCTGGAGAACATAGCAACCTTCAAGGACCTTTATGCCGAATGGTCAACCAATGAAAAGGTTGCCATGGAGGTTGGACTGGGCGCTTCTTACGCGGGAGTACGTACACTGGTCTCGATGAAACACGTGGGGCTAAACGTGGCGGCCGATCCTTTCATGGCCGCGGCGACGACAGGCGTTCACGGTGGACTGGTGGTGGTATCGGCAGATGATCCTGGCATACACAGCTCCCAGGGTGAACACGACAACCGGCATTTTGCCAAACTGGGCAGGGTGCCCATGGTCGAGCCTGCGGACAGCCAGGAAGCATACGATTTTATGGCTGTGGCTTATGAAATCAGCGAGAAGTACGATACACCAGTTCTTTTCAGGATAACCACCAGGGTGGCGCATTCTAAATCCGTCGTCGAGGTGGATATGAATGTGCTGAGGGCTGAGAGGAACAGGTTTTTCCATCATCATATAGAGAAGTATGTAATGCTGCCCGGACATGCACGGTTGAGGGTTCCGCACATGCACAGCCGGATGGAAGACCTTATCGCATTGGCCGAGAAGACCCCTCTTAATATTATCATTGAAGGTGGCAGCCACACGGGCATCATATCGAGCGGCGTAGGCTATCAGTATGCCAGGGAAGCGTTCCCCGACGCATCATTCCTGAAGCTTGGACTGGTTTATCCGCTTCCTCCCAAACTAATAAGGCGATTCGCCGATAAAGTGAACAGGCTTTTCGTTGTCGAAGAGCTGGACCCCTTCCTGGAAGAGAATATAAAAGCCATGGGCATCAAGGTTGAAGGCAAACAGCATATTCCCCGCCACGGTGAACTGAGCACGGGTGCGGTGCGCCATGCAGCGATTAAAGCGGATCTCATTCCCCCCGATCAAGCAACGGTAGAAGCAACGGCAGCCGGCAACTTGCCGGGACGGCCGCCTTTGCTGTGCGCCGGGTGCCCTCATGCCGGTGCTTTTTTTGTTCTTAGCACGATCGGAAAGAGGGTTAAAATGTTGGATTCAAGGGGCAGGTCGGAGAAGGAGACCGGCCTTATCATTACAGGCGACATCGGATGCTACACACTTGCCACGTATCCACCCCTGCGTGCCATGGATACCACAGCCTGCATGGGAGCAAGCATAGGGCAGGCCATCGGCTTGGTAAAGGCTGGCATCAGCAGCAAAGTGGCTGCCGTTATCGGCGATTCTACCTTCATGCCTTCGGGCATCACGGGCATCATTGACGCCGTTTATAACGACGCCAGGATAACCGTTATCATACTGGATAACGGCACCACGGCCATGACCGGACACCAGGACCACCCGGGCTCCGGCAGGTCGGCACAGGGCATAGTCACACAGAAGGTAGATATCGCAAGAGTTATCGAAGGGTTAGGAGTAAAGAACTTGCAGGTTGTGGATGCCTTCGATATTAAATCTGTAAGATCTGCCATCAGGTCGGCCCTCGACAGCGAACATCTCTCCGTGGTAGTTGTGCGGGGCAGGTGTGCCGTTACCAATAAAGTTCGCAAGAATAAACGTCGTGTTGATCAGGATGTCTGCAATGATTGCGGCGTATGCCTGATGATCGGCTGCCCGGCCATACAGAAAAAAGAAGGCAGGGTTCATATTGAGGCGGGTACCTGCATGGGAGACTCCTGCGGCATCTGCCAGCAGATCTGCCCGAAAAAGGCTATTTTTATGGAGGATGAATCCATATAATGAAGAGCCAGGGCAAACAGGACGTACTAATGGTGGGCGTGGGTGGACAGGGCATCATACTCGCCAGCGATATACTGGGCGATGTCGCTCTGGACATCGGCCTGGACGTTAAAAAGACGGATACGCTGGGCATGGCGCAGCGCGGCGGCAGCGTCACCAGCCATTTGCGTATGGGTGAAAAGGTCCGGGCGCCGCTGATTAATATACGCGAAGCAGACATACTCTTAGCCTTTGAGAAGCTGGAAGCCGCCAGGTGGGTTGGGTACCTGAGGCCGGGCGGCGCTGTAATCATCAACAATCTGGCCATTCCCCCTCTCTCGATATCCCTTGGCACTCAGGTATATCCGGATGACGAGACTGTACTGGGATTGTTCCGGCGCATAACCAAATCCGTATACCTTATCAACGGAACAGAAAGGGCTGCAGACCTGGGCGATGTCCGCACTTTGAATATATTAATGCTGGGTTATTTGTCGCGTATCTTGCCATTGAAAATAACGGACGCACAGTGGCAGAAGGGCATAGCAAAGCACTTGCCGGCCAAAATCCTGGAGCTGAATAAACGCGCTTTTATAGCAGGAAGGGAGGCAGCTGCCGGTGTCGATCTCTGATAACGTCCGAACGCGAATGGCGGCGGGGTCCTGGGTGCGGCGCATGTTTGAGGAAGCTGCTATCCTGAAGAAGAAACACGGAGAGCACAATGTGTTTGACCTGTCTCTGGGCAACCCCATTATTGAGCCACCTGCCGAATTCAAACATGTTTTGCGAAAATTAAGTGAGAATCCAATGGCCGGTATGCACCGGTATATGGAGAACGCGGGCTATGAGGAAACAAGAAGATCGGTAGCCAGGCAGGTGTCCTATGAAAATAACATGGATGTCGCCTACCAGGATATTATCATGACCGTGGGCGCGGCGGGTGCCATCAATGTGATCCTTAAAACGCTTTTAAATCCGGGCGATGAGGTGATCGTATTCGCTCCCTTCTTTATGGAATACGACAACTATATCGATAATCACGGTGGTGTTACAATAGTCCTCCCTACAGACGATAAATTCCTCCCTGATCTCGATCAGCTCGAGCGCAAGATAAATGCCAAGACTAAAGCTATTATTATCAACTCCCCTAACAATCCCACGGGCGTGGTCTATAGCGAAGCCTTTGTAAGAAAACTGGGACAGGTTTTGGAACACAGGGAGAAGGCGCTTAAAACCTCCATTTACCTTATCAGCGACGAAGCATACAGCAGTTTAATGTATGACGACATCAAGTACGTGCCCATATTCCAGACATACCACAGGGCAATGATTGCCACATCACATTCCAAGGACCTGGCTCTACCGGGAGAGCGGATCGGCTATATTGCCGTGCACCCAGACATGCCGAACAAAGAGGAGATCGTTAATGGACTGATTTTCTGCAACCGCATACTCGGATTTGTAAATGCGCCCGCCCTGATGCAGAACATCGTCCGGCACCTGCAGCATGTAACCGTGTCAATACCGGAGTACCAAGAGAAGCGCGATTTTCTGTATAATAACCTGACCAGTATGGGGTACAAGGTGGTTAAACCACAAGGGGCATTCTATATGTTTCCCCGAACGCCCATAGAGAATGATGTGGAATTCGTGCACGAGCTACAGAAAATGAATGTTATGACGGTACCTGGCAGAGGCTTTGGCAGCCCCGGCTTTTTCAGAATTTCCTACTGCGTTAATCACAGCACCCTCGAGGGCGCACTCGACGGCTTTAAAAAAGCTGCCGAGATGTTTAGACTCTTTTAATCCGGGCGGTTCTCGTCGATAGACCACCGCCCGACAGAGTTCCCATGATCGATACATATACAATTCCACAACTCATCGAAGCCAACCACCTAAGGTGGAGCGGTCGGACCGCCATGTGTGTAAAAAAGCGCGGCATCTGGCATCGCTACAGTTGGGCAGACTACTACAAGCAGGTTAAATATTTTTCCCTCGGTCTGGTAAGCCTCGGATTTAAAAAAGGCGACGTTGTCTGTATCATAGGAGACAACGAGCCTGAGTGGTTCTGGGGTGAGTTTGCAGTGCAGGCAGCAGGAGGCGTTGCCACCGGCGCTTTCGTGGACTCCATCCCCTCTGAGCTGAAATACATTGCCAGCCATTCGGGCGCCAGGTTCGCGCTAGTCAACGACCAGGAACAGACCGATAAATTCCTTGAGATATGCGACGATCTTCCCTTACTGCAAAAGATTATTTACTGGGACCCCAAGGGGCTGGGAAATTATGATGATCCACGTCTGCTCAGCTACGACGCTGTAATAAAGATGGGTGCCGCCTATGAACGCACAGTGCCTAACCTTTTTGAACGGAATGTATCGGAAGGGAGGCCGGACGATACTGCCTTCATCTATTACACATCCGGTACCACAGGTTTGCCCAAGGGAGCAATCCTGACACACAGGGCACTGGTCAACACGGCGCGCGGGTTTGTCAGCGTTTATCCTCTGGACAGCAAAGACGATCTCGTCTCAAATTTCCCGGCCGCCTGGGTGGGCGACAGTTATTTCGCCACAATCCCGCACCTTTTGACAGGCGCGCGTCTAAATTTTGCCGAAGAGCCGGACACCATTGCCGAGGATACCCGTGAGGTAGGCCCCGATTTCGCCATATACGGACCGCGCCAGTGGGAAAGCCTCGTCAGCGAGATCCAGGTCAAGATCACCGATACCCATCCGCTTAAAAGGTTTTTCTATCGCCTGCTGATGCCGGTTGGTTATAAGATGGCAGAGTTCAAGTTCGATGATGAGAAACCAGGACTTTTCTGGAGTACGCTTTACCGGCTGGCGCATCTACTATTGCTTAGACCGCTTAAAGATCGCCTGGGACTAAGCAATGTACGTTTTGCAGTAACTGGCAGCTCGGTGCTTAGCCTGGATACATTCAAACTAATCCACGCCCTCGGCATTGAGCTGAGGCAGACCTATGCCAGCACGGAGGCCGGATTCATCTCATCTCACACAAAAGGCGATATAGATTTTCAGAGCGTAGGACGGCCGGCTCTGGGCGTTGAGGTCCGAGTATCGAGCGAGGGTGAACTGTTGGTCAGAAGCGATTGCACTTTCACAGCATACCTCGGTGAGCCGGAAAAGACGGACCGGATAAAAAAGGACGGGTGGGTTCATACTGGCGATGCCGTAAACATCAACGATAAAGGCCACCTGATATTCCTCGACAGGCTGGAACATATGGGTAGTCTGGTCAGCGGTGCCAAATATGCCCCTCAGTACATTGAAGGAAGGTTGCGCTTCAGCCCTTATATTAAGGACGCAATGGTGATCGGCGGAAAGGACAAGTCCTTTGTCGCAACTATGATCAATATAGACTTTGCCATGGTGGGCAAATGGGCTGAGCGCAACGGTATAACCTATACCACCTTCGTCGACCTTTCACAGAAGCAGGAGGTGGCCGACCTGATTAGAAAAGACCTGCTGAGGGTCAACAGCTATCTGCCCGAGCTATCCAGGGTTAGAAGGTATATGCTGCTGCACAAGGAGTTCGATCCCGATGAATCCGAGCTTACCCGGACGCGCAAGCTCAGGCGCGAATTTATGGAGATGCGCTATAAGCCGGTCATAGACGCCATTTACAGCAACCGTGATTCGCTCAAGGTCGATGCTTCGGTGACCTACCGCGACGGGCGCAAGGGAATAGTATCAACTTTGATAAGGATCTGGGATATCTAAGAATGGAACAACTGCTGCAATATACGCTGACCGGCCTGGCGGTGGGCATGATTTATGCGCTCATCGCGCTGGGATTTGCGCTTATCTGGAAATCGAGCCGCGTAGCCAACCTGGCATTAGGTCAGCTAGTGCTCATCTGCTCCTGGTTTGCCTACAGCACATTGGTTGATTTAAAACTGCCAGTATGGGCCGGCATGCTGCTAACCATACTGTTTGCCGTGTTTCTGGGCTGGATGATCGAGCGGTTAACACTGCGCCCCATGATCGGGCAGCCGATACTTTCACTTATCGCGGTCACGCTGGGTATTGGGTATTTTCTGGAGGGTGTTGTAACAATGGCCTGGCCTATAAGCATCGCCAGGCTGCCTGTGCTCTTCCCCAAGGACCCGGTGAACATCGGCACCGCCGTCATATCGCAGGAATATCTGTGGGCGACGGGGATTTCGGTTGTACTGTTCATACTGCTATCCCTGTTCTTTAAATACCACAAAATGGGAATCGCCATGCGTGCCAGCGCCGATGACCAGCTGGCCGTGCAGGCCTGCGCCGTTCCCATCACCAGCATCTTCTCCATGTCGTGGATCTTCGCCTGCGTGGTGGCGGCCATCGGTGGCATATTGATATCAAGCATCGGCGGTATAACCAACGCACTGGTCGAGACAGGGTTCAAGTCCTTTTCGGTTGTAATACTGGGGGGGCTGGACTCGTTCATCGGTTGCATGGTGGCTGGCCCGATTATCGGCCTGTGTGAGAACGTGGGCGCCGGCTATCTGACACCGTTGCTGGGCCCCGGCATCAAGGAGCTGATACCGTTTGTAATAATCATCATCGTTATGCTGATCAGGCCGTATGGCCTCTTCGGTGAAGAGAGAATAGAGAGGATATAACCGATGAGTCTGCCCTGCGGAATACGTAATTACTCATATAACACTGATACGGCCATTATACGCACTAAAACGCAGTGGGTGCTGTTTATCCTCTTCGTGATACTACTGGTCACCATGCCTATTTACCTTCCCAGGTCCGGACTTGAAGTGATGAACCTGATGGGTATTACCGTCGTCTCAATCATTGGTCTGAATATCCTGATGGGCTACTGCGGACAGCTCTCCATAGGACATGCGGGTTTTATGGCAGTGGGCGCCTATATCACAGCGATTCTCAGTAACAACCTGGGAATGCCTTTCCTGGCATCGATGATCCTTTCTGGCCTCTCGGCCGGCCTGGTCGGTCTGCTATTTGGTATGCCGTCCCTGAGGGTAAAGGGATTCTACCTGGCTATAACCACCATCGCCGCTCAGTTCATTATTATATGGATACTCAATCACTGGACAGATGTAACCCGCGGGGCCATGGGTATGAGCGTCCCCATCGCGGAGATCGGCCCACTCAAGCTCGATAGCGAGACCGACCAGTTCTATCTTATTATGTCGATTGCGGCATTAAGCGTATTCTTTGCCACCAACCTGGCTAGGGGCCGCATCGGAAGGGCATTTATCGCAGTAAGGGATAACGACCTGGCGGCGGAGGTGATGGGTATCAACGTCTTCGCCTACAAGCTGCTGGCCTTCTTCCTGGGATGTTTCTTCGCCGGCATTGCCGGGTCATTGTACGCCCAGTATCGCGGCAACATTACTCCGGAGGATTTCACTTTCATACAGTCAATACTGTACATAGGTATATTGATCATTGGTGGGCTGGGTACAGCCATTGGACCGATTCTGGGGGTAGTCTTCATCAGGCTGCTTGAGCAACTGGTGCTATTTTTATCGCCTGTGATTGAGCAGACGTTCAGTGGACTACCGACAGGCTTCGCCACGGGGCTAAGCCCGATGGTATTCGGGCTTGTCATGATTATCTTTCTGATATTCGAGCCGCATGGACTGGCTCATCGCTGGCAGCTGTTTAAGGCCTCGTACAGGCTATGGCCATTCTCTTATTAGCTATTTAATGATGAAACAATCTATTATTAATCAATTAACAAGAAGGAGGTTAATGTGAGAAGAAGTAAGGTAACGATTCCTATGGCCGTGCTGCTACTTGTGGCTCTGGCCGTCTCCATCCTGCCCGGCTGCACCACCACACCAACTACCCCCGAAGGTGCAAAGACAATCAGACTGGGCCTCAGCATCCCCTTTACCGGCGCTGCTGCCGAGAAAGGAGCCCCGATCGGCCAGGGCCAGCTCGACGCATTCAAGTACATCAATGATGAACTGGGCGGTGTCGAGGGGTACAAAATAGACCCTGTATGGTACGACACCAACTATGATGCGGCCAAGGCCACCACCATCGTAAAAAAACTGATGGACGATGGCTGCGCGTTCTTTACGGTGGTATCTTCCAAAGACATGAACGCTTCCAAGGAAGCAGCCAACAGGTCTGGCTTCCCTGGCATGGTATGCTTCAGTTCTCCGTCGCTGACGCATCCTCCTCAGCATATCTATGCACAACTTCCGGACTACGGGGATGACTGGGGCGCCTTCGCCAGGTATTACCTCCAAAGCATCTGGAAAGGTGAGGGCAAACCCAAGATGGCCCTTATGCTGCTGAACAACTCAACTGGCTATGGTGTGAGGGACGCCGCCCGTGCAGCAGCCGACGACTTGGGCATCGAAATTGTAGCCGTCGAGGAGCATACGGCAACCACCATATCGGAGACCGATGCTCTGACCAGGATCAAGGACAAGAATCCGGATGTGCTTTTTATATCCAGCACACCGGCGCCGACCGCGGTTATCCTTAAGAATGCCTATGATCTTAAGATGATCCCGGGGATGACCGTTGGATGCGCTCATGCCAGCTTCACCAAGGCATTGATCGATCTGGCCGGCAAGGACGTTACTCAGGGTGTCTACGGAGTATACCCCACGGTCAACTGGGGAGACAACGTACCCGGCATGGCCAAGATGATGGAATACTGCGATAAAAGGCATCCTGAATATGCCGGCAACAACGACTACCTGATAGGCTGGGCATCAAGCCTTATCAACGCAGAGATACTACGCCAGGCCATTAAAATATCGGGCGGCGATGCTCTGTCCAAGGGAGATGCAAACGCCTGGGCACTGGCTGAAAAGAACGGATTTATGAACGTCAAGAACTATGATGTCGAAGGTCTGCACGGACCGGTCGACTTCTCCAACCCTGTTGACAAACGCGGCTCGAAATCGGTGAAGATATTTCAGATCCACGACGGCCAGATGGTTTCCCAGACAGGATGGGTGGATGCCCCCAACATCCTTTACGAGAACTACGACTGGTTTGGAAAATAAAATAGATCGGCTTCATTAATGTTAAAACTGAATAACATTGAGGTTTCCTACCTCAATGTAGTTAAGGTGCTGCACGGCATCTCCATCTCGGTGGACGACGGCCTGGTGGTTGCCCTGCTGGGTGCCAATGGTGCGGGCAAGACAACTACTCTGAAGGCGATATCGGGGCTGTTGCGGATCGAAGAAGGAGAGATCACCGATGGAACGATCGAATGGGACGGTGTAAGGATCGACCGCAAGAACGCTGTCGAAATCGGCAGGCTCGGCATCGTGCAGGCACTCGAGGGTCGCCGCGTCTTCGAGCACCTTAGCACCGAAGAGAACCTGTTGGTGGGCGCTTTCTCACGTTCCAGCACTCAAAAGGTCAGGGCGGACCTGAAAATGGTCTACAGTTACTTCCCGCGCCTGGAGGAGTTGAAGAAAAATACGGCCGGATACCTTTCGGGCGGAGAACAGCAGATGCTGGTAATCGGACGCGCCATGATGGCTGCCCCGCGCCTAATGATGCTGGATGAGCCCTCGTTGGGGCTGGCGCCCATGGTGGTCGAGCAGATATACGACATCATACGTAAATTCAACAGGGAACGCAGCACATCAATATTGCTAGTGGAACAGAACGTTAGGGTGGCCCTCAATACAGCACACTACGGCTACGTCATGGAAAACGGACGTGTTGTGCTGGACGGGTCAGCCGATTACCTGAAGGGGAGGGAAGATGTGAAGGAATTCTACATAGGCATATCCGCTTCAGGCGAGAAAAAGAGCTACAAAGAGATCAAACATTATAAACGACGCAAACGATGGCTATAGACAGAATGCCGCGGGAAACTGCTTGAATTTATCCCTCGCCGAGGTAGGCAGCGATCACCTTCTGGTCCTGCGCTATCTCGGCCGGGGTGCCGTCGGCGATCTTGCGCCCAAAATCCAGCACCACGATACGGTCAGCGATATCCATCACAACCCCCATGTCGTGTTCAATCAACACTATTGCGTCGACGCCGTCTCGCAGCACCGGCGTGCTAGGATATGTATCACCCTGCCCCTCAAATATATCGTAGATAAAACGCGCGATATCCTCTTTTTCTTCCAGGTTCATACCAGCCATCGGCTCATCCAAGAGTATCAAACGCGGCTCTAAAGCCAGTGCTCTGCCCAGTTCCACTCTCTTTCTTAATCCATAGGGCAAAGATCCCACAATAGACTTGCGGATGTGCTCGATTTCCAGAAAATCAATGATGTCCTCGACGGTCTTTCTGTGCTGTATCTCTTCACGGTGGGCCGGTCCGAAATACAGGAATGTACTGAAGATGTTCTGTTTCATAAGCACATGCCGGGCGGCCATGATGTTGTCCAGCGTGCTCAGCCCTGAATACAGCTCGATATTCTGAAAGGTGCGGGCTATGCCCATCCGGGCAATGCGGTCCGACCTGATACCGTTTATCTTCCGGCCGTTGTATCTTATCTCGCCTTTCTGCGGTTTATAAAAGCCGTTTATGCAGTTGAGCAGGCAGGTCTTACCCGCCCCGTTGGGACCGATGATTGCCAGTATCTCGTTCTTACGGATATCAAGGTCGATGTCGGTGAGCGCCCTAACGCCGCCAAACCAAAGTGAGAGACTCCTGACGCTAAGTATAGCCTCTTTACCGCAAGAAACCCGGCTGGGCGAATCAGTAATTGTAGACAACATCGAGACTGTATGTTACCACTAAATGCTCACAGTTTAAAAGTGTAATGGTTTAATAGAGTCGGTATGCAGCTGTTTAAAGACAAACATTTTAGCGACATGATCATTTCACCTCCGCAGGTTTTAAGAGTCGATAACTTTGGAGATTCCGACATTGAGATTAAAACGCTTGGCCAGACCAAAACTATCAAGCAATGGGAGGTTGCCAGAGAATTGAGAAAACGAATCAAGGAAGCTTTTGATGAAGAACATATCGAAATTCCGTGGCCGCATGCAAAAGTATATTTTGCCAACTCCCTTAATCTAAAAGGGGAAGATCATTTGTAAAAAAATACCTTTTGAATATATGAACGTAAACAGCTATCTTATAGAGTGTTATTATCCCCTTATTCACTACTCACAATGCAAAAGTTCAGAAACATATTGGACTCCGATAGAGGTGATAATGCGGGGCCCATGTGCAGCAAGACTATGTAGAAAAATACTTCAGAAACGGCTATCGTCGTTTCATGAAGCGCAGTTCAAACAAGAA
>DAOUFT010000031.1:0-10321 GCA_034429855.1 Dehalococcoidia bacterium
GCAAATTAGCGCGACGGGAAAATAAAAATCCTCTGCCCGCGCGCGGGCAGAGGATTTTTATTTTCCCGTCGCGCTAATTTGCCCTGAGACTATTGATATGTTATACTTTTCTCCGGTTTTAAATAAGCGACTCTCTCTTGCTTCAGGAGGTTAACAAAATTTGGCAGATTCAGTGACAGTCAAGCAACTCTTGGAAGCCGGCGCTCATTTCGGTCACCAGACAGGGCACTGGCATCCTAAAATGAAGAATTATATCTTCACACAGCGAAACGGCATACATATCATCGATCTTGAACAGACGGTTTTACTATTAAATAAGGCCTGCGCCTTTGTTAGAGATCTTGTCGGCAACGGACAGACTATAATGTTTGTCGGCACTAAAAAGCAGGCCCAGGAGATAATCGAAGAAGAAGCCAAACGCTGCGGCATGTATTATGTCAATCAGCGCTGGCTGGGCGGTATGCTTACCAACTTCAACACCATCCAGGGCAGGATCGATTATCTGGTCAGGCTGGAGGACAAGAACTCCAGAGGCGAGCTTGACTATATGTCTAAGAAGGACAAACTGAAAGTGGAGAAGGAGATGGCCAAGCTCAACAGGTTGATGGGCGGGTTTAAAGAAATGACAACCCTGCCGGGCGCCCTCTTCATTATCGATCCTACCAAAGAAAAAATCGCTCTTAACGAAGCCCAGAAAGTCGGTGTAAAAATAGTGGCTACGGTCGATACCAACTGCAACCCGGATGGGATCGATTACATAATCCCGGCAAACGACGATGCTATCAAGGCCATTAAAGTTATCTGCACGCATATAGCTGATGCCGTCCTCGAAGGCAAGATACTTGCCGAAGCGGGAGAGAAGAAGGAGGAGGAAAAAGAGGAACCGGTCACAGCGGAGATAACCTCGCCCTGAGTCCAGCTTTCGCACTTTGCCACATTATCCCTGAGCCAATAGCTCTCGTGACGCCAAAGGAGGACCGAATTGGAGATTTCAGCGAATACTGTTAAAGAACTCCGGCAGAAAACCGGGGCGGGCATAATGGATTGTAAGAAAGCCCTGACTGAAGCAGGAGGAGATTTCGACAAGGCCTGTGAGATTATCACGGAACGCGGGTTAGCCATTGCTAAGAAAAAATCTGATCGAGTGGCCGAGCAAGGGCTGATCGAATGCTACGTTCATACCGGGAACCATTTGGGAGTAATGGTCGAGATCAACTGCGAGACGGATTTCGTAGCGCGTACACCTGAATTCAAGGAGCTTGCACACAACGTCGCGCTGCAGATCTCCGCTATGGCCCCCCTGTACGTTTCTAAGGATGATATGCCGATTGGATCGGAGGAAGACCCGACAGCGGTGTGCCTACTGCTCCAGCCTTTTATCAAAGACCCTGCAAAATCGATTCAGGATATAATAACTGAGACGGTCGCTAAAACAGGTGAGAATATCAAAGTCCGAAGGTTCGTACGTTTTGAACTGGGCTATTGAAATTGTCTATCCGAAAGACACATTATAAAAGAATTCTTCTGAAGCTGAGCGGTGAAGCCCTCATGGGCAATAGCAGCTTTGGCATTGACTCTCATATACTGGATGTAATAGCCAAACAGATTAAAAAAGTAAACGAAAAGGGTATCGAGGTCGCGATTGTGGTGGGAGGCGGTAACTTCTGGCGCGGCGCAGCTGCGGAGGCAGCCGGTATGGACCGGGCCACGGCTGATTACGCAGGCATGCTGGCTACTATTATCAATGCACTGGCACTACAGGACGCTCTGGAAAATAATCATGTGGTCAGCAGAACCCAGTCCGCAATCACAGTTCAGGCTATAGCCGAGCCGCACATTCGCAGAAGAGCCATACGGCATCTTGAGAAGAAACGCGTGGTGATCTTTGCCGGCGGGACCGGGAACCCCTATATGACCACCGATACGGCGGCCGCACTACGCGCCATAGAGATAAATGCCGATGTGCTACTGGTAGCAAAAAACAGAGTCGATGGTATTTACGATTCAGATCCCAGAAAGAACAAGCACGCAAAAAAGTATCAGCACTTGACGCATAGAGAAGCGCTATCTCTTCAACTAGAAGTTATGGACATCACGGCTTTTTCATTGTGCCAGCAGAACAAACTGCCTATAATTGTATTTGATTCACAGGAAAAGGACAGCATAATAAGAGTTATCGAGGGAGAAAACATCGGGACGAAGGTCACGAGCGAGGACTAAGGAATGACGGACAAGATACTGAAAAATGCTGACTCCAGAATGAAAAAAAGCATAGAGGTTCTGACCAGAGAATTATCATCTATTCGCACCGGGCGTGCATCTCCGGCCCTGGTCGAACACATTAAAGTCGATTATTTCGGCACCCCCACACCTCTGATACAACTTGCCTCCATATCAGTTCCGGACCCGAAAACCATCTCCATCCATCCCTGGGATCGCACAATTATAAACAATATAGATAAGGCTATTTTGAAATCCGACCTGGGTCTTAATCCGGTAAATGACGGTAACAATATAAGGATCTCTATCCCACCCCTGACAGAGGAGAGGCGAAAAGAGTTAATTAAGGTTATTCATAAGAGGCTGGAGGAGTCGCGGGTTACTGTACGCAACATACGCCGGGAAGCTGTTGACGATTTAAAAGCATCCGAAAAAAACAAGGAGATCTCGCAGGACCAGGGAATCCGCGCCTCAGAGCAGTTGCAGAAGCTGACAGACAGCTACATAGATGCCGTCAACAAAATAGGTAAAGACAAAGAAGCAGAAATCCTGGAAGTATAAACCTGCGTCAGGCTGCTGACAACCATCAGAACCAGCTAAGGCCCGCTGTCCGCTAATTAACTCTGGTATCAGGTAATGACAACGATAGTCAAACGAATTATAACCGGGCTCGTATTTGCCGCCATTGTCGCTGTATTAATCATACTGGGCGGCATTCCCCTGGTTGCCGCTGCATGCATAGTGGCGATCCTCGCCTGCGTAGAGTTTTACCGGATAGTGAGGCATCGGGGCGTTGAGCCGTTCAGCTGGTTCGGCACGGTATTCGCTGTGCTGCTGATTATCAATGCCCATATCAGGCAGTTCAACCCAGCCTTTCTGCCCTATCCAGCCGATTTTATGCTTCCCCTCTTACTGTCGCTGATGACGGTGATACCGTTGATCTGGACTCTGTTCAAGCCAAACAAGGATAACGCTTTCATCAATTGGGGGTGGACTTTAGCCGGCATCCTCTATATCGGATGGCTGCTTTCCTACTATGTCACTATTCGGCAGATGGAAAACGGCATGGGCTGGCTATTTCTGGTACTGTCTTGCAACGCGTTATGTGATCTGGGGGCCTATATAATAGGAAGCAACCTGGGAAAGCACGCCATGGCCTCTTCAGTCAGCCCCGGTAAAACATGGGAGGGCGCTGCCGGGGGCCTGGCATTCTCCGTTATCACCGCAGTGATACTGGCCATTGGTTTTAAACTGCCTCTTTATTATTGGCAGATGGTGCTAACAGGATTGATCTTCGGGGTATTTGCAGTAATAGGAGATCTGGTGGAATCGTTACTGAAAAGAAATATGCAGGTCAAAGACGCCGGCAGCTTGTTGCCCGGCCACGGAGGTTTCCTCGACCGCATCGACAGTCATCTGCTTGTCGCTCCCGTAGCCTACTACCTTATCGTGCTGGCAAATAATCAGGGTTGGCTGCCGTCCTGATTCCGATACGATCAGAGTATCAGCTTCAGACCCATCAGCCAACCCTTTTCTTGCCTGTTTACTTCAATGAACTAGATGGTAATATTACCCTTTTTCAGAGTTTCGGTGGGCATGAACTGTTTGATGCCCGTCTTTTTAGCTATAGCTTCGCATTTCTCTGCAACTTTATCCCAGCCCATGCCTTTGGCCAGTGCAAACGGGCCGAAGATTCCGCCGCCGCCGTGGACCATCGCCAGATCGATCTCGGCAGGAGTCTTTACGACACCGGCTTCCAACAGCTTAGTGCCCTCGTTAACCTGCAGGCATATGATATCCATGGGATCGAAATTAGGATCGGCCTTGGCTACATCAATGACGGGGCGTCCGGCCGACCAATCAAAAAGACCTTTGCCCGTCTTTTTACCCAGCTCTCCGGACTTCATCTTCTTCTCGAGCCAGCTGCGCGGTTTGTATTCGGGTGAAAGTACACCGGCCAAATATTCTTGGCTATGGTACATAACATCGAGTCCGACAAAGTCAAAGGTCTCGAACGGGCCCATTGGTGCGCCGATTGACTTTACCTTGGCATCGGCGGCCTCAGGGGTTACTACACCTTTCTCCAGTAGCTCGGACATATACAGCGCAGCCGGTGCGCCCAGCCTGTTGTAGACAAAGCTCGGAGTATCTTTCTCAACTCTGATGGGCACCATGGCTCCGCGGAAATTCTTCCAAGTCTTCATCAGATCGTAACTTACGTCCATGGTTTCGTTGGATGTCTTCTCACCCCTGATCACCTCAACCAGTGTCATCATGGCCACGGGATTAAAGAAGTGCAGGCCGGCAACTTTGTCTGGCCTATTTGTCGCTGAGGCAATCTTGGTAATACTCATATTCGATGTATTCGAAGTCAGTATAGCATGCTTGGGGGCGAATCCGTCGCACTCCTTGAATATCTTCTGCTTGAGCTCCATGATCTCCGGCGCCGCTTCAATCATATAATCAGTATCTTTGAGCGCGTCTTTCAGCACGATAAAACCCTTGAGGAGGCCCATGGCCTTATCCATGGCTTCCTGCGTCATCTTCTGCTTTGAGACCTGTTTGGTAAAACTATCTTTGATTTTGCCCATCCCCTTGTCAACAAATTCCTGCTTGATGTCGTACATATTGACTTTGTAGCCGGCCATTGCAGCGACCTCGGCGATGCCATGTCCCATGTCACCGGATCCTACAACCGTGATTGTTTTAATGTCTGTAGCTTTCATTGATCGCATCTCCTGTATGTTATTTATTTATTCACCTGTAAATTTGGCTTCCCGCTTCTCCATGAAAGCGGTCATGCCCTCCATGGCGTCCTTGGACATACCTACCACGCGAGAGCCTTCCAGCTCTATATCCAGACCAGCTGCCATATTGGTGTCCATACCCAAAACCACCGCGTTTAAAATCGCCTTGAGGGCCAGAGGCGCACGCTTGCCCAGCGAAACGGCCATCTCTTTGGCATCTTTAAGGGTCTCACCCGGCTTGGATACCTTGTTTATTAAACCCCATTCGAAAGCCTCTTTAGCATTGATTCTTCTGCCCATAAGAGCGATTTCCAGCGCACGGGTGCGTCCTATCAATCTGGGTAATCTCTGCGTACCGCCCCAGCCCGGAATGATGCCGAGGTTGATCTCAGGCAAGCCGAGTGTCGCTTTCTCAGCATCGACCATCACTCTGAAATGGCAGGCCATGGCCAATTCGAAACCTCCACCCAGAGCAAATCCGTTAATAGCTGCGATAACAGGCTTGGGACCTCTCTCTATGCGGCTGTAAATCATATGCCCCAGTCTGGGCAACCAGATGTTCATGGGATCGGCGAAACTGGAGATATCGAAACCGGCCGAAAAGGCTTTTTCACCTCCGCCGGTGATAATAATAGCGCGAATGGACTTGTCGCTCTCCAGTTCTGCATAGGCTTTTCCCAGGTTGTCGATCGCCGCATAATTGAACGGGTTTACCGGCGGCCTGTTTAAGGTGATGATCCCTACCGCCCCCTCTTTCTCCAAAATCAGCGTGTCGTAAGCCATATGACCTCCTTGATTGTTAAATTTCGAGCTACATTATAACTTAAATCAGCGTCTCTTTGCCCGTACGTCGTTCAATGGCAGTCAGTACTGAGCCATCATTTAGACATGGTTTGTCATCAGCGTTCTACATCGATTACCGTCGTCCGGCTCTGGAAATCTGGCAAAAGGGCTTTGAGCTGCAGCCCGGCGGTCAACTCCAGTTTGTTCATCACCTCGATCAGATTGTTGACCGCACACATTTCAGTAGCCGGCCTCCACCAGGCACAACCACCTTCATCGCATAAACAGGTCTCTTTCTTCACGAAGCCGTCCGCCTCCAGCGTTTTACTGTTGAATTTCAGTGGGCAATTTAAAATTCTCTGCTTGGGCATCATTCGTCCTCCAATATCTTCTTTATAAAATCCGGTCGCAGATTAAAATCGCAAAGATACTTGATAGTCAATACAAAACTGTCACCATAAACCGGTATTTCTCCCTCTTCAACCGGACATTATTATACACGAGGAGGCAAGAAATTTTAATTGCATTGGGTGTTTGCGTTGTCTATAATATCCATGCTTATATCTGAATCTGAAGGAGGAGGGCTTTTATGGCTGATTGTTCTTACCATCCCGGTAAAGATGCCGTAGGCGCATGTGTGAGCTGTGGGAAAATGGTCTGCATCGCCTGCAGGACGGAGCTGCAGGACAAGGTCTATTGCCCGGCCTGCGCCAACAAAATATTCGTGCGCAGAGATGATATAGTGGCTGCGCCCCCGGCCGACACGACACCGTCTGTTAAACCGGTCAGCGGGGCCTGGTGGCTGCTGGTCATACTGCCCCTGCTGTTCGGCGGATGGTGCTGGATAGGAGGCATTATAGCCTGGGCGGTTAATAAAGATAAGGATCCCAAAAAAGCCAGATCCATGCTCATCTGGGGAATAGTGTTGTCAGTCATATACATGATTCTGCTGACTATCTTCATAATCCTCATCATAACAGGCTTCCTGATACTGGAAATGCCGGGACAGGTATGATCTCCACTGTCCCATCCTCAATACCATACCGCTAACGCCGGCCCCGGCGCTGTTGTATTGACAGGTTGCCGGGGCTTGCTCTGTCTTAATCAATAGTCTGCCTCATCGATTTGCAGTAATATTATCCTGCATCCTGTCATCAAGATAACACGATGAAAAACAAGGTTAAAAAGATTGTCGTACTGGGATCAACAGGTTCCATTGGCCTTCAGACTCTTGATATCGTTCGCCGTTTTCAGCATAGACTCAAAATCACCGGGCTTGCTTGCGGCAATAATATCATGCTGCTGGGCAAGCAGATCCGTGAGTTTAAGCCCTTGTTGGTCTCCTGTCCCTCCTCCCTTAAACTTCCTACGGGCGCAACACGGGTGAAAATGGAGGAATTGGCCACGCACCCTGAGGCCGACATGGTCATCCTGGCCACCACAGGTAAAATAGGGCTCAAACCTGCCATAGCAGCCCTAAAAGCAGGGAAGACGGTTGCTATTGCCAATAAAGAGATACTGGTCATGGCTGGAGCTTTGTTAAAAAGGCTTGCTGCAGAATACGGAGGTCGCATCCTGCCTATAGATAGCGAGCACAGCGCGATATGGCAATGCCTGCAGGGAGAGGATTCTGGCGTATCCAGGCTGCTGCTCACTGCCTCGGGAGGGCCATTCTTCGGGTGGCCAACAAGCAAACTGCGCAGGGTAACAGCGGCTCAGGCTTTAAACCACCCCACCTGGAAAATGGGCAAGAAGGTGACAGTTGACTCCGCTACACTTTTCAATAAAGGGCTCGAAGTGATTGAGGCTCACTGGCTCTTCGATCTCCCCTATCAAAAAATCGAGGTCATAATACACAGGCAGAGCATAATTCACTCAATGATCGAGTTCAAAGACAGATCTATTAAAGCCCAGTTGAGCATTCCGGATATGCACCTGCCCATACAGTACGCGCTTTTTTATCCTCATAGAATTTCCAATCCCGATATAAAGGCAATCGACTTCCGCAGAACGCAAAATCTAACATTTGAGCCGATCAATTATGCGGATTATCCCTGCCTTAAGCTTGCCAGGGAGGCCGCTAGGCTAGGAGACACTTATCCTGCGGTGTTATGCGCTGCGGATGAGATAGCCGTCAACCTTTTCCTTAATAATAGTATTGCTTTTACTGAAATTGCTACAATAATAGAGAAAACGCTGCACAGACACCGGCCGGTAGCAAATCCTACAGTTGAGGATATTCTCCGGTCTGACAGATGGGCGTGTGAAACAGCCCTCAAAGAAGCAAGGAAGGATAATTGATGTTATTAACCATCTTGGTTTTTCTAGCTCTACTGATACTGCTAATACTCACACATGAAATAGGACATTTTGCAGCTGCCAAAATGTCCAAGGTCAAGGTTGAGGAATTCGGACTGGGGCTGCCTCCCAGGATCTGGGGATTCAAATACGGCGAGACCATTTACTCCATTAACTGGATACCTTTCGGGGGATTCACCCGTCTGCTAGGAGAGGAAGACCCTTCCACACCGGGCAGTCTGGCCAGCAAGAGCATCGGCACAAGGTTTTTCGTGCTTGTATCGGGATCACTGTTAAACATACTGCTACCTATCGTCCTCTTCACCGTCAGCTTTATGATACCGCATGGGGTCACGGTTGAAAATGTACTGATAAAGGAAGTAGCCGTCGGCTCCCCCGCTCAAACAGCCGGTATTGAGGCAGGCGACAGGATTCTTGAAGTTAACGGGCGTACCATAAAGAACCGTGCCGAACTGAGTTATCAGATTCAACTGAACCTGGGCAACGATACAACAATGGTCATACAAAAGCCCGACGATAGCCAGAAGGTCATATCTGTTTCTCCGCGCTGGGTACCACCCGAAGGGCAAGGTGCCACAGGAGTTGTGCTAACTGCGTCCGGCACGACCATAGAGGTGGAATCCATGCCCTTCTGGCAGGCACTACCAACCAGTGTTGTTCACAGTTGGGAAATCCTGGTGCTTTTCAAGAATGAAGTCACTATATGGTTCGTCAGGCACACTGCGCCGCAACTCGCCGGCCCGATAGCTATCGCGCAGCTGACCGGAGAGGTCGTAAAAGCCGGTATCAGTCCTCTGCTTGAGTTTGCCGCCCTAATCAGCATCAACCTCGGCATATTCAACCTGCTCCCCATCCCCGGCCTTGACGGTGGTCGGCTTGTTTTCGTACTGCTCGAATGGATAAGAAGAGGTAAAAGGATCTCGCCTCAAAAAGAGGGCTTGGTACATATGATAGGCTTCGTGGCTATGATTCTGCTCATCCTTGTTATCAGCTATTTTGATGTCGCTCGTATCATACGTGGAGAAAGCCTGCTGCCGTGAAAAAACGGCGCATCTCAAGACCGATACGTGTAGGCAGTGTTATCGTCGGCGGCGGCGCACCTATATCGGTGCAGTCGATGTCCAAGACAGACACACGGGACGCGCGTTCCACCATAAATCAGATCAGAGAGCTGGAAGACTGTGGCTGTGAGATAATCCGTGTGGCCGTCCCCGATCAACAGGCCGCCTCAGCCATTAAAGCTATAAAAAAGGGCATCTCGATCCCCTTGATTGCCGACATTCATTTCGATCACCGTCTGGCCCTTGCCGCAATCGAAAGTGGCGCCGACGGTCTGCGCCTCAATCCCGGCAATATCAGGGATAAACAGCAGATTCGCAGAGTAGTTGCCGCCGCCAGAACAAGGGGGGTACCCATACGCATAGGTGTCAATTTCGGCAGCCTTCCTCCCGGAAGGAGGCCGGGCCGTTCAGTAGCAGGTTACATGGCAGATACAGCCATGCAAGAGGTTCGGCTGTTGGAGAGCATGGATTTCGAACTGATCAAGATCGCGCTCAAAGCCTTCGACGTGCCCACAGCAGTTGAGGCCTATCGCACTATCGCCGGGAAGACCGACTATCCGCTTCACTTGGGCATCACCGAAGCCGGCCTCTTCCGCACTGGAGTTATCAGGAGTGCAACAGGTCTCGGTATACTGCTGCATGAGGGGATTGGAGACACCATCAGAGTGTCGCTCAGTTCACACCCACGCGATGAAGTATTCACCGCTTACGAGATACTGAAATCTCTCAATCTGAGGGAGCGGGGACCTGTGCTGATTAGCTGCCCATCCTGCGGACGCAGCAAGTACGACATAGTCGACCTCGCCACTAAGGTTGGTAACTACCTTAACTCGGTACAAAAGCCCGTAAAAATCGCAGTTATGGGCTGCGTAGTCAACGGCCCGGGCGAAGCAAAAGCTGCGGACCTGGGCATCGCCTGCGGCAAAGGCAGGGGCGCCATTTTTAAAAAAGGCCGTGTGATATGTACTATCAGCGAAAGCAGCTACTTCAATGTACTAAAAAACGAGATTGACAAATTATAGCTGAATGGGTTAAGTCCACATCGTTGCGAAGCACCTGCACTGCAAAAGTTCAGAAACATATTGGACTCCGATAGAGGTGATAATGCGGGGCCCATGTGCAGCAAGACTATGTAGAAAAATACTTCAGAAACGGCTATCGTCGTTTCATGAAGCGCAGTTCAAACAAGAA
>DAOUFT010000032.1:0-13736 GCA_034429855.1 Dehalococcoidia bacterium
CGCCTCCCCGGCCCTGTTCCTGCGGGTGTTGACCGAACTGGCTGAATCGGAATTACGGTTTTTCAACCTCTCATGGAGATCATCCAGCGAAGGGGTCAGAAGGCAAATGAAGACGGCATCCGGTATCTTCTCTTTGAGCGTGGTGGCGCCCTGCACGTCCACCTTGATGATCACATCCTCTCCCCTGTCCAGGGAACGGCGGACCTCCTCTTTTGGAACGCCGTACAGGTTGCCGTAGACCTCGGCATATTCAAGGAACTCGTCCTGCGCTATCTTTCGCTTGAATTCTCGTTTATTCAGGAAATGATAATGAACTCCGTCGACCTCGCCGGGGCGCTTCTGCCTGGTGGTGCAGGTGATTACGTAGTGGAATTTAACGCCTGTATCCCGGATTCTGGCGATGGTCGCGTCCTTGCCTACGCCGGAAGGGCCTGACAACACGATTACCAGGGGATGCCTGCTGCCGTGATGCACGGTTGTCATATAACAGTTTAATATGAACCGTTTTAAAAATAAACAGCCCTGCCACTATCCTTGAACAAATAACTTCAATTGGATATACTCAGGCGAGGGTGGCGGTCAACGCATCGGTATTTACCGCAAATATCCCGTGAAGGAGATGTTCCCCATGAAGAAATCGATACGAGATGTAGAGGTAACGGGCAAGAAAGTACTGGTCAGGGTGGATTTCAACCTGCCGCTGGATCCCAAAACCAATGAGATTATGGATGACAGCCGCATAGTGGCGTCGCTGCCGACCATCTGGTATCTGATAAGCCGCAAGGCCAAAATTATACTCTGTTCGCATTTGGGACGTCCCGACGGCAAGGTGGTGGAATCGCTGCGCATGACCCCCATCGCCGAGCGGCTCTCACAGCTCACCAACCTGCCTATCTATACCGTCTCGGACTGCGTCGGGCCCAAAGTACAAAAAGCAGTGGACAAGTTGAAAAACGGCGACATACTGCTGCTGGAAAATTTGCGTTTCCACGCTGAGGAAGAGGAGAACGACCCAAAATTCTCGGCAGAGCTGGCCTGCCTGGCGGATATTTATGTAGATGACGCCTTCGGCACGGCACACCGCGCGCATGCTTCCACCTACGGGGTGGCCAGGCTGCTGCCGGCCTATGCAGGATTGTTGCTGGAGAAAGAGCTGCGCGTGCTGGGCGATCTGCTGGAGAATGCACAGCACCCCTTCGCGGCTCTACTGGGCGGCGCCAAGGTCAGCGACAAGATCAAGCTGATCAGCAATATGCTGGGCAAAGTCGACCTGCTGTTGATTGGCGGAGGTATGGCAGCCACATTCCTGAAGTCACAGGGATACAACGTGGGGCTGTCGACGGTAGAGGAAGATAAAATCGGCCTGGCCAGGGATCTGGCTGAAAAAGCCTCCGCGAGAAAGGTCGAGATTGTGCTCCCGCCGGACGTCATCGTGGCTGATGCCATCAACGACACTGCCAAATATGCTATCGCACCGGTCTCTATGATACCCGCGGACAAATATATCGTGGACATAGGCCCTCAGGCACGAGAGCTTTTCACGGAGAAGCTCAAGCCCTGCCGCACGGTATTCTGGAACGGGCCGATGGGCGTCTACGAGATAGAGCAGTTCGGGCGTGGCACCCGCTCCATGGCGGAGCTTCTCTCTAATTTACATGCAACTACCGTCGTGGGTGGTGGCTCCACTGCCGAGATCGTGACCGACATGCACCTGGGTTTCAAGATGACGCATGTATCCACGGGCGGTGGCGCCTCAATGAGCTTCATGGAGGGTAAAACGCTGCCGGGCGTAGAGGTACTGCAGGATGCTTAGCATTCCTATAAATGAACTGTAGAAGAAGGAGAAATGCGCAGACCATTTATTGCAGGCAACTGGAAGATGAATACGACGGTCGAGGAGGCCGTATCCCTGGTAGCCGCCATGACGGGCGAACTCAAAGCTGAAACCGCTGTCGATATTGTATTATGTCCCCCTTTCGTTTCATTGTATAAAATTCGTGAAATGATCGCCGGTACAAACATCGGACTGGGCGCCCAGAACATGTATTTCAGGGATAAGGGCGCCTTCACGGGAGAGGTTTCGCCGCTGATGGTTAAAGCACTGTGCAAGTACGTTATACTCGGGCATTCCGAGCGGCGTCAGATCTTCGGTGAAAGCGATGATCTGGTCAACGAGAAGGTGAAGGCCGCGCTGGCGGCGGGGCTCACCCCCATCTTCTGTATCGGCGAGACGCTGGAGGAAAACGATGCGGGAAGGACGGGGGAGGTTCTCACCAGGCAGGTCAGGGAAGGATTGAAAGGCATACCACCGGGCAAACCTATAGTCGTCGCCTATGAGCCGATTTGGGCCATCGGCACAGGCAGGGCGGCGGTCGGCCCCCAGGCTAATAACATCATCGGACAGATTCGCAGAGAAATAGCCGGCGTAATGGACCAGGAGATGGCCGAATCAACGCGTATTCTGTACGGCGGCAGCGTGACGGCGGCCAATATCGCCGAATTCATCGGCCAGCCTCATATAGACGGAGCGCTGGTGGGGGGCGCCAGCCTCAAAGCGGAAGAGTTCACCAATATCGTCAAACAGGCAGGTGCGATCAAAGCGGCGCCATGAAATGCCTGGTAGCCGTGGTAGGTCCCACAGCGGTGGGGAAGAGCAGGCTTGGCCTCGCCATAGCAAAGAAGTACAAAGGCGAGATAGTCAACGCCGACAGCAGGCAGATTTACAGGTATATGGACATCGGTACTGCCAAACCAGGACTCACTGAACGGGAAGCAGTGCCGCATCATATGATAGACATAGTAATGCCGGACCAGGCTTTCAGCCTGGCGCTCTTTCAATCGGCAGCGATGAGTTGCATCGCTGATATCCAGCGCAGGGGAGCGTTGCCGGTGCTGGTGGGTGGCAGCGGGCAGTATATCTGGTCGGTTCTGGAGGGGTGGAGTATACCATCCGTAGAGCCTGATTATGCTTTCAGGGAGGAGATGTCACGCAGGGCTGAAAAGGAGGGCGCGGGTAGCCTTTACCATGAACTGGAGGCAATCGATCCTGCTGCCGCGGCGCTTATTCTTCCCAACAACCTCCGGCGTATCGTGCGGGCTCTTGAGATTCATCATAAGACAGGACTGCGGCCGTCCGCATTGCGCCAGAAAAGGGGCCTCCCTTACCCGGTGCTGATCTTAGGACTTACTGCCGCGAGAGCTTATTTATACACCCTGATCGACAAACGCACGGATTCCATGATGTCAGCCGGTTTTGTAGACGAGGTGCGTAACCTGTTGAATATGGGCTACGGGAGCAGGCTTCCTTCAATGTCCAGCCTGGGCTACAGGCAGATGATAGACCACCTGTCCGGCAAAATTGACATCACGGATGCAGTGCAGGCCATTAAATATGAGACGCATCGCTTCGCCCGCAGCCAATATGCCTGGTTTCATCTTGCAGATAATAGAATACAGTGGTTTGACGCCTCTACAGGACCTGTGGAAAAAGCGCTGGATCTTCTGCCAGGATTTCTCGATAAGGTTGGAAAATTATGAGAAACTTGACGTCATCCCATCGAAATTAAAAGAGGTGCGCGATGAAGCTGGACGATATCAAGGCAATACAGTGGAAGGACTATTCTCAGGATTACATAATAGACCATCCCTTGCTATCGCCCATACTGGCTGATCCAACCTTCATTTTTCCTGAAGACTCGCCGGACGGACACTGGCATCTTTTCGCCCATTCTATCTGGGGTATACACCATTTCCTTTCTACGAATGGTGTGCAGTGGAAGGATACCGGTGTTACCGTTACCAGCGGCATGCGCCCCTTTATTTACCATGAAGCTGGTGTCTACTACCTTTTTTACGAGAAATACCGGCCGCTTTCAATTATCATGTCCGCCGTAAAGAGCTGGAAATGGTACTCGGAAATAGCCGTATCGCGCACCACAGACCTCAAAAGATGGACCCCGCCCAAATCCCTAATCAGGCCCGTGTTGGAATGGCACCGGTCGGGTGGCAACAGGTCGGTCAGCAATCCCTGCCTGATCAAGCGCGGGGACAAATACCATCTCTATTACAGCGCCTCGCTGGTACTCATACCGGACTGCGGCTTCAACGAGCCGGACTCCATCGCACTGGCCACCTCATCCGGCATCGAGGGACCCTATGAAATGATGGACAGTCCTGTTATAGAGGTCGATAAAGACGACCCATGGCGCAATCTCAGCAGCGGGTCGCTGAAAGTCATTCCCTGCGACGACGGCCTGGCGGGATTTGAAAACGGTATCTACTGGGATGATGACAAAAAGCATAGCGGCTCGGCCATCATCGTGCTCAAGTCGCCGGACGGTATCAATTGGGAGCGCCTGCTGCAGGACCCTGTGATCCAGCCGACCACCGGTTGGCGCAGCAGCCACGTCTATGCTTGCGACGTGCGGTATCGCCCGTCCGAAGGCAAATGGTACATGTATTACAACGCACGCAACGGGTGGCCGGTATCGGAGGGGAGAGAGAGGATCGGACTGATGACCGGTGAAAGCATATAGAGAATGATTAGTCTTCCGCGCAAGCGATGATATATACTATTAAAACCCTTTTAACAAAGCGGGCGCACCTGGGGGTACGCCCCTACAGGGGAAACGTAGGGGCGGGTTTTCAAACCCGCTCGCAAAGGAAACTCAAATGAATTTATCGAAGCGCATGGAAAGGATACCGCCATACCTTTTTGTGGCGATCAATAAAAAGATCGCCGAACTGAGGGCCGGCGGTAAAGACGTTATCAGTTTCGCCATAGGCGATCCCGATATGCCCACACCCGGGCATATTATTGATAGTCTCTGCAAAGCGGCGCATGATCCGGTCAACCACCGCTATCCCGAGACTTACGGTATGGCCGAGCTTTGCAAGGCCATAGCTGGCTGGTACAGGTCACGCTTCAGCGTCTCGCTTGAGTGGGAGCCCACTAGCGAAGTTCTCCCGCTCATCGGGTCCAAGGAAGGCATCGGACACATGTCCTTCTGCCTGCTGGATCCCGGCGACGTGGCGCTGGTGCCGGATCCGGGCTATCCCGTATACTCCGTCAGCACGCTGCTGGCCGGTGGAGAGGTACACTATATGCCGCTGCTGGAAGGCAACGGCTTCCTTCCCGACTTGGATGCCATACCGGGCAAGGTGCTAAAGAAGGCCAAGGTGCTGTGGATCTGCTATCCCAACAATCCCACCGGAGCCGTGGCCGAACCATCCTTTTTTGAGAAGGTTGTGAAATTTGCCCGCGCCAACGATATCGCAGTCTGCCATGACGCGCCCTACACGGAGGTGGCCTACGACGGCTACCGTCCGCACAGCTTTCTGGAGATACCCGGAGCAAAGGATGTGGGCATCGAGTTTCACTCGCTTTCCAAGACATATAATATGACGGGCTGGCGCATCGGCATGGCCGTGGGAAACCGCAGGCTTATCGACGCCCTCTTTAGGTTTAAGTCCAACCTGGACTCCGGCATACCGCAGGCCATTCAGCTTGCTGCAGTCGAGGCGCTCACGGGCGACCAGGGAGACATACCGGCGCGCAACACCAGGCTGCAAGCCCGCCGAGATAAGATCGTCGAAGCACTGGAGAGCATCGGTTTGAAGGTCAACCGTCCAAAAGCCGGATTCTATATCTGGGCCAGGGTGCCGCAGGGCTACACCTCGGTGCAGTACGTGACAGAGCTGCTGGACCGTATCGCAGTGGCGGTCACGCCGGGCACGGGCTACGGCCGAACTGGCGAGGGCTATGTGCGACTGTCCATCACGCAGCCCGAAGATCGCTTTGACGAGGGTGTGCGCCGGCTCCTGACGCTCACAAAGAAATAGCGGACGCGCAAACTCATCCTTATGGCCAAGACTACCTACAGTACGCAAAATAAGAAGGAGCGTGCTGTGCTTGTGGGTGTTGAGTCGAGTGGAGGTGGGGACGGATGGTCGTTGGACAGCTCCCTGGACGAGCTGGACCGCTTGGCGGGAACGGCTGGGGCTGAGGTTGTGGGCAGACTCAAACAGAGATTGGAGAAGCCGTCCTCCACGCACTACATCGGCTCAGGCAAGCTTCAGGAGCTGATTGGGCTTAAGCCGGAGCTTGAATACGATACAGTTATTTTCAACGATGAGCTTGTACCCCGTCAGCAGCGAAACCTAGAGGAAGCTCTGAAAGTAAAGGTCATCGACCGGACCGCCCTAATACTGGATATCTTCGCTGCCAGTGCACGTACAAGGGAAGGGAAGCTGCAGGTCGAGCTGGCTCAGCATGAATATCTGCTGCCCAGATTAGAAGGGCAGTGGAGTCACCTGGAGAGGCTGGGCGGTGGCATCGGCACCAGAGGGCCCGGCGAATCGCAGATCGAAACAGACCGCCGGCTCATCAGAAAACGCATCAGCAGCATCGGCAGACAGATCGAGTCCGTCAGGCGCCACCGCGAGCTTTACCGCAGGCAGAGAAAGAGGTTCAATACACCGTTAGTGGCACTGGTGGGATATACCAATGCCGGTAAAAGCACTCTGATTAATGCTATCTGCCAGGCTGGTGTGGTGACTGAGGATAAGCTGTTTTCCACGCTGGATCCGGTTACCAGGAGGTTGAGGCTGCCCGGAGGCGGCACTGTTCTGCTGACCGATACGGTGGGCTTTATACACAAGCTGCCGCCGCTGATAGTCGCCGCCTTTCATGCTACGCTGGAGGAGCTGGATGAGGCGGACCTGCTGCTGCATGTTGTTGACATAACAAGTTCGGAGGTAGTGAATCAGAGCCGCACCGTGGAGGAAATTTTACATAAACTGAAGCTGGATGTTAAGCCACGTATCACGGTCATCAATAAAATGGATCGAATGGTCGTCAGCCATGATGAGCTTAAGTCCGTTTATTTTCAGGTGGAGTATCCGCCGGAATCGACTATTGCGGTGAGCGCATTGAAGAATTGGAATTTGGATGGGTTGGTGGAGATGATTAAAACATTTCTCAGACGGCAGATTACACATAAGGAAGGGGGGCAGGGCCATTAAACTGTTCCGTTTCGGTCCAGTGGAAGAGGAAAAGGCCGGTATCGTAGACAGTTCGGGCCTGCTGCGCGACTTGTCGCATATTGTTAGCGACTGGGACAGGCATACGCTGGGCGACCGGGCGCTGCTACAGCGAATCAGAGGGATGGACCTTGCAGGGCTGCCTCAGGTGCCCGCGGGCGAGCGTATGGGCCCTCCGGTTTCGGTCACGGGCAAGGTGATCTGCATAGGCTGGAACTCCAGGCTGCATGCCCAGCAGATGGGACATACGTTGACGGAGAAAATGGATCCGGTGGTATTTCTGAAGGCCAACAGCTCGGTTTGCGGCCCCAATGATCCAATTTTACATAACCGGTATACGCTGAAAATAGACTGGGAAGGGGAGTTGACACTGGTGATCGGCAAAAAGGGCAAGTATTTAACGGAGGGGCAGGCCGCGGACTATATACTTGGTTACATGTGCGGACAGGACCTGTCGGAGCGCTACTGGCAGTTTGAGACCGATGACAAACAGTACACAAAAGGAAAGAGTTTCGACAATTTCGCACCCCTAGGGCCTTTTTTGGTGACAACTGAAGAAGTTGTTAATCCATCCGGGCTACATGCAGTCTTAACAGTTAACGGGATTGTCAGGCAGGATTTCGACACAAGCGACTACATACATGGTCCGGCCTGGATTGTGAGCTACCTGTCGAAATTTTTCACTCTTTACCCCGGGGACGTAGTGTTGCTTGGCTCGCCGCCGGGAAACGCCAAGTCCTGGGGCGAAATCTGGCTCAAGCCAGGCGATGTGGTGGAATTCGAAATTAATGGGCTGGGAAAACAGCGCCAGGAAGTAATCAAGGAAGAAGTATGATACGATAAAAAATGGATTTAACTGGTAGGCGGTTTATTAGATGGCACGTCCAAAGGGTAAAACGTATACACTTGCAGTGCTGAAAGAGGGATTTGAGCGGTTCAAAAGCGAACACGGGCATTACCCTAGTTCAGAGGAAGTCGATAGTTGTCCATACCTTTGCACCTCTAGGCAGATACAAAGAAAGTTTGGTGGCATGCCAAAGATTCGCGAATTATTACAAATAGAGGATTCCAACTATGGTACCGGCGACCATCGCAGCCAGATCGGGTTAAAGATAAATAAACTGGCTACACAATCCGAGAAAGAAGTGGGGGATCACCTAAAATCCATATTCGGGGAGATTTTTGTACATGAAGAAAAAAGATATGGGCATGGCAGAAATAGAGTTGATTTTTTTATATATGCTAATCCAAGTTTTGCCGTAGAAGTTTTTAACACATACACACTTAAACACCTGGCAACTATTTTGAATATGAAGTTAAATAAGTTTTACAATTTCCCAGTTTTTATATATTTCGTTGTTACCGGCAATGAATTTCCTCAAGATAGTATAGACTTGATGATTTCGAAAAAGAAAAAGCATTTTCCCGATGATAAGATGAAATGCGTATCTTTTAATGAATTCAAAGAATGTTGCAGAAAACACTTGCCGATGCAAATCAAATTGCAGAGCAAGATGTTGTAAAAACCGATATTGCCTGAGTTTCCATATACCAGGAATTGGCCGTTTCGCACAATGTAACTTTCGCGTAATGGGAAGTGCTTGGTATAATGAATTATGAATGTTGAAAGCAACGACATTAAGGCGCTTGCCTCGGATTTTCTTGATTATCTTCTAATTGAAAAAACGCTGTCACCGCTTACCATTGTTGATTACCGCCACTATCTTGACCGCTTCATAGAGTGGCTTGAAAGCGGCGGATATCCTCTTCATCCTCAAAGTATTGACCTTGACCTCATTATGAAATATCGAGTTTTCCTGGCAAATTTTAAGACTCCAAAGGGCATCGGAATAAAAAAGATTACGCAAAATTACCATATTATTTGCCTGCGTTCGTTTCTTCGTTATTTAATCACGCATCGCGATATAAACACACTTAATCCTGACAAAATTGATCTGCCTAAATCAGAAGGACGAGTAGTGAGTTTTTTAAATTCCGAACAGTTGTCCAGGTTATTAAATAGCCCACAAATCTCCGATGAAATTGGATTGCGTGACAGAGCGATATTGGAACTACTTTTTAGCACCGGCCTAAGAGTTTCAGAATTGAGCAAACTTAACCGGGATCAAATGAATTTTGAAACTAAAGAGTTCGGGGTAAAAGGTAAAGGCAATAAAGTTCGTGTTGTTTTTCTGTCAGATACCGCTGTGGAATGGATCAAGCGATATCTTGCCACTAGGAAAGACAATTTTCGTCCCCTATTTATACGTTACAGCCGTGAGCGATCTGAAGAAAAGCAAGGTGAAAAAATGCGGCTTCTACCCAGATCCATCCAATTAATCGTCAAGAAGTACTCGAAAAAAGCAGGGTTGCCTTTCGATGCTCATCCGCATACACTTAGGCATTCTTTTGCAACGGACCTGCTTATCCAAGGCGCCGACCTCAGGTCCGTCCAGGAGATGCTGGGACATGAGAGTATCCGCACCACGCAGGTATACACACACGTCACCAACAAGCACCTCAAAGAGGTTTACCAGAAATACCACAGCCGCAAGTAATCACTTTATGTCAACCTTTGGTTGTCAGGGAGGCCAGGATGAAAGAATATGAAGCAGTTGTTATCGGCGGAGGACCTGCCGGCTTGACCGCCGGCCTTTATCTATCCCGCTACGGGCTTAATGCGCTGCTGGTGGAGCGTGGCCTTCCCGGCGGGCAGATTGTCAATGCCGGCCGTGTTGAGAACTACCCCGGCTTTCCCAACGGCATATCCGGCATGGACCTGGGCCAGTTAATGCATGAACAGGCCTTAAAATTCGGCCTCAATTTTGCCACGGCCGAGGTTAGCGGCCTCAGGCAGGAAGGCAAGATGTTCCGTACCATTTCGGACGATGGTGATTTCCTGTCCCGTATTGTGGTCATAGCCTCCGGCTCCAACTACCGCAAGCTGGGGCTGGCGGATGAGGAAAGGCTGACCGGTCGTGGTATCTCCTACTGCGCCACCTGTGATGGATTTCTGTTTAAAAACATGGACGTGGCTGTGGTAGGTGGAGGCGATACTGCTGTCAGTGACGCTCTTGAGCTAAGCCAGCATGCCCGGCATGTTTATGTCATCCACCGCCGCGACCAGCTCCGTGCCAGCCACGCCGTGCAGCGGGCGGCCATGGCAAACCCAAAAATCGAGTTTAAATGGAACAGTATCGTTGTTCAGTTGGAGGGGGAAGATAAACTGAGTAATCTCGTGCTGAAAGACGTTAAAACCGGCGCCGCCTCCAAACTTGAAGTCTCGGGCATTTTCATAGCAATCGGCTTGATCCCCAATAGCGAGCCCTTCCGCGGGCTAATTGAGCTGGATGAGGCCGGCAATATCCCTACAGACGAGTTGATGCGCACCTCCATACCGGGACTCTACGCTGTGGGTGATATACGCAGGAACTCCGCTCGACAGGTCGCTGCTGCTGTCGGCGATGGCGCGGTCGCAGCCAAATCGGCTTTCAACTATTTAAAGGGTGGCTAATTAAAGGCCGGCTGTTCCTGCCGTAGAAATAGATATATGACACTCTTTACCTGTGAGAAAAATATGAAAATTATCGATGAACTTCTCTCAAAGATTAGTTTCGAAGCGCCGGTTAGAGAGATTCGGCAGGGTCCTTTTCAGACAGCGGTATTGACCCGTTATTGCGGTCTGGCATCCACTCCACATGAATCAGTCCCTCACCACGCTGGGAAACCCGTACAGGACGCCGGCAAGCTTTCAGAAAAAACTGCCCGTCAACTCGCCGACATGTCAAAATCGGCCAGTTTATATGAGGCGGCTATCGGTATGGCCGCAATTAACTCGCTTATTGAAATCGATGAGAATAAATGCCTTGATCTTAACGCCAGAGAACTTATCATGAGCAAAGGATCGGGGAAAAGAGTGGCCTTAGTGGGTCATTTCCCATTCGTCCCGCAACTCAAGGAGCATGTAAAGGATCTGTGGGTTATCGAGAAGACCCCCCGTGAGGGAGACCTCCCCGAGGCGGCGGCCGGAGACTTCATCCCCCGGGCGGATGTTGTGGGCATTACCGGGACCGCGTTCATAAATCACACCATTGAACATCTGCTGGGTTTGTGTAGCCCGAAGGCTTACGTAATAATGCTGGGCGATACCGCCCCCCTATCTGAAGTTCTATTTGATTATCACATCGATGCAGTTTCCGGAACCAGGGTGGTTGATCATAAAGCGGTATTGACTTGTGTGAGTGAAGGCGCTACCTACCGACAGATTATGGGGGTCCGCCGGCTGACCCTGGTGAGATAAGTGTGGTGGGCTCGGCAGGTTTCGAACCTGCGACCAATCGGTTATGAGCCGACCGCTCTGCCACTGAGCTACGAGCCCCTCTTGATACGCGCCGGCTTCTATGACAATCCAGCCGGGCAGTTTCATAGTATAGCACAGGCTGTTGTAGCAGTGAAGATGCAGTATAATACAGCCATTATCACAGCTTAGAAAGGAGATTTCATCCATGAGACTCCAGTGGCTGGGGACCTCCGGCTTCAAAATAGAGATCGGTGACCTGTCCTTTCTTATCGATCCCTACCTGTCCCGCAATACGCTGGCGAGGCCGGTGCAGACCTTAAAACCGGCTGATATCGCCGACGCAGGGCAGATCTTCATCACCCACGGACATTTTGACCATCTCTGGGACGTCTCTGCCATCATGGCCGCGGGAAAATCGCAGGTCTATTGCTCGGAGACTGCCGCAGGTACACTTATAAGGGACGGCGCTGAAAAGGAACGTGTTCATGCGGTGAACACCGACGGCTTCTCCATCGATCTCGGCGCATACCGGGCGGAGGCCTTTTTCAGCCGGCATGTCAGATTTGATATAGCGCTCGTCCTGCGAACACTGTTGCGCATGGGTCCCGCGGGATACCGGCGTGCATCCAGGGCCGGCATTCAGCATAACTATCCCCTGGGACAAGTGCTGAGCTGGCGCTTCACTATCGGCGGCTACAGCATCCACCATTTCGGCAGCGCAGGTTCAACGGATGGAGAACTGAAACATATTTCGGCCAGTCCTACAGACCTCCTGCTCATTCCTTTGCAGGGAAACACCCATATTTGCGACATCGCGCTCAAGTATGTCCGCATTTTGAAGCCGCGCATGGTCATACCTCATCACCAGGATGATTTCTACCCGCCCCTATCCTCATCCGTGGACATCAGGCCTTTTGTAATGAAAGTAGTTGAGCAGTGTCCCGGCACTGAAGTGCGGGTGATGGCTATGAACGAGATGATCAAGCTATAGCGGTGTTACTATTATGTTAACTATCAGGCCGCGCAGACACTGTTGCGACCTTCCCGTTTGGCTGTATACATGGCGGCATCCGCCCGTGAATACATCTGACCGATTCCCACGTCGTCTTTGCATGATTCAACCAGCCCCAAGCTGACCGTAAAATGGATAGGCGCTCCAGAAGCTGTATATAACTGAGAATCGCAGCAGGTGGCGCGAATGCGCTCCGCTATATCTTTAGCGTCCGATTTACTGGTCTCGATCAGCAGTACGCAAAACTCATCTCCCCCCGTCCGTCCAAAAATGTCCGACTGGCGGATATGTGAAGATACCAGCGACACCAGCTTGAGCAGGACATTGTCCCCCTCGACGTGGCCAAAATTGTCATTAATACCTTTGAAATCATCGATATCGATCTCGATCAGCGAAAAGACTTTGCCGTATCTCTCGTATCTGCGTAATTCCCGCTCGCCCTGCTCGAAAAAAGCCCTGTGGTTCAAAATGCCTGTCAGACTGTCGTGAGACGCTGCCAAGCGCAGTTCTTCCTTGGCCCTCTCCTCGGCAACCTGGGTGGCGTATTGCTTCCTTCTGTAGGAAAAGAGGTGATGTGAAATAATCAGCGCCACGGCATTGATGAATATCAGCGACAGCACCTCAACCCTGATCCACGGCGGGGAAAGCTGCTCGGCATTCACCACCAGCCAGGCCAGGCAGCCGCCGGTGAACAGCAGCGCCACTATAACGCGGTACAGCAGCCTGTAAGGCACGGCCAGGTATATGATGACCAGCGCCACCAGGTCGGCCAGTGCGTGTCCCGTATATTCGGACGGCCTGGTAAAAAGAATGATAACATTCAAGACCGCCCCCAGCAGTCCCCAGACAAAGAGATTATCATCATAACTCTGTGGATTTTTACACCGACGCACATATACAATCAAAGCAACACCGTAAAGGATGAAGATGACCCGCGCTGTCATCACCAATACGAATAAGGTTGCGGGTATGGAGAAGACGAAATCATTGGGTATGGTCAGTGCGATGAACAACATCATCAGCAGGATGCCAACCGTGGCCTGTTTGCTGTCATCGCGAAGCGTATACCTGCGGTAGCCTTGCTCGAGCTCAGGGTCGAGACGACCTTCCAAGTTCGGCCACTTCAACTTGAATTGCTTCAAATCACCATCCTACCACTGAAAAGCTACGTGTACTTATCATAATTATACTTTAATCTTAAAGGCCATTTGAAACTTTTTATGTGCTGCCGCCATAAGCGAGGCCCGGATATACTGCAAAAGTTCAGAAACATATTGGACTCCGATAGAGGTGATAATGCGGGGCCCATGTGCAGCAAGACTATGTAGAAAAATACTTCAGAAACGGCTATCGTCGTTTCATGAAGCGCAGTTCAAACAAGAA
>DAOUFT010000033.1:0-1576 GCA_034429855.1 Dehalococcoidia bacterium
TTCTTGTTTGAACTGCGCTTCATGAAACGACGATAGCCGTTTCTGAAGTATTTTTCTACATAGTCTTGCTGCACATGGGCCCCGCATTATCACCTCTATCGGAGTCCAATATGTTTCTGAACTTTTGCAGCGGAAACGTAGGGGCGGATTTTCAAGTTCGCCTGAGAACACGGGCGTTGAGACGCGGGCGCAGCTGAAGCAACGCCCCTACTGCAACGCCCCTACGGCAGCGCCCCTACAGGTACATCTCGGAAGGCAATAGCAATTTATTGACCGGAATGGCTGTCCGGTTTACACTTTTAGCCATATACTGCACAGGAGGGTCTACACGTGGATAAAATAAGGCTGGGCAAGTCCGGCCTGATGGTTACAAGGATCGGGTTCGGCGGCATACCCATACAGCGTCTTAACGAGGAGGATGCCATCGACGTAATCAAAAGGTGCCTGTACCACGGCATCAATTTTCTGGATACGGCCAATGCCTACACAACAAGCGAGGCGCGCATCGGCAAGGCCATTGCCGGACGCCGACAGGAGCTGATCATCGCCACCAAGACCACCCACAGGGACCGTGACGGCCTGTCCAAACATCTTGAGAAGAGCCTGACCCGACTGGGGACCGACTATATAGACCTCTACCAGTTCCACGCGGTCAGCGATTTCAAGACGCTGGACGTTGTTCTCGATCCCAACGGCCCCATGGCCGTGCTGGAGGAGGCGAAAAAGGCGGGCAAGGTCAGGCATATCGGCATCACCTCGCACCAGATCGACGTGGCTATTAAAGCTGTGGAGTCGGACCGCTTCGAGACGCTGATGTTTCCCTTCAACTTCGTCACTGACGAGGCTGCCGAGAAACTGCTGCCGCTCTGTAAAAAGCACGACGTGGGTTTCATCGTCATGAAGCCGCTGGCGGGTGGCATGATCGCCGACGCCCGCACCGCCTTCAGGTACCTCTTCCAGTTCAAGGACGTCGTCACCATCCCCGGCATCGAGAAGCCGGCGGAGATAGATGAGATCGTGGGAATACTAAACGGGCCGCTGGAACTGACCGAGAAGGACCGCGCGGACATGCGCAAGTTGAAGGAGCAGCTCGGCACCAGGTTCTGCCACCGCTGCGACTACTGCCAGCCCTGCAAGGAGGGCATACACATCTCTTCGGTCATGACCTTCCCCAGCTTTATGGCCCGTCTGCCGGAGGAGCAGATCTTCGGCTTCTGGGCCGGGCTGTTCGACCTGGCGGCCAAGTGCAGCAAGTGCGGCGAGTGCGAGACCCGCTGCCCCTATCACCTGCCCATACGGGACATGATGGAAGAGTACTACGAGATTTACGAGCAGAAGAAAAAGGCCTACAAGGAGAGAATGGGGGTGAAGTAAAAACCACAATGAAGAGGTCTACTATTTGTCATTGCGGGGAGCGCAGAAATACGTAGGGGCGGGTTTTTAAACCCGCCCGCGATTCGGGCGCCCCTACAGCAACGCCCCTTGTATTGTTAATTTCGATTATTATATTCCATGACATGGGAGGTGCGGTAGACCGTAACGCCCCTTGGTTATTTAAACCGTTTCGTAGCATGGG
>DAOUFT010000034.1:0-3056 GCA_034429855.1 Dehalococcoidia bacterium
TTCTTGTTTGAACTGCGCTTCATGAAACGACGATAGCCGTTTCTGAAGTATTTTTCTACATAGTCTTGCTGCACATGGGCCCCGCATTATCACCTCTATCGGAGTCCAATATGTTTCTGAACTTTTGCAGATAATACATGTAATATGCGGGAATGTGCCGTAAACTCACGGATTTTTAAAGCGTCGCACCAGTGAGGCATGGGAGTAATACTCCTGCATTTGGCGTTGCTTTTCATTGTCGCTCCACCCCATCAGTTTCTGCATCTCGTCTGCGACCGAAGGCACCGCGTCCGTACCCAGATCCTTGCGCAGTCCGACAGCACTGCGCCGCAGCATGAAATCACTGATCGTCATGCAGATCTCATTCTGCACCGCATGTCTTACCTGCGCCAGTATGTCAGGGCCTCCCGGACTGAGCGGCCGTAGACTTGACTTATCGTCACCAGCCATGGCCAGCACCTCGCTGCTCCTGGAGCCGTAGATGCGGGACAGGTGCACGGCAGTTGCATTGGATATACCCGCTTTTTCGGCCATTTGCGCAATTTCGGCGGAGGTCATGGCGGGTGCTCCGGGCAGCGGCTTTTCGCCCGTAATACAGCGCGAGCTTTTGCCGAGCCTGCGGCAGACGAGGTCGGCGGCCTCCCTGGCCACTGCGCGGTAAGCTGTGATCTTGCCGCCCAGTATGCTGATCAATCCCTCGAGATGATCGCGTTTGGAGTGGTCTATAAGAGCATGGCTGCGAGATGTATCCGAGGCCGATTTGCCCGGTTTGAGCGCCAGCGACCTCAGTCCCGCGTAGGCGTAATGTACATCGTCAATACCAACCTCCGGATAGGCTAAATGGAGGCCTTCCAGTATGTAGTCCACGTCCTGCCTGGTGGCATAGACTGCGTCCAGGTCATCCTTATAGACGGTATCTGTCGTCCCCACCAGCGAGAATCCCTCCCAGGGTATGACGAAGAAGAGACGTCCGTCGCGCGGTGAGAAGAGCACGAGCGCATGTTTCGATACCTGGGGTATGACGATATGCGCCCCCTTGGTGCGCAGCAGGTAGGGTGGCTTATCCTTGAAGAGCATATCCTTTATGATATCAACCCAGTGGCCAGCCGCATTAACCACCAGCTTGCCCCTGGCCTGCAACGTCTCCCCGCTGATCTGGTCCTTCACTTCCACGCCTGTGATGCGGTTCGCCTCGCGCAGTATGCCGGTAACCTTGGCGTGGTTGACCACAGTGGCCCCGCTCTCAGCGGCGGACAGGGCGTTCTCCCAGTTGAGACGTTCGGTCAGCGGAATAGCGCAATCCGAGTACACATACGAGCCCTCCAGCCCCTGTACCTTGAGGCTGGGCTCCTCGGCCAGTGTCGTAGCCCTGCTCAGATACCTGTGATTGGGCAGCGTTTTGTCGAAAGATATAATGTCGTACAGGATAGTTCCAAAGAACATGGCGAAGTTCAGGCTGAAATTGGGTATGGGTATGAAGAAGGACAGCGGGTATACCAGATGAGGGGCAATGCGCAGCAGTACCTCCCTCTCACTCAAGTCCTGGCGCACCAGACCGAACTCAAGCTGTCGAAGGTAGCGCAGCCCGCCGTGTATCAGCCGGGTAGAGCGCGAGGTCGTGCCCGATCCGAAATCGTCCTTCTCCAGCAGCAGCGTATCGAGCCCGCGCAGCGCGGTGTCCCTGGCAACGCCGGCGCCGACTATGCCGCCGCCGATGACGATGACGTCGAAGGTTTTCCCGGTAATCGCTTTGAAATCTCTTTTCATATCGCACCTTGAATCTAATTTATTGCCCAACCGCGGGCTCTATCCACCGCACGCTTCCAGTTGGCGTAAAGGTTTTCTCGCTGATCGGCGGACATTTTCGGCTCGAAGGTGGCCGAGGAACGCCATTTGACGGCTATCTCCTCTTTGCTGTTCCACAGGCCTGCAGACAGACCGGCCAGATAGGCCACTCCCAGCGCGGTTGTCTCAGGGATGGCGGCCACCTGTATGGGAACGTTCATGATGTCGGCCTGGAATTGCATGAGGAAGGAGTTGGCCGTACCGCCACCGTCGACGCGCAGCACCGGTATGCCGATGCCCGTCTCCGAACGCATGGTGTCTATCACGTCCCTGACCTGGAAGGCGATGGACTCCAGCGTAGCACGCGCAAGGTGTCCCCTGGTGGTGCCGCGGGTTATCCCGGTCATGGTTCCGCGTGCGTACATGTCCCAGTAGGGCGCGCCCAGCCCAACGAAGGCGGGCACGAAAAATACGCCGCCGTTGTCAGCTACCGAGCGCGCCAGTGTTTCACTCTCAGCCGCGTTTGCGATTATCTTCAATCCGTCGCGCAGCCACTGGACGGCCGCGCCGGTAATGAAGATGCTTCCCTCGAGGGCGTAGTTGACCTTATTATCCAGGCCCCAGGCCAGGCTGGTGAGCAGCCCGCGTTTGGAGATGATGGGCTTCTCTCCACTGTTCATAAGGATGAACGAGCCGGTGCCGTAGGTGTTTTTAGACATGCCAGGGTTATAGCAGGCCTGGCCGAAGAGGGCGGCCTGCTGGTCCCCTGCTATGGCGCAAAGGGGCACACGTGCGCCCTCGAAAACGCCGTCGGCCGTTTCCCCGAAGTTTTGGCTTGATGGTATTACCCGGGGCAGTATGGCGGGTGGGATGTTGAGCGTGGACAAAATGTCCCTGTCCCACTGCAGCGTATTGATATTGAACAGCATGGTTCGTGAAGCATTGCCGTAGTCGGTCACGTGGGACTTCCCACCGCTGAGTTTCCAGGCCAGCCAGCAGTCGACCGTTCCGAAGAGCAGCTCTCCGGCTTCGGCGCGTTTCTGTCCGTCTTTGACGTGGTCCAGTATCCAGCGTACCTTGGTGGCTGAGAAATAGGCATCTGGTATCACACCGGTTTTGTCGCAAATAGTCTGGCCGATGCCGCGGTTTTTCAGATCCTCCACCAGGTTGGCCGTGCGGCGGCACTGCCAGACTATGGCGTTGCTGACCGGCCGTCCGGTCTTGCGGTCCCATATGATGGTAGTCTCACGCTGGTTGGTTATGCAGATGCC
>DAOUFT010000035.1:0-8102 GCA_034429855.1 Dehalococcoidia bacterium
GCCAGGATAATATCCCCACCCGCCCCGGGCTTCTGCTGCTTGTTTCTGCCCCCCTCCCCCAGCCCGGCTTTATCCGCGGGGCTACCTCTAAAAACACCGTCGATATAAACGCCCTTTGTGGCCTTCAGATCGAGTTCATCCGCCAGGTCCTGGTCGACGGGCATGCCCTCTATTCCGAGCCAGGGTGTCTTGATCGTCGCTCCTTTGAGCAGCTCAGGCAGCACCTTCCTGGCTTTGTTAATGGGTACTGCAAAACCGACTCCGTTTGCTGCAACTTCAATGGCGGTGTTGATGCCGATCACCTCCCCCTGCGAGTTGAGCAGCGGACCGCCCGAATTTCCGGGATTGATTGCAGCATCCGTCTGTATGATGTCCGTAATATTACGGCTGCTGGAATTGGGTATGGACCTTCCCGTTCCGCTGATTATGCCGATGGTGATTGAGCCCTGCAGCCCGAAGGGCGAACCCAGCGCCAGGGCCATCTGTCCGGGTCTTACCTTGTCAGAATCACCCAGAACCAGGTATGACATCCCGGGCACCCGGGAGGCATCGATCTGCAGCAGGGCAACATCGTTATTGCGGTCGACACCGACGACCTTACCCTGCAGCTCGGTGCCGTCGCTCAGCACTACCTTTACCGTTGACGCTTTATCCACGACATGGTTATTGGTGAGGATGTGGCCTTCCGTATCGATAATGAAGCCCGATCCCTGTCCCCTTATATTGGGTATATTCATCCCGAACGGACCGAACATCCCGGATGAGATCGCCGTCTCGGACTCCACCTGTACCACGGCCGGTATGCACCTTTCATACAACGAAACAACCGTAGCCTCATCATAGAGCGGCGTTACCTGTACCGTCGCCGATGAAGATGCAAGGCTCAGGGATTTCTGATCGGATGAAACGGTGCCTTCGCCGCAGCCGGCGACCAGCAACAAGGCAACCAGCAGGACAGCGGCCGTCACGCCGATCTTCATGCGCCATCCGCTGAATTTTTGTTGAGAAAACATTTGTGACCTCCCGGTTCAAATATGTTTAAAGGTTTTGCGGACCGAAGAATATCTCATAGTAGTACATATTGCCCGCTTCCGGCTCAGCAACCCGCTCCACACGGCCCTTTTCCAGGTCGACCAGCACCAGCCATGTTCGGGCATCGAGATGCATAGATACGATGGCCTGAGCAGCGGTGGGTGTGACTTTGAGGATCGAGCCGCCGATAACGGACATATTGGAGACTGAGGAGAAGATGGGGAACACCTTTTCCACTTCGGCGCCCCTGTCCATAATGCTTTTCACCCTTCCGTCGGTAGCGGCAATTTTTAACGCACGCTCGCGGGCGTCTTCGGTCAGCTCCGGCACAAAAAGCCCTTCGTACCGCCGCGTGCTCACCACCGTTTTGACATTCATATCCACGTCGGCTTCGATCATATCGCCCATGCAGCGCCCACAGACAACACTGGCCATGCCGTCTCTAACGTCCACTCGCATTATGATTATATCCCCGGTGCCGTTGAGGCGCTGCTGTATGCCCGGATCCCTCTTCACCACGTCGGCGGCCACCGCCGTGGGCGACGGAGCTGCCAGATAAAGGGACAGCGAGAGAATGGCTGCCACAATAAAAAGCGCCGCTCCGCTGGCAGCCGCCAACCGCCAGGCCGGCGAGCGCAACCGGTCCAGCCAACCTTTAAAGACGCTCCACAACGGCGCTCCCCTTTTACCGGCGGCCGCAGTTTCCATGTATGCGCCCTCCATCAGCAACCTGCGCAGGCGGTTCTTGTGTCCGACTATCAACAGGTCGGGCATTTCAGTGCTTTCCAGAGTCCTGATAAGCGCTTCTTTTTTCATGACACCTTGCTTCCATCCAATAATATAATGAGGTTTAACATAAAAAGTTGCATCACTTCATTTTTTCGCGCAATTTGTCGACTCCCCTGTGCAGCAGCGATTTAATGGTCCCCTCTTTTTTACCCAGTATTTTCACCATCTCGCGGATCTTCTTTTTTTCGAAGAACTTAAGGGAGATAACCTCCTGGTAGATAAGCGGCAACTCCGAGATCTGCTGATGCAGGGTTACAAATTCCTCGTGCCTGCTTAGCTCCTCCTCAGCCTGGTTGATCTCTTCGATATAATCCGTGTTATCCGCCAGGTCGGCGATCGACTCTATGCTGGAGATGCGCCTCCCCCCTTCCCTTCGGTAATGGTCGTTGACCTCATTACTGGCAATGCGGTAAAGCCAGGCTTCGAATGGGACATCACGCCAGCGATACTTCTTTATCTGTGAGAAGGCCTTGAGAAAGGTTATGGATGTTATGTCCAGTGAAAGCTGCACGTCGGCCGTCCGCTTTAAAGCGTAGTTGAAGATGCGTCGGTAGTTGGCCTCGTATAGATCACCGAAGGCCTCCGGGCTGCGCTGGGCTCGCTTCACCAGCTCCTTTTCTGCTTCCAACTGATCAGGTGTAAGCGAAGTATCGGACTTTATGTGATCGGACATGTAACACAGTTTAACTCATAACGTAATGGATGCAAAAAGGTTGCACCGGCAAACAAGCTGCGATGCAATATAACAGGTCGCGGTACAACAAATACAGCGATTACTCAGATGATGACGTGCTGTTCCATACTCTTACTGGTTCTTGAAACCCCAGCGCCAGATGACGGCCGCCAGAATGCCGCCGATCAGAGGCGCCGCCCAGAACAGCCACAACTGGGACAGCGTTTCGCCACCCACCACCAGCGCGGGACCCAGGCTGCGCGCCGGATTGACCGAAGTCCCGGTGATGGGAATTCCCACCAGGTGTATGAGCACCAGCGTAAGGCCGATGGCCAGACCGGCAAAGCCCGCCGGCGCATTCTTGCTTATAGACCCGAAGATGACGAAAAGGAAGAGCACGGTCAGCATGACCTCAGCCACGAAACAGGACAGCAGGTTGAATTTACCCGGCGATAGGGCTCCGTATCCGTTCTGGCCCAGGCCGTTGACGGCCAGGGAGTAATCCGGCATGCCGCTGGCGATCAACCACAGCAGCAACGCGGCCAGCACGGCGCCCACACACTGGAATATAACGTAAAAGATGGTGTCTTTCCATCCCAGCCTGCCCGCAACCAGCATGGCCACGGATATGGCCGGATTGATATGACAGCCTGATATGTTGCCTATGGCATACACCATCGCCAGCACGGTCAGACCGAAGGCGAATGAGATGCCGACGAAACCGATGTACTTGCCGGCGATAACGGCGCTGCCGCATCCGATCAGCACAAGCGCGAATGTCCCGATCAGCTCTGCCCAGTATTTTTTCACCTGCCTGTACCTCCTCACTAAATTTCAGCACACTATTTTTTCAGGGAATCAAGGGCCTCCTGCCAGGCCTGCACGGTTGCATAGGGAGTATTCTTGTTAAACGCGATGTACAGGTCGACCTTGTGCACAAAGGCAACCGCCTCGATTTCAGACGGGTCGACGCCGGCCTGCTTCGCCACCATTTCTACGTCCGTTCCCGTGCCCAGCCATAGATCCACCTCCCCCGCCGCCAGCTTCTTCAGACCTTCGGCGGTGGAATCGGTGTAGACAAAATTAATGAATCCCTGCTGTGCCAGCTTCTGCTGGCCTGCCTCGTCCTTGACCGCAGCGATGCTTTTCACCGCTTTGGCTTCGTCCAGGTTGCCGATACGGATCTTGGATCCCTTTTTCACATAGAGCCAGTTCTCGTAGGAGCCGATGGGGCCCACCCACATGAATACATTTTCCCTCTCTGGCGTTCTGGCCATGGAATAAAGCGCTGTGTCGGGCTCGGCCAGCACGGTCTCATAGGCCCGGGACCACGGCATCACCTCGATGGTGATATTCTCACCAAGCTTGTTGAGTATCCCTTTAACCTCCGCGGTGGATGAACCGACCAGGTTGCCGCCGGCATCGGTATAGTTGAAAGGAGGATACTCCTCCGTAATTACGCGCAATTTGGCGGGCTGCTCCGGAGTTACACACGCTGTGACAAGCAGCAGGCCTGCGATAAGAGCAAAACAAAGTCTCTTCATATCTCCTACCTCAACGATTTTTTACAAGATTATACTCCAGATTGGGCGATGTCAATAGGTCGACGGTACTACCGGCGATAGAAATACTCTATAAGATAGCCCGACGCCTGAAAACGACCTGCAGGGCCTGTTGATCAGCTACACCACTGCATTGCCCGAGCACACAAATCCAATATTTATTCACTTGCCGACTGATACATAAGCGGTCGCAGCACAAAAGAAGACCGCAATGAATCCATCACGGTTTTGTAGCCCATCGCAACAGCGCTATAATCAGCTTTGTATCCGAGACCGGACAGGAGGTTTCGACTGAGATGAAGTTCAAGTTGATTACAGCATCGCTTTTCGCGCTCTTTGCTTTATCCGGCTGTGCAACCGGCGCCGTACAGCTCACGGGGCCTTCCCCGGCAACACCGTCCGAAAACACTACGGACGCGCCCACAGACCAGGTGCCGCGCATGGGCATCGATGAGCTTTTGCAGAAAATAAACGGCGGATCGGACATCCTGATCGTCGATGCCAGGAGAGATGTAGCGGAGCAGTTTAAAATAGCCCACATCAAAGGCGCCGTTGCCGTCCCTCCCGACGATATTACCACTGGAAAGTGGGTGCCTCCTGCCGACCTGAACAGGGAAATCGTTATTTACTGCTCCTGTCCCAAGGATAAAACAAGCGCCGGCGCCGCGCTACTGCTGATAAGCAGGGGCTACACCAACGTCAAGGCATTGGGAGGCGGCTGGAATGCCTGGCAGGCGGCCGGATATCCTGTGGAATCCGGTGTTGATTAGATTATGCGGGCTCGTCGTGCTCAGGCAGTATTTCAGAGATATATGAGACGCCTGCGACGGCCCGTCTGATACGGGTCGTGTCCAGTAGGTGGCGCATATCCACAAACTCGCCCTCTCGCCCGATTCTCCTGATCTCAGCGTCCAGGTCGAGCGTAAAACCCCACTGCACATTCTCGAAGACCGCACCGTGGTTGTGCAGCATCATTTTCTTGTTTCCAACATTGGCCGGATGCATATAGAACGCATTTTCCAGGGCCGCCTTCGACAGGTGCGAATGGTCGGCCGTCAGATCCAGACCGATTCCGAAACTGATCATGGTCCGTCCGGGCAACTTAGGCTCCGTATTGATATCCATCCATTGCTCGATATTTTCCGGATCGGTGATAAGGCCCCTGTTGGCCGGGGCATGCTTTTTTATGGGCGAGATTTTAACGCCCGAGCTGAAGAGCACGTCCAGGTCCGCAATCATGGCTAGGCTGATCAGGCTGCGGTTGGGCGTCTGACATTCACGGGCAATATCAAAAATAGCTTCATAGAGCCCGCTGAGGTCGACCGGCCTGCTGTCCGGGTCGGCGCCTATCAGCATAATATCGTTGAATTCGCCGTGCAGGGCCAGATTGAGTCCGGCATGTATCATGACCTCACCGGTATCCGTCTGAGGGATGAGAAAATCAGGCGTGTCGTTGCCGTCGGTGGGCAACCAGACCATGATGCCGCCGCTGGTCATCATTTCGCCCAGCAGGGGCAGGCAGTCTTCGAGGCTGCCGCCCAGCGCTCCCAGACCGATGGAATATTCGGCGTCGGAGAAACGTCTCCGGCGTATATCCTGCGGCTCCAGCGCTGCCGTCATCACCTTGCTCAGGTCTCCCACGGTCTTCAAACTGGCAGGGCGGTCGGTAACGTGAAAAACGCGGAAGCCGGTACCTTCCCGGCGGTAAAATGGAAGGCTGCTCCAATCCTTTTCGGAGCATTTCATCTTCTTGTGCCTCGAGCTGTGGTCGACGGCTTCATCCACCGTTGCGTACGTGGGGAACATCCCCTCCATGCCCGCCATTTTCAGCACCTGCGCCGGATACTCGCTGATCCCGCACAGGGCCAGATGTCCTTTTCTGCCCGCCAGCTTTTTGTGAGTGGCGAGGAGGAGCCGTATGCCGCCGCTGCTCAAATACTGTATGCCCGATATATCGAGCACCAGATGTAGATCGTCCTCGGCCAACAGGGCCTCAAGCTCCTTGCCAAGGCCGACGGCCTCGAAGGCGCCCAGCCTGCCCTCCAGCATCACCACCAGAATGCCGTTTCTGCGCTCCGATTTAATACTCACGGTAACTCAATGTAATTAATCCGCTCAAGCATGTCAATCACCATCATAGTTACGTCGGCATTCAATCGGCCAGGGACTTGACAATATGTATAGCATGCTTTACAATTAGCATACTAACCTAAACAGGAGTTTGAGAAATGAAACTGAGTCGATTTCGCATTTACAGGGCGATCATTGCCTGCGGTCTGGCCGTTGCCATAGCAGTTGCCATCGCTACGGACATGCCCGTAATCGCCCTGGCGGCGGTCATAGCGGCTATTGCGCTTGCTATAATTCTGGAGCGGCGCAACAGGGAGATTGTGCGGGATGAGCGTATCGTACAGATCAACGGTAAAGCCGCCACCTGGGCTTTCAACAGTGTAATCGTAATTGCAGCCCTGGCCGCTCTGGTTGCCGCCCTTTTCCGCGACCGGCTGCCGGAAAACATCGTCTTTCTGGGCAGCATCATGGGCTATTTCGTTTGTTTCGCCATTACACTGCACCTGTGCTTTTACGCTTATTTCAGCCGCAAGCTGTAGGGTGCGCAGATGAAAAACAGATTGAAGGTATTCCGGGCCATGCACGACCTCACACAGGAAGCGCTGGCCCAGCGACTCCAGGTGACCAGACAGACGATTATCTCCATCGAAAACGGTAAATACGACCCTTCCCTGCCGCTGGCCTTCCGCATCGCCGGCCTTTTTAACGTGAAAATCGAGGACGTTTTCTCTTACGAGGGTGAGACCGGCGAGTTTCACGGCCTGCCGCCCGCGCCGGTAAATTGAAGACAAGTTAGGGAAAAATTACGCCTTCCCCAAAGCGCCCTGCAGTATCAATACGGCCGAAACAGTGAAAATAACGGGGCAGAGCCTGTACGGGATAAAATCTATCTGGGCGCCCGTGAACAAAGACAGCACCGCCATGGCGATCAACATAACTGCTGCTGAGATATACACAATTCTGCGGGATTTCAGATTACTGTAGCTGAAGGCCGTAACCAGGATAACCAGAATGCCCAGGAATAATAGTGTCAGCCCCTCGTTTATCCATTCCATCGTAATTATTCTTTGGTTGTCGACCGAGATAGCGCCGAATCCCTCGACAACCGATCCGGTGGGAATCAAATGAGCGATCCCCCACAGGATACTCAATGAGCCGCCGATTATAACCAGCACCTTCCTGACCACCTTCTCACTCCTCCAATTTATTGCTGTATCGCACATCAAACAGCGTATCAATCAGATGGGTGTAATATCCCATCCGACCTCCCTATTATACACGGTGTACATCGTAATACAATGGACATGTCCGGTTTATTAGGTTATCTTTATTAACAAAAGGAGTCTTGAAATATGGAATTTTTTGACCTTATGAGTATCTCGCACCGCTATATGGAGATACTGAATCCTTCCACGCCTGAAAAGATCATTAAACTTGGCAAACTGCTCAAATTGAACAAAGGAAGCCGCGTCATCGACTTCGGTTGCGGTTGTGCCGAGCCTCTCACTCTCTGGGCCGAAGAATTCGGTATCACCGGTATCGGCATAGATATATGCCAGGATTTCTGTGACCGGGCCGGGAAAAAGCTGGCTACGTGAGGGCTGTCGGACAGAATCGAAATCGTTTGTTCCAACGGTGCTGAGTACATATTCGAAGAAGGGACTTTCGATGCCGCAACCTGTATCGGGGCAACGTTTATTTTTGGCGACTACCGGAAGACGGTCCAGGTACTGAAGCGGGCTGTCCATCGCAACGGACGCCTTGGTATCGGTGAAACACACTGGCTTGGCAATCGTGTAGATCCGGAATACGCCCAAAAACAGACCACTACCTACACGGAACCGGAACTTGCTCAATTCACCCGGGACGAAGGTTTCGAGCTTGAATACATCATACGTGCCGGCAGCGACGATTGGGACAGGTACATCTCAGATAGTTGGTACGGGCTGTTACGCTGGCTTGATGAGAACCCCGCT
>DAOUFT010000036.1:0-5343 GCA_034429855.1 Dehalococcoidia bacterium
CTACGGCAACGCCCCTACTGTGATGAGAATTATATTTCCCCGTCGGTGCGGAAGATGACCAGACCGGTAGGCAGCTTGGGATAAAAAAAGGTGGACTTGCGCGGGAGGCGGTCGTTGGAATCGGCCACCGCCTTGATGGTCGTGGCCGGTATGGGATCGAGCAGGATGGCGAACTGGAACTGCCCGTTGTCGACCATGCGGCAGGCGGATTCGCCCGAAGGAGTGTAGGCCAGGATATCCGAATCGCCGGGTGGCAATCCCAGTATTTTTTCGCAGATAATGTGCTGCACTGCGCTGACGTCCAGTTTGCCGTAAGCCTCGGAGTGCCGCTGCTTGAGGTAATCGTTAACCTTTATGCCGGGCAACAGTGTCAGCCCCAGCACCTGACCGGGCTCCAACCCGTATATGCGGATACTGCCGGCGGCCGCCGCAAGCGACATATTGCCGGCGGATGATTCCCTGACCTCGAAATAGTCGGTCAGCCCTTTTCTCAATTTATCAATGGTCTCCTTCGAGATGGCGCGTACCAGCCTGTGGATGGGCAATATAACCACGCCCGGATCGGAAAACGAGACCAGCGCCATCATGACGTAGTTGTAGGCTTCGCTGGCGCTGCCGTTGGGGTCAAGCTCACGGCGGTAGTCCCGGTAGGCCAGCGCCGTCTCGTAGCGGTGATGGCCGTCCGCTATATAAACCGGTTTGGGAATAAGGAAATGGCTGACCCTCTGCACAAACTCCGGCTCGTTGACCACCCAGAAACGATGGTAGTCCGTGCCCATCTGAAAATTATAGGTGGGACTGGCTTTAACGCGGTTTAAGATCAACTGGTTGATGCGGCCGCCCGGGTCTTCATACAGAGCGAAAATGGGGCTGAAATCGGCTGAGCAGGCTTTCATCAGCTCCAGCCGGTCGGCCTTGGCTTTGGCCATGGTGAACTCGTGGGGGACGACGACTTTATTTTCCCAGGGCTCCAGGCGCACGCAGGCGTAAAGCTCCAGCCTTCTTTTCTTGGACTCTCCCATTTCAAAACTGTGCTCATGAACGTAATAATTGGGCACCTGATCCTGAATCAGTACGTTGTCTTTTAACCAGCGGCTGAACTCGTCGCGGGCGCGGGTGTACCGGTTATTTTGCTCGTTGTCGCCCTCCTGTTCGAGACCGAACTCCAGGCGCACCATGTTGTATTTGCTCTTTTCATAGAGCGATTGCTGCTCCTGTGCGGATATAACATCGTACGGGGGGCAGATGACGCTCTGCATTTTCTGCACTTTGGCAGGGTTGTAGCGCACCCCCCTGAATTCAGATATTTCAGCCAAACGATTTCCCCCAGATTATCTTATATTACGTTCGGACGGACCTGAAGGTCCGCCCCTGCAAGTTATATCATTATAAGGCTGTAGGGGCGGGTTTTTAAACCCGCCCGAAGCGGGCGCAGCTAAAGCAACGCCCCTACGGCAATATCCCGGTATTATACGGCGGATCAGATCCCGTTGCTCCATGCCTTGACGAGGTCATCGACCGGCAGGTCGGCCAGCCCTTTGAGTATGAAGCGGCCGCCGCAAACGGTGCCCAGCCTTGTCACAGGCACGCCGTGTTTGAAGGCCATCTCCTCGAGCCTGCGCACCGTGCCGGGATCGATAGAGACCACGGCGCGTGATTGCGCTTCGCCGAAGAGCGCTGCGTCCAATCGCGAGTGCGCAGGCAGATCACCTTTAAATCCCATGCCGCCGATCATACAGCTTTCCGCCAGGGTCACGGCCAGGCCTCCGTCGGAACAATCGTGAGCCGACTTCAGCAATCCGCGGCCTATAGCCTTAATGAGAAGGTCATGCAGCCTTTTCTCCGCGCCGAGATCAATAGACTGCGTGCCCCTGACCAAACCGTGTATCAGCTCAAGATATTCGCTGCTGCCCAGGCTTCTTTCATTGCCGGGATCTCCCAGTAAAAAGACCGTGTCTCCCTCGTCCTTGAAGCCCGCCGTGCAGCGGCGTTTAACGTCCTTGATCAGGCCGACCATGCCCACCACAGGGGTGGGGAAAATGGCCACGCCCCTCGTCTCATTGTACAGACTGACGTTGCCGCTGACGACCGGTGTTTTAAGCCTGCGGCAGGCCTGCGACATGCCCCGGATGCACTGGTGCATCTGGTACATTACATCGTTACGCTCGGGATTGCCGAAGTTGAGGCAGTTGGTGATGGCCATGGGACGGGCGCCCATGCAGGCGGTATTGCGCGCAGCCTCTGCCACGGCGATAACGCCGCCCACAAGGGGATTCACATAGCAGTAGCGTCCGTTGCCGTCGGTTACCAGCGTAAAGGCTTTGGTTGTCTCCTGTATTCGCAGCACGGCTGCGTCACCCTCGCCCGGCAGGACCACCGAGTTGTTACCGACCTGGTGATCGTACTGGCGGAACACATTTCGCTTGCTGCATATATTGGGGGAGGCCAGCAGGTGGAGCAGCATTTTACCCGCGTCCGCCAGCTTTATATCTTTGATTTTCTTGAGGTCGAGTTCCTGAAGGTCATCCAGCCAGGAAGGCCGTTTGGGACGGAAGCGATAAACAGGCGGGCTGTTGAGATATTTCACGGGCGCGTGGGCGACGACCTTTCCTCCATCGCGGATGGTGGCCATGCCGTCGTCCGTAACTGTGCCTATGATGTCCGAGTGCAGTCCCCAACGGTCGAAGAGGGCCCTGACTTTGTCCTCGCAGCCTTTCTTCACGATCACGACCATACGTTCCTGCGATTCCGACAGCATGACTTCATAGGGAGTCATCCCCTTTTCCCTGCGGGGCACCCGGGCTACGTCGATATCCAGGCCTGAGTCTCCCTTGTCGGCCGCCTCGATGGCGGCGCTGGTCAATCCCGCGGCGCCGCAGTCCTGCAGGCCTACGATCCAGCCGGTACGCGTCAGCTCCAGGCAGGCCTCGATAAGGAGCTTCTCCATGAAAGGGTTGCCCACCTGTACGGCGGAGCGGAGCTCGCGCTGCTCCTCAAAGGTGCGGGAGGCCAGTCCCGAAGCCCCGTGCAGCCCATCGCGGCCCGTGTCGGCACCTACCAGCATGACGAGATTGCCCGCACCCGAGGCGCGGGCCCTGGTGAGGTCTTCCTGACGTCCGATACCCAGGCAGAGGGCGTTGACCAGGGGATTGCCGCTGTAGCAGCTATCGAAATATATCTCGCCGCAAACATCGGCGATGCCCAGGCAGTTGCCGTAGCCGGCGATGCCTCCCACGACACCGCTCATAAGGTAACGGTTATGCGGGTCGGACATGGGACCGAAGCGCAGGGAATTGGCCAATGCGATGGGCCGCAGCCCCATGGTGAAGATATCGCGCACGATACCGCCCACGCCGGTGGCGGCGCCCTGGTAAGGCTCGATATATGACGGATGATTATGGGACTCGATCTTGAACCCGATGACCTGGCCGTCGCCGATATCGATAACTCCGGCATTCTCCTCGCCCGGCTTGACCAGGACGTATTTCCCCGATGTCGGGAAATGTTTGAGCAGGGCCTTGGAATGCTTGTAGCCGCAATGTTCGCTCCAGAGGGAGCCGAACATGCCGAGCTCTACCTCGGTCGGCTCGCGTCCCAGCATGCTCACGATCAGGTTGTACTCTTTACGGCTGAGCGCGATCTCTTCCAGCTGCTCTTTAGATGCCGGCAATTATCGACTCCCAGATGATATTTCCGTCGACGCTGCCCAGAACATCCTCGCAGGATCGCTCGGGATGGGGCATCATGCCCAGCACGTTTTTCTGCCGGTTGACGATGCCGGCGATGTTGTTGAGCGCTCCGTTGGGATTGGCAGCGGATGTTATCTCGCCCGAGGGCGTACCGTAGCGGAAGACAACGCGCCCTTCGTCCTCCAGCTGCCTGATGACGTCGTCTCCTGCGTAGTAGCGGCCCTCGTAGTGCGATATAGGTATTTTAAGCACCTGTCCTTTTTGACATTTATTGGTGAAGGGGGTGGAGATGTTCTCGGTTCTGAGGTAGGTCCACTGGCAGCGATACTGCAAATGCTCGTTCTGCCTCAGAACGCCCGGCAGTAGGTTGGCCTCGCACAATACCTGGAATCCGTTGCAGATGCCGATGACGGGGCGGCCTTTTTTTGAGAAATCAGCTACAGCCTCCATGACGGGTGAGAAACGGGCGATGGCGCCGGTGCGAAGGTAGTCGCCATAAGAGAACCCTCCGGGAAGGATGATGCAATCGCAGCCCGAGAGGTCGGTCTCCTTGTGCCAGATATAAACAGCTTCCTGTCGGCAGATATTGTGCACAGAATAATAGCAATCGCGATCGCTCCAGGTGCCGGGGAAGACAACGATGCCGAATTTCATATTTATTATATGCTCGGGCGGGTTTGAAAACCCGCCCCTACAGAAACTTTTGTTCTCGGGCGGGTTTAAAAACCCGCCCCTACAGGGTGTTGTCGTAGGGACGTTGCTTTAGCTGCGCCCGAAGGAGATAATTCAGAGCTTGCCCAGGAGGTCGGTGACGATGCTGTTTACCTCGCCCCCGTCCGCTTTGCCCTTGACCTGCGGCATAAGCTTCTGCATGACCTTGCCCTTATCGCCGGGCCCCTTGGCGCCGACTTCGGTGATAACCGCTTTAACAAGTGAGGTAATCTCGTCACGGCCCATCTGGGCGGGCATATACTCCTGCAGGACTGCCATTTCGGCCCTCTCCTTTGCCGCCAGGTCAGCCCGGTTTCCCTTTTCGTAAGCTTCGATGCTCTCTTTGCGCTGTTTGATCTCCCTGCCGATGACCTCGATGACGCCGCCGTCGGCCAGCTTTTTCTGCTTGGCTATCTCGGCATAGTTGATCGATGATAGAACGGTACGCAGCACCAGCATGCGCAGCTCGTCCCGGGCGCGCATGGCCGCTTTAAGGTCGGTGTTGATCTTTTCCTGTAACGACATGGAGATTACGAAGTTTTATTGCTTTTACGGCGCTTGGTTGCCTCTTTGCGCTTGCGCTTTATGCTGGGTTTTTCGAAGAAGCCCCTGCGGCGTACCTCGCTGATTATTCCTTCCTGTTGAACTTTCCGGGTAAAGCGCCTTAGCAGGCTTTCGAAACTTTCCCCTTCTCCTAATCTGACTTCGGGCACAAGCATTCAACTCCTTTTTTATTTACGGCCGCCTTGAAGATTAGCAAATAGGCAACTGACAGGGAGAAATTCTAAACTCTTTAGCCTATCGTGTCAACAATATGTAAGCGGCCATAACATATTGGACTTTTTAGAGGGGATTAAGAAATTGTCTATATAGTACCTGAGAGGCGATATATTGCCAATGCCTCGATGTGCTTTTTCGGTATTGTACCAAATGAGGTAATCCA
>DAOUFT010000037.1:0-9938 GCA_034429855.1 Dehalococcoidia bacterium
TTCTTGTTTGAACTGCGCTTCATGAAACGACGATAGCCGTTTCTGAAGTATTTTTCTACATAGTCTTGCTGCACATGGGCCCCGCATTATCACCTCTATCGGAGTCCAATATGTTTCTGAACTTTTGCACAGGTATTTACAGGCTGGTAGGGGTGCTGTTAGAATATCGCCGGTTAAATAAGGCGATGAGGCTCGCCGTGGGATTGCGTCCCGAATAGCTCGTACCTCGAGATAATAGCCTCTGCTAGAGTACTAGTAGAGGTTGTTTTATTTTTAAGCGTCAGGTTGTTATGGTGATCGATACTGAAAAAGATGCTGAGATGAGGGCATGATGTCCGCCGGATCGATTTGTGAGGGCGTGCGGCGGTACATCGAGAGTTGCCGTCTCGAGGACGGCGGCTATTTCTTTGCGCGAATTCCTCCCTCCAGCGCCGTGGATACTTTTTATGCGGTCAGGACACTGTCGATGATGGGCTGCAGGCCGGACAATCCTGCCGCAACCCGGAAATTCTTTGTTGATGCGTTAAAAAGCAACTCTATTCTCAGCATAAACGGCCTGTTTGCTGCAATCGAGGTGCTGGATGATCTTCATTTCAGTGTGCAGTTGCCGAGCCGCTATGTGGAACGTATCAATAAGTTGAGAAATGATATTGGTGGATTCGGTGTGGTGGATAATCTTGACATTGAAGTGGTTTCAGAACTCGAGACCACTTACCGTGTGCTGAAAATAATGACGGCTATGGGAATGGATTTCAATCGGCGCAGCATAAGTGATTTCGTCTTGAAGTTCGCTAATAGAGATGGCGGGTTTGGAAAAGGCAACCTGTCCACACTTGCTTCCACATACTATGCCACAGAGATTTTCAGGCTGACAGGCTACGACACATCCGGGTTATCGGACACTGTGAATTATCTCCGTGATAGATCCACGATATGGCGATTGAACTTTATTGAGGATGTCTTCTGGGTGTCAAACAGCTTGTCCAATCTTGAGCAGAAAATAGACCTGGCAGACTGGATGATCTCCTTTGTTGAGGCCTGCCGGCGCGCTAACGGCGGTTTTGCCAGGAAGGATGTTATGGGCATACCATCTCTTGAGTATACATATTATGCCGTCTCGATTCTTAAAACACTTTCGTATCTATGATAATAGCATGTCCCGCCGGTTGAATTGACCTGTAAGTATTGAGGAAGTAAAATTACGTTAACTGAATAGGAGCGATGAAGCTCGCTAAAGGTATTGCATCCCTGTATAGAATCGGATGCTGATAGCTTCTACTGTAAGAAGTAGAAGCTTTTTTTATGAGGGTTCAAAATGGCCAATACGGTTAATAATGAGATGAAAGCAAATACCAGTACAAATAATCATAAATACAACAAGGATGAAGGCGCTCTGCATGCTTTACTGGAAGAGGCGGGCAGGATCATCGGCTCTGATGGGACCGACATGTCGGTTGAACAGCAAAGGATATTTGAATTGCGGGACCGTCTGCAGGGGTCCCGTTTCCATCTCGCCGTGCTGGGCCAGTTTAAACGCGGCAAGAGCACGTTTCTAAATGCGTTGCTGGGAGAGAAACTGCTTCCTTCGGCTGTGGTGCCGTTGACGTCAGTGCCCACCTTTATATCATGGGCACCTGAGCGCTCTATCAAGGTTGTTTATACAGCAGGCAGGACGGAGATATTTTCCGCTGCAGATGGTGAACAGGCCAGTAAGATACTGGCTATGTATGTTACGGAGGAGAAAAATCCTCTGAACCGCCTGGGCGTAGAATGGGTTGAAGTCGGTCACCCGTCGTCTCTTCTGCATAATGGAGTTGTGCTCATAGATACGCCGGGCATCGGATCTACTTTCGCGCATAATACCGAAGCAACACTCAAGTTTATTCCACAGTGTGATGCCGCCTTTTTCCTCATCTCCGCAGATCCGCCTATCACTCAGGTCGAGATAGAATTTTTAAAATCAGTCAGGGCACGAGTGGTGCAGCTTTTCTTCATAATGAATAAAATCGATTATCTCAGCAATGGAGAGCAAGAGGAATCTACAGCTTTTCTAAGGAAAGTGCTGGCAGAACAAGTTGAAACTACGGACGGCCTGACGATATTCAGCGTATCTTCCAAACAGGGGCTTGAGGCGCGGGTGAATAAAGACGCTGGAATGTGGCGCAACAGCGGCATGGAAGCGATCGAGAATCATCTGGTGAATTTTTTGATAGATAACAAGGCTCATGTTTTAAATCTGGCGTTGACCAGGAAAGCGCAGGATATTATAAGCGATTCTCTGATGCAGCTTCAGCTCCAGCAGAAGTCCCTCAGCCTTCCGCTCGATGACCTGGAGAAAAGGATAGCGATTTTTCAAATGAAGCTCAAAGAAGCGGAGCAGAAAAAAGTGACCTTCCGGGATCTGCTGGCAGGCGACGAGAAACGCACTATCGATCTTATTAATGACCAATCAGGTGATCTATTCAGATCATATTACAAACAGTTATGCGATGAGGTCGACAGATTGCTGAGCAGATTTGAGAATTTTGGTTCTGCAGAGAAGGAAGCCCGTCAATATATAAGCGAAGTTGTGCCAACAGTGTTCAACCGCGAGCTTGAAAAAACCGCGCAGCAGATGGACAGCCATATCAATTCCATCATCGGTTCCTATCAGCGGCAGCTGATAGATCTGGTTGAGACCGTGCGTAAAGCGGCCGCCGATATATTCGACATCGGTTATGTCAGGTCATACGGCGAAGATATACTCGAGTTGAAGCATAAACCGTTCTGGGTTACGGAAGGATGGAGAATTAACTGGAGCCCCCTGCCTGAAAACTGGATCGAAAGTCTACTTCCTGGGAAGATGAGAATGAGAAGGCTGCGTAAACGTCTGGTTGAGGATATCGACGCCATTATATCCCACAACGTCGGAAACCTGCGCTGGGCCACGGTCTGTAACATCACCGACTCTTTTTATTCCTTCGGCCGGGAAATGGACAGGCAGATACAGAGAGCGATAGATTCCACCGGTGGTGCGATAGCGGCAGCCCATCGCAGACGGATTGAAAAAAATGAAAGTATCGAACCTGAATTAAATAGAATAGGACAGGTTATCAAGATGTTGACCGATATTAAAACCGGCCTGGCCGAATTTGAAGATAGCCTGATGAAATCATAGTAAATTATTTTGCTGTTTAAGGGGGTAAGGTGTTTCCTCCATTGACGTATCGGGTGGTGTTTTAGAGGGGTTGAACACGAAGATATATTAATCATGATAATACAGTCAACTTTATTCAAGCTGCTATTAATATTCGGGGCAGTGTTAAGCCTGATCGCTGCTGCAATGGCCTTTCTTATATCCTATGAAGAGTACCGCAAACACTTCATTGATAAACGCAGAGCCTTTATGATGTCCATGCAGTCGGCAGCTATAATAATGATCTTTTTTATTGTTATCACACTAGTCGCAGCTTTAGTTTTTAGTAATCCACAGTGTTTGACTGAGAACTGAACCGGTATAAAGCACATATGGTTGGCCGGAAGTACATCAAATCCGAAGAAAATTGCCTATTATTTATATAACTTTTCAGTCTGTCTTTCTAAGGTCTGCGGTTATTTCATCGAAGTGCGACTTCATTTCTGCAAGTTCTGTTGCCGACTCTTGAAATCCCTCCAGAGCGTTGAAATACCGGTCTATCGTATCTCCTTTGGAAGTGGGTACAAGGAATATATGCACATGGGGAATCCTTCTGCCACGTGCATACATCATCACGAAATCCGGACTATAGGCTTTTTTAATCTTTTCCGCGACGATTTTGCATGCTTTGAAAAGGTCTGCGATCTCATCTTCGCGCAAATCATGCCACCACTGAGTGTGCCTCCTGGATAACGCCAGGCAATGCCCTTTTGCCAGCGGATTGATGTCAAGGATCACCAGAGCGTTTTCATTTTCATAAATCTTGTAACCTTTCTGAGTGCCCTTGATAATCTCACAGAAAACGCATTCCATGTTGTGAACCTCCCGGGTTGAAGATATTTGATGACTTAATGCAGGGGCGTACCTTCAGGTGCGCCCGCGTTTTCGGGCGGGTTTGAAAACCCGCCGCTACAGCTTGAATTCCCAGCGGCAGTAGTAGTCGTCTTCGCTCTCGCGCGGCGGGGTCTTGAGGCAGTTGACCTGGATGTCGGGGTTGAAGTAGGAGGCATATAATTTGTTCAGCCTGACCTCCACGTTGTTACAGATGTCGTTCTCCCTGCCGCGCCCCTCGCGCTCCAGCGCCCTGACCGTGGGGCAGAGCAGCACCTTCCAGATAACGTGGTTGTCGTTGATCACCTCGAATTCGGACTTGATGTTCCAGGCCCAGGGGCTGAGCTGGAAGGCCTTCATCATCGTCTTGACATCCCTGCCCTGTATGTTGAACGCCTTGGTCAGCTTCTCCATTTCGTAGAGGCAAAGCTTCTCCCACACCATGATGTCGCAGGTCAGAGCCTCATCGTTGCCCTTCCTCTCCATCAGCGTAAGGTACCAGAACCCGTCCAGCGCCTTGTAAAGCTGCGCGTATGTTTTTATCAGCTTCTCCAGCGCCTCGTGCGAGAAATCGCTGGGCCTGAGACCGGGATTGAAATCGCCGCTGTAATCGTCCAGTTTCTTCACGCTGGCCTCCTAGTTCGCTTTATGCGGGTATCTGTCATTTATTCTATCAGTTTGGGACGGCAGCGGCCGCAGAAATAGGAACCCTTCGTGTCTGTGTCGTCCAGACTGTTGGAGAAATGCATGACGCATTTGACGTCCCGGCAGTGGTCCAGACCAAGCGTGTGCCCCAGCTCGTGCACAGCCTCTTTAAGCATCCTGTCGTGCAGTATCTTATCCCTTCCCTGCACTGCGCTATCCTTGTCTTTTAATCTGCTCAGCGATATAAGAGCTACGCGACCGGTGGCGTCAGCCTGGCCGAAGAGAAAGTTAAGCCCGAGGGTGAATATGTCCGCTTCAGTCACACCCAGCAGGTGTTCCGATCCCTTTTTGCTCTGTCTGAGCATATTGAGCAGGACATCGGACAGGTATTGGCCCCTGTTACGGTCGAACGCATCGTCCGGCAGGGATACGGGATTATCGATCTGCACTGAGCATCCGAAAACTGTTCCCAGGGCGCCTTTCAGCTGCTGCAGGGCGTTGGGATCGGTATTACCTATGGGGACCAGGACTATATTCATTCACGATAGGCCAGCCATTGCAGCATCTCGGCCAGCACGAATCTCTGGTTATTGCGCGTCAGTTCGGTCACCTTGATGTTCCTGGTCAGGCGGATGGTATCCGCCAGTGGATGAGGTTTAAGTGTGATCGTACCCAGCACTTTCTTGGGGCTGCTCAGCGCGTCCTGCACGGCCTGGATGAAGCGCGGTGAGAAAAGCTCCATTTTGCCGATCTCATCGATCACAATGATGTCGTTGTGCTCGATGGCGCTGTAGATGGCATCGACGCCCGTGGTGTTGAGCACATCGATGTCGACTCCGTATTTTCCCACGCGGAAAGGGCTGTCGATGGTGATATGCGCCAGCACACCCTCTTTGTTATCCAGGGTGACGATGCGGAAACCCTCCCGTATGCCTACGTTGCGGATTTCCTGCGTGAAGAAGCCGCCAGCATTACACTTGGACTGAGTGATAGCCTGTTTGATGATGCTGGTTTTACCTGTGCCGGGCATGCCCGTTAGCAGATAAGCTTGCCCCATCAACCCCCTTCGGCGGACTCTGTCTTCTTTTTCCGGCTGGCAGGCTTCTTGGGCGCTGCTGTCTTGGCCGCCGTGGTAGCCCCGGTGGCCGGAGCGGCCTTCTTTTTGGCCGGCGCCTTCTTGGGTTTCTCTGCCTTTTCAGTTGCTTCAGCCTTCACCGGCTCGGGCTTCTCTTTCTTAACCGCCGGCTTCTTGGCGGGCGGTGTCTTAAGCATGTCGGCCAGGGCTTTAACAGGTTTGGGTATCTCGATTTCTTTCTTGGCAGCTGTCTTGACAGCCGGTTTGGACAACACGCCGGCAGCGAGGTTCAGAGCCTTCCTGCGCTCCTCAAACTTTTTTCTCTTGCGGCGATGCTTGAGCAGGGCCATTTTCTTGCGTTTGTTCATCTTATATCACCTGACACTTTTCCCTTATATATAACTTGCTATGTATTATCGCTAATGTGGCCGTAGATTTCAACTTCAGCCACCATTTATCAACTGTATTTCTTCCTTGTCCTTGACGATATCTCCGCCAAAAGGTGATATACATATTCGACGCCGTCCTGAGTGAGGGACAGCAGCGCGCAGCTGGGTGTGACCAAACTCTGTCTGACTACCTGCCTGATGGAGAGACCGTCCCGCGTTAAATGCGACAGCGCGTCAGTAAACCTGTCGAAAAGGCTGGCCGGCGTTTCTTTTTTCAACCCATCCTCATCGTTGGGGACGATGCCCCAGGCTATAACGCGGCCGCTGCGCAGGTGGTCAAGCAGGTCCTGCAGGTAGCTCAGTATGGAATCGAGGTAGTTATAGGCGTCGAAGCTGATGATGTCTATATCCAGGCCCAGCAGCAGGGACCAGTCCGTCCCGCCGCAGCAATGGATGCCCTTAATGCCTTTGATGCCGCCCAGGACCTCATTAATCTGCTCTTTGATCTGCCCGTTGGGAAGGGCCACGAAGGCCGAGCCAAGCGAGGCCAGGTAGGGTTCGTCCACAAAGATGACCGTACGCCTTGAGAAGGAGAGCATAAAGCTTTCCATCCAGGCCGCCTTCAGCCTGAGGAACCGACTGACCGCATCGGCCAGCGTCTCATCGTAAATAATGCCCCTGCCCGAGTTGTCGGTAACGCACAGCCCCCAACTGATGGGACCGGTGATCTGGCCTTTGATGATCGGTAGTGTGGCCGGTGTATGGGACGCCAGGTAGTGAAGTCCGGACGCGTAATCCTTATCGATGGCATAGCCATCCGTTTTATTCTCGGTCCAGTCGTAGTAGAGGCGCTCCATGCCGTGGTCCAGGTTCGCCCCGCGTTCGACGTGCAGCTTCTGCCCGTCCACAACGATGCCGGGAAAGCCCCGGCTGTACTGCACGTACATGTTCTCCAGGTTGGAACGCAAAGGCAGCTGGGGCCAGGCCGGCAGGTCTGGTAGGTGTTTGCTGATTCCGGCGCAGGCAGCGGCGGCATCTTTGTCCGGCATGCCGCCGATGATGGTGGCAGCGCAGTTGAATTCGAGCACGGATATATAAGTCCTGTTATTTTATGTATTTCCCGATGATAATTGAGAGGTCTTGCCGGGCTTTTTCCGGTATCAATTCGGGGGCAGTTATTATGGCATTTTCCAGCGCGTGCCCGCAACTGCATTCTCTTTTCTGCGGCAGGTTGACGATGGCGTGGCGCAGCACCCTTTTAGCCGTCTGCAGTGTTTTTTTTAGATTGGATACGACCATCTCGGCGGAGACGGTCTCGCTCAGCTCGTTCCAACAATCGTAGTCTGTAACTATAGCCATCATTCCGTAGCAGATCTCAGCCTCCCTGGCCAGCTTGGCCTCGGGTAGCGCAGTCATAAGTATGATATCGGCACCCCAGGAGCGGTACAGCTCCGATTCGGCGCGTGTGGAGAACTGTGGACCCTCCATGACTATGACGGTGCCTCCGTCGTGTACGCGTATATCGTTGCGATGCGCGGCATCGTACAGAACATCGCTCAGGTGCGGGCAGAACGGGTCGGCGAAGGCCACGTGCCCTACGATACCGTTGCCGAAAAAGGTGTCCGGACGCAGGAAGGTGCGGTCGATGATCTGGTCCGGTATGACGATGTCCATGGGCTTGATCTTCTCCTTGAGACTGCCTACCGTGGAGATGGCTATGATATACTCCACTCCCAGCGACTTGAGGGCATAGATATTGGCCCTGGACGGCAGCTCGGACGGGCTGATCCTGTGTCCGACACCGTGCCGCGGCAGGAAGGCCGCATGTACTCCTTCGATGTTTCCCAGCGTTATGGCGTCGCTTGGATTGCCGAAAGGCGTCGAGATGCGCACCTCCTTCATGTGAGTCATCCCTTCCAGGTGATATAGGCCGCTGCCTCCGATTATACCTACCCTTGCTTCCTGCATTACCGGACCTCCTGTAGAGTGGATTTAAGATTGCGTCTATATGGCGGCCTAACAATGCCTTTTTCAGTCACGATGGCCGTTATATAACGGTGCGGAGTAACGTCGAAAGCCGGATTGACCGCGCGGACCCTGCGTGGTGCGATGCTCTGCCCGTTGAGCTTCAGTACCTCCTCTTCACTTCGCTCCTCAATGGGGATAAGGTCGCCCGAGGCCAGGGATAAATCTATGCTGCTGACGGGCGCTGCCACGAAGAAGGGGATGCCGTTTTCTCTTGCCAGCACGGCAATGGAGTAGGTGCCGATCTTGTTGGCGATGTCGCCGTTGGCGGCGATGCGGTCGGCGCCTACCATAACGCAGGCAATTTTTCCCTGCCGCATGAAATGGCCGGCCATGCCGTCGGTGATGAGCGTGACAGGTATCTTCAGCCTCTGCAGCTCCCAGGTGGTAAGCCGGGCGCCCTGCAGCAGGGGACGCGTCTCATCGGCGTAGACCGATACCTTTTTCTTCTGTTCAAAAGCGGCCTTGATCACGCCTAGCGCGGTTCCGTACTCCACGCCGGTGGCAAGTTGTCCCGTGTTGCAGTGGGTAAGCACCGTGCAGTTTTTACCGATGAGAACAGATCCGATGCGGCTCAACCCGGCCATGGCTGCGGACTCCTGCCTGTGGATGAATTTCGCCTCCCTTTCCAGCGCTGTAACGACTTGCGCCGTTGAGGCTGCCGAAGAAAGCACACGCCTCATACGGTCTATCGTCCAGAAAAGGTTGACCGCCGTGGGGCGGGAGGCAGCGAAATCGTCCAGTATATGCTCCAGTTCCTTTTGAAAAGCCTCTAAAGACTGCGACCTGATCGATCGCGCTCCCAGCACGATGCCGTAGCCGGCGGCGATGCCGATGGCTGGCGCGCCCCGCACCTGCAGGGTCTTTATGGCATGAATTGCCTCCCTGTAATCAGAGAGCTCCAGATACGTCTCCCGCTGTGGAAGCGCCGTCTGGTCGAGCAGCACCAGCCTGCCGTCGGACCACTCTATGGGTTTCACTGTGACCTCCCTTCGTGTGTTTGCCACTCTTTGAAGGCCCTATCGAAGATGATTAAGAAAGTCTCCCTATCCGAAGGTGTTATTGCAATGGAAAGTCGCTTCCTGCGCACAATCTCGACCGCATTTTTCTGTGAGAGATTGGTGGGCAGGTTGAGTCCGATGGTCGACCAGCGCGAAGGCCGCAGCGTGACAACCGTGCTGAAGGGTATGCGGAATGAAAAGGGAAGACGGAATCCGATAAGAATGGCTGAGCTCAAAATGCTCAGACGGACGGGGATTATTAAATAAGGGATAGAACCGATCGTTATGGCCATAAGTACCAGCATAGCGGGAACCCATGGCTCCTCGGGCGGCACGACGGCGGCCATAACCAGCAGTATGAGGGCGGGCAGAAAACAGATAATCCGCATCCAGATATCGCTGCGCGGCGAATCTTCGTATACCGTATAGTCCATATGAATTAATAAAGGGCAGCCTTTGAGCGCTGCCCTTTATTATATCACCAGGCGATAGTTTATTTGGCTGCCGCCTCGCTGCTTTTAGCCTTCTTCCTGCGCCTGACAACAAAGATTATTACCAGCACAATGATCCAGACTGGTGAGAATACAAGAATCCAAATCAATATACTTAGCAGAACCTTACCGAAGGCGATCAATCCGTCCACTGCGCGTTTGAAAACACCGCCCACGTCCCAGGTGCTTTCCCCGATGGGAACCGACTTGGTCAGACTGACCTCAATGAGGGATGTGTCCGATGTCCTCTCCAGATACTGCATGCGGCCTTTGATACTCTCGATCTGGCCTCTGACGTTGGACAGC
>DAOUFT010000038.1:0-2975 GCA_034429855.1 Dehalococcoidia bacterium
CCTGTTGAGCTCAGGTATGACGGCAACCGCTGCTTTATAACCAGCCGCAATGGCTTCCTGACCGCGGTGGAATTCATATACTTCGATGTTGCGTACATCCGGCTCAATCATGATGTCCGCTTTCAATATACTGGCACGAACCATTTCATATTCCATGAAATAGAAGGATTGCACCAGCGTATTCATGATGCCCGGAGCCCTGGATGATTCCTTTTTACCCGTCAATCCCAGATGTATACGTTCCTTCGGGTTGTTCAGAACATTGACCGCGATGGTAAATGTTGCTCCCATCGATTTGACCACATCAGCCGGAACAGGATTGAGAGTACCGCCGTCCACCAAGAACCGCCCACTGTAATTAACCGGCACGAAAACAACAGGGATGGAAATACTGGCACGCACGGCCTTAATCAGTGGACCTTCTCTGAGGATGACCTGCTTGGCTGTGCGGATATCTGCGGCAACAGCGGCATAAGGGATCTTGCAGTCTTTGATATCGCGGTCCCCGATAATTGGTTTTAAAAAGTTTTCTACCCTGTTACCGGAAAGAAATCCAATGCGGATCAGTGTAAACTTGGGATCGAGCAGGCGAGTGATCTTACGCAGGTTGGTGGAGAGCGCAAGCTCCTCGACGTCCTCTATCTGCCCATCCGCAGCGTAGCAGGCTCCGACCAGCGCCCCCATACTGGTTCCAGCGATCATGTCGATGGGTATGCCGGCCTCGAGCAGCGCCTTGATAACTCCGATATGTGCCAAACCCAGCGCAGCGCCGCTTCCCAACGCCAGGCCTATTTTCGTATTCGGTTTCATGGTCTATTATATCTCGCCTTGTCAGCAATCGACATGGCGGAGAGGGTGGGATTCGAACCCACGGTAGCAGTTAGCTACACGCGCTCTCCAGGCGCGCCTGTTAGACCACTCCAGCACCTCTCCTGATAAAAAATATGGCGGAGAGGGTGGGATTCGAACCCACGAGGCTCTCGCCCACCGCTTTTCGAGAGCGGCACCATCAGCCACTCGGTCACCTCTCCGCTGTGCGTCTTTTATATCATCCCGTATATGTTGAAAAAAAATCGACGGTATTTACTGTGAGCCGTGTTGTCGGTCTCACTGATTGAAACGGATTGTTTTATGATGATATTATTTCAGTCCGGTAGGTGATAAGGGCTTACCGCCCCTCAGGAGGTACGTAAATGTATAAGAAAATAATGGTGCCGCTGGACGGCTCTCAGATTGCGGAGTGCGTGATACCTCATATTGAAGCTATAGCTAAGAAATCTTCGGCCAAAGTGGAGCTGGTTACTGTAATTGAGCCGTTGGAGATTCCGACCAGGGGACAGATTGCCATTAGCGATGATGAGATCAAGAAAATCGATTCCGAGGGTAAAAAAGAGGCCAATAAATATCTCGGCCAGGTATCGGATCGGCTTACGAAGTCGGGCATCAAGACCGACACCGTGATACTGAGTGGCAAAGCAGCCGACAGGCTGACCAGATATGCGGTCAATAACGATATAGACCTGATAATCATGGCTACACATGGGCGATCCGGGATATCCAAGCTTTTCTGGGGCAGCGTGGCAGAAAAAATACTGCGCGCCACGGAGATCCCTGTGCTTTTGATAAAGACCACAACGTGCGAGGTTGACTCCTGACGTCTGATAGCTCTACAGGCTTATATGAAATGATCCGCTCTGCAAGCCTGCTATTCTGATATATCGATGTTTAATACGTATTTTTCTGCGCATGTGCCGGATCAGCCGGTGATCGCGGTAACTGTTGGGCTGTCACTCATAATTCTGGCTGTCCTGATATTGCCCTTTGTCGTGAAAAGAGTCGAGGAAAACCTCGAACTTTTTTTCCTGATAATGGGTGTTTGCGCCGTCTCAATCTCCGGTTTATGGAGCATGGAACTCATCATTGAGGCGCTTGAGGCGCCGGTTATGATCAGCGGTGTGCCCATCGGCATCTTCCAGGTTGTTCTGGTGTTCGGGTTGATGATACATTTCTTCAACAGGGCCTTTTGCGGTGGAGTGCTATTGGTTGCATCCAGACTGGGATGGAGGTGGTTTGCATTTCTCATGATACTAATCTGCGGGCTTCTGTGCAGCGTGATATCCATCATCGTTACCGCCGTGCTGCTTTCGGAGATTATCGCGGCCATACCGCTGGATAAGCGGGAGAAAATCAAGTTTGCAGTAGTTGCATGCTTTGCTATGGGGCTCGGGGCGGTTCTCACTCCCGTGGGAGAACCGTTGTCCACCATACTGGTTTCGAAGCTGTCGGGACCGCCCTATTATGCTGATTTCATTTTTTGCCTGCAAACATTTGGTATATATGTAATACCCGGGGTAATCGTCGTAGCCGTATTCGGAGCCTTCTTCATCGGCAGACACATTGATATCCGCAACCTTAAGCAAAAGGCCGAGTATTCGGAAACGCTCAAGACGGTAATCCTGCGCGCTGTGAGGGTGTATTTCTTCGTGGCGGCGCTGATATTGCTGGGCGAAGGCATGAAGCCCATTATAGTCTGGTATGTGGTGCACGTGCCCGCGGCCGCATTGTACTGGATAAACTCCATTTCAGCCGTGCTGGATAATGCCACGCTTACGGCTGTGGAGATTGGACCAACCATGTCGCTGTCGCAGATCATTGCCATCACAATGGGACTACTGATAGCGGGCGGCATGCTCATACCCGGCAATATACCCAACATCGTAGCCGCTGGACGACTTAAGATCAGCATGAAGGCCTGGGCCGTCATCGGCCTTCCTATAGGACTGGTCATTATGGTTGTCTACTTCCTCATCCTGCTTCCCCACTTCTAAACACGGCCCTCGCATGATTGCAAAAGTTCAGAAACATATTGGACTCCGATAGAGGTGATAATGCGGGGCCCATGTGCAGCAAGACTATGTAGAAAAATACTTCAGAAACGGCTATCGTCGTTTCATGAAGCGCAGTTCAAACAAGAA
>DAOUFT010000039.1:0-10204 GCA_034429855.1 Dehalococcoidia bacterium
CCTATTTATAAGGAGTAACTTTATTTGGACTTTGACTTCTTTTTTTCAAGGCAGAGGTCGATGAAGGCGTTCATCTCCTCTTCCGATGCCTGCTGGCTCTTGTAGAAAGGATCGAGCTGCCTTCCCTCGAGCATCAGTGTAGGTATGCCAAGCTCGCGCTCCGCTTTTTCAGCGACGAGGCGCGAGACACCGCCGCTGGCGCTGCAGCCCAGCTGCAGGAAATAGATGATGCCGTCGCATTTGAGTTCCTTGGCCATATTCACGGTGCTGTTCACCCAGCGGTGGCCCACGCCGGCCCATGTATTGCCGTTGAGGAAGCGGGCCAGCTCCTCCAGAGGCTTCAGCTTGCGTCCGTATTCCGTCTCGTCGCCGAAAAGCCCGTATTCAGCGCCGAACCAGCGGCTCATCACACCGAATTGCAGCGCTGGCACGGCCACACCCCTTTTGGCCAGTATGTCGAAAGGATTGAAATAGAAGGGGCCGGTCACTGCCCAGAGGAATCGGAGCTTCTCATCGGGAAGTACGCCGTAACCCTTCTCAGCCCGTTCCTGCATTTCTTCTGAAAACTGCTTCCAGTACTCGGCGCCTTTTTTGGGATCGGGATACATGGAGGGAATTCTGGGAATACGAAAGGCATCCTGTCCGGCTAGGGGACAGGGGACCCTCTTCCTCAGCTGGTGTATCTGTTTGGCGCACTCATGGGCGATTTTGTCATATTCGAGGGCATATAAAAGCCGCTCTTCGCTGTATTTGACACCGGGCACTTTGGCTTCCGCGAACTCGATCATCTCGCCCAGCTGGTCTGTCACATAGGTCAGACCATCGTCGCTGATTTCCAGTGTTGTATCTATGTGGAAGACCGGCATGTTGAAATACTCCCCTATTGCTTTGGGCGATACGCACTCCATGGGACAGGCGAAAGAAGTGGCGATCACGAAGTTGGGGGGCGGGAAATTCTTGCTCACGCAGAGGGCGATGATTACGATGGTGCGGTCGCAGGCGTCATCCGGGAAATTGTTCGCCCTCAGGATATTGAAATATTCCGTCGCCAGCATTGTCCTGTCCGCGGCGCCCATTGAGTCTATCCCGATGCCGCCCAGCGCATAAACCAGCGGTGGTAGGTGGTCGGAGTTGATTAAAGGCTTATTTCCCGTTTTCCAGGCCTCCATCTGCGCAATACGCAGGTCCCGCTCCAGCTCATAGAGGAGTTTATTGGCCTTGATTTTTGTGGCGTCGGGGTTTGCATTGATCTTATCTATCCTTTTCTGATTTCTTGCTATTTCCTGCTCAAGCCAAGTCATTTCATTCTCCCTTAAATTATTCGCCAGACATCGCATTCAAGCTTTGGACTCGATCATCTCGATGAATGCCCCGACCCTCGTCTTCATCTGTCCCACGTTGGAAACGTAGTATTCCCTGCGGTAAGACATCACAGGTATGCCGGCTTCCTCCAGTTTGCTCCTGAAGTAGTTGGCCCGGAATTCGCGGTAGCGCGAGAATCCCTGCGGGAGCTCGATCACACCCTGGATATTGTAATCGCGTACCCAGTGGATAACCTGTTCGACCTGGTCCTGCCAGTTCATCATTCTGGGACTGGCAGGCTGCATCAGATATCTTCTGGCCAGTGCCGATACCATCTCCTGGCGCAAAACCGGGGAACTGGCTGAGCCGACTTCTACATGACGCCAGTAGTGACGGCTTCCTGTATCGAGGTCATCCATAGCTACAAGGCACCCCGCTTCTTCAATAGCTGCCAGGTGCCCGGGATTATCCAAACGGTCGCTGGAAACCAGCAGCCTGGGACGGGACTTCTCTGCAGGTATCTTTCTTTTCTCCAGGTAGGGCAGCAGGGCCTCGATCCTTTCGTTAAATTCCTCTTTAGGCATCAGCATGGCTGCCGTGGTTATACCCAGCATCTCTACTCCGGTCAGCGCCGGGTTCTCGGTGTTCCTCAACTCGTACAATCTTTTCACCAGATGTCGCGTCCTCTCCAGTACGGCAATGCTTCGCCTCAAATCCTCGTCTGATATGGGATGCCCTACCAGCTTTTCCATCTCGCTGATTAATTTGTTGAACTGCTGGGATAGAAACCTGACCGCGCTGTCGGCATTGATAATCGGTACATCTATAATAATGGTGGCAGGTGTTTTCTTAATATAGCGCCATACGTCCCATAGGCGTACCAGCTCTTGGTCCCAGTCTGTCGCCACCACCGCGTCCAGGAACTCTAGACGGTCCGTAAGCAGCGCCTCCAGCACATGATTACAGTAAAGGCAGGTGTCTGCCGGCCTCCATTCGTTGGCATGCGGAGTCCCGGCCTCCCACGTGCCGAAAACACGCCACGGCAGTACGCCCGCCGCATGCACGATTTCCTCCGGAATATAGGAACACAGCAGCCCGGCGACTTTCTTGCCTTCCTTCTTCCATTGCAAAGCATATTTCGCCCTGTTTGCCTCAAGGCCAAGCGTTGTCAGTTCTTTCAAGCCTTTTTCAGAACTCAGTGCAGTATGCATAAAACCCTCCGCTTAACAAATATTAGGTCCGGACTAAACAGGTAATAATCGATACTCCAACGCATTTATATATATAACATCACACGCTCTTGCCAATCTCAGGCTAATATTGTATTATACCTGCATAAAAAATGTCAATATAAATTTAATCATTATGGATATATATAATGTTGTATTATATCGGCATAACTTAAATGCTGTTGCATTTCTTTGACGCATGCAGTTATACGGTGTTATCATAAGTAAAATACTCTGAATAGACGAAAAAGAAAGATGGCGAAAGCGAAAAAGATCACTGAAAGCGGGCCTACTTCGGAGCAAATGTGGGTTGTCGTCAATTTCGCTCAGTCCTGGAACACTTGGGCCAAAGCGCTTGAACGAAGTTTGCGCCCTGGCCAGTTAACCGTTTCCCAGATCACCACACTGCAGGCGCTTTATTATGCCAAAAGACCTTTGAGCCCCACTGAGATCTCGCATGTGCTTCCTCTGGAAACCCACTCGGTTAGCCCTCTGCTGGATAGGCTCCATAAACGGAAAATAATCACGCGACGCAGGTCCAAGACCGACAGGCGGGCCGTCGAAGTGGAGATGACCCCCAAGGGATTGGCTTTGCTGACCGAGCTCGGCGCCGGAATTAGAGATGCAATGGAGAGGGTATTTTACGTTCTCACGCCGCAGGAGCGTGAGATGCTGGTTAAACTGACGCAGAAAATCAGTAATGCCGCCGTTGATTACCTGGGGGCGAATAAAGAGCATCTCGCTGCCAATGCCAGGATGATGTCCGGTTTATCGAACGGCGGTGTAATTCTACCACCGTCAAAACCCAGAAAAACGAAGCGAAAGAAAAGCTCCTGAGTGTGCGCCTTTATTAAGCCCTTCTATAAGAGAAAATTGTGATATCTATATGTCTAAATATGGAGGCTCGCTGAAATGGACAAGACTTATGCATCGCCGGAAGAGGCGATAGCAGACATCCCCAATGGCGCTACTATAGCTTTCGGCAGCTTTTTCACCGCCGGTAAGCCGACGGCCCTGACGAAAGCGCTGGCTAGGAAAGGTGTGAAGGATCTTACGGTGGTCGTGCAGCAGGTCGGGACCGGCAATGAGGAAATGCTGGAACTGGTCATCAACGGCCAGATTAAAAAAGCCATCTGCAATTACCCTTTCCCCCGCTCGGCCACCAAGGGCGCACAGCATCCCTTTGAACAGGCGGTACGTAGCGGCAAGATTGAGCTTGAAATATATCCCATCGGCACCTTTGTCGAGAAGCTGCGCTGCGCCGGGGCCGGTATCCCCGGTTTTTACACGCCTACAGGTGTCGGTACGGTGGTGGCGGAAGGCAAGGAAGTTAAAGTCTTCAACGGGGTTGAATGTCTGCTGGAGCTGGCGCTGCCGGTGGATTACGCCTTCGTGCATGCCTGGAAGGGCGACCGTGAGGGTAATCTCATTTATCGATTCACGGCTCAAAACTACAATAACGCCATGGCTATGGCCGGAAAGGTTACCATTGCAGAGGTGGAACAGCTTTTCAATGTCGGGGAGCTTGACCCGAATATTATCCACACACCCGGAATATTTGTGAAACGGGTGGTTGAGACGGGCAGGCCGGACTTTAGCTCGGCTTCCGTTTAAGATTCTAAATTTCCGGAGTTTGATATGAGCAAGATGAGTAAAGTTGTCGTACCGGAGGTGCCTCCGCTGGAGCGTGAGATGATCGCTCTGCGTATTGCCAATATGTTGCAGGACGGATCATACGTCAATCTGGGTATCGGCATACCCACGCTGGTCTCCAACTGGATAGAGGGCCGCGACATCATCATACAGTCGGAGATAGGCATGCTCAAATGCGGTCCCCTGGCGGAGGAGGGGGAGCAGGACCAGGATCGTATCAACGCCAGTTGCCAGTTCGTGCACGAGTTGCCGGGAACCTGTTACTTCAATGTTGAAACGTCGTTTGCCATGATCCGAGGGGGACGCATGGACGCCGCGGTGTTGGGCGCCCTTCAGGTGTCGGCCAGGGGCGACCTGGCCGGATGGAATAATCCCTCCCGCGGCCTGGGTAAGACCGGCAATATCGGCGGCTCGATGGACTTGGCTGTGGGCGCAGCCAAATTGTTCATCGCCATGGAGCACTTCACACCCACCGGTGAGCCCAAAATACTGGAAAAGTGCACCTATCCGCTGACGGCTAAGGAGTGCGTGGACTATATCGTTACCAACTATGCGCTCATTGAGGTTACACCCAAGGGCCTGGTGCTCAAAGAGGCCATACCCGGCATTACGCCGGAGGACGTGCAGAAGATGACAGCCGCTAAGTTGATAGTGGCCGATGATTTTCATGAGATGGAGCTGTAGCTTCACTTTGCATCAAGACTGAATTGAGACTAAAATAATAGTCCGGAGGGATTCTACAATGGCCAATCAGATCGGTAAAAAATACGTCTGCAGCAAGTGCGGATCGGAGTTCATAGTAACCAAGGGTGGCAATGGACAGGTCACCTGCTGCGGCAAACCTATGGACCTGAAGAAGTAAGAGTATTTTACCTTAAACATCTTAAACAGGAGAGATAACATGGCAAACCAGCTCGGCAAGAGATTCAAGTGCGAGGTCTGCGGTACCGAGGTACTCTGTACAAAGGCCGGAGAAGGCACCATCTCCTGCGATGGCAAAGAGATGGAGCTGCAGAAACCCAAGGCGCTTCCCTCATCAGACTGATACGTATTATTGCGCCAAGATTAACGACACAGGCTGGGTTTCAGCTTATCATAATATCATTATCTGGACTCGGGGCTGCTTATTACAGGCTGTTTATTAAGCTGATGATTTCCTGCGTGTCTACTACAGGCGCCATCATTAATCCCATTCTCTGGCATGCCATATCGGCGGCCTCCAGGCTGCCCGCAGCCGACGCATCCTTGACCAGTACGGACAGGTAACCGCGGTCCCAGGCGCTGCGTATCGTAGACTCAACACACTGGTCGAGCACACATCCGCATACAATAATGGTCTTTATACCCATATGGGTAAGATAGGTCTGCAGGTTGGTACCTTCGAAAGCGCCCAGCGCCTGTTTATGTATGACTATGTCTTTGGGTTCTATAATAGCCTTCAGCTCATCGATGATTTCCATATCCCAGGTGCCGTCAAGCATAATAGTCGGCACGGCACTGCGCAAATAGCTGATAAGCGCTTCGAAACAGGTTCCCGGGAACAGATCCTTGCCCTCCGATAGAAACGCCTGACGTATCCAGAATACCGGTATCTCTTTATTACGGCAGGCGGCTACGATATTTTTAATATTCTGCACCACACCCAGCTCCTCCGCTATCTTCCAGGTTCCCAGCACGTTCAGATTACCATCTTTATGCAACACCTCGTTCTGGGCGTCCGAAACGATAAATGCCGTGGTCTCTTTTTTAACAAATCTTTTCCACTCGATCAGGTCATAGAAAGATTTCCCCGATAGCAGGTCGGTTATTAGTTGATCGAAAGTTGTTTTGTACTCTTTATTAACCATCTCTCCCCCTTCACTTAAATAATAGCTGCATCAGCTTTCGGCATCGCCGTGATTACGATTCTCTGTTCAGATCGTGGATTCATCCGCCGCCGATCATCAGGAAAAGCTTGACAGAATCGTTTTCCTTCAGGATGGTGGTGTTCCATGCGGGCTCGCCGTTCACATGTACAAGCAATGACTCCCTGCGCTCTTTAGGCGCCTCCAACAACACGATCAGATCGCGGACGTTGCATCTGTCGGGTACCTCTATTTGTGAGTCGCTCTTATACTTCGCGGCATTGATCGATTTTCCGGTTAACCTGTCGTATTGAAGATTGATCTTCATTAAGCTTTCTCCTGAAATTTATTCCGGAAAATTAAAAATCACCTCTTCATCTTGCCCATCGAGACCAGCAACAGCATGCCAAAGAAATTGAAGAATCCTGGGTCTCCCGCCAGTCGCATATTCCAGTTGTTCATGGCATCCTGTATCCCGGTCTCGCCGCCGAATGCCAGCGCCTTGAACGCTACATCAGGATTCTTCCAGATCATGGCCATGTTGTAATCTTTCAGAATTTTATCCGTAAAATATTTACCGTCTTTAAAGATAAAACGCCTGCCGGTTTTACCGTCCTCCGTCATTATCACAAAGGTGAGGTTGCGTATGGCCATCATCTCCTTGACTGCTTTATTGGTTTTAGCGGCTCTTCCCATCAAGAAACCGATCATCGAGAGCAACATCGTGAATAGCAATTCACCCATACCTCCGACTTTGATTCATGCGGAAAGACATCCAGGATAGGGTCGGTACAGAGCAATCCGTCCTACGGGGCATGGATTTTTTACGCAAGGGCAAAACACAATTCTTGATCTCTTCACTCAAGTTCCCCGGCCTCCTTAGATTTTACCCAACGCCTTGAGCACCTTGTCCGGCGTGATGGGGAAGTCTTCTATCCAGACCCCGATGGCGTTGTAGACCGCCGGCGCCAGCAATCCCGGGATAATAGTGCCGATATCTTCACCTATGCCTACTGAACCGTACGGACCGTAGCCCATGCCTGTCTCTACCAGGATTGTAGATATCGGTCCAGTATCGAGCGTAGTGGCGATCTTGTAGTCGAGTAGATTACCATTGAGCATCACTCCGGTGACCGGATCGTGTATAACCTCTTCAAATTTTGCCCTGCCCACGCCCATAATCGTGCCGCCGTACTGCTGCCCTTCGCAGCTCATAGGATTGATCGCTTTTCCCACATCGTTGACATTGACCACTCTTGTGATTAATATCTCGCCGGTCTCGGTGTCGACCTCTACCTCCATAAAGTGGGCCTGGCGACAGAAGCGCGGCCTGGGGCTGAGGGGGCTGTAGCCACCCTCCTGGGCATGGTATCCGACGGCGTATAATGGTTCGGTAAAAGCAGTCCTCACTCCCAGTATCTCAGTCGCCGTTATCGGGCCGGTTGGTCCACCGTGCTTGACGTATTCTGAAATGGGCATGCGCCGGGAAGGATCAGCCTTGACGAAAATCTGGCTGTCTTTAATATCCAGATCTTCAGGCTTGGTATCAGGGAAAGCCGGAGCGAAACTTCCGCGCTGTGAGGGAGCCGTCGGGCTGGTGACAGCCTCCAGTATCTTCTGTTTCAGTATCCTGGCCGTATGGCGCACCGCCCAGGCGTTGGCCGACAGGTTGGTGGAGGAGCCGGGAGTCATTCTGACAAAACCGGGATCATGATGCGAGTTGTAGTTTACATCCTGAAGGCGGAAGCCCAGCTCGTCCGCCACTACGCGGCAGTATGTATTCTCTGCTTCCACGCCGTGGTCGACACCCAGCGATTGCACTGTGGCTGTTCCGTCTCCCCGCTCTATGCGTATGGCAAACTCTCCGCCGCCCAGCGAGTCGGCCCATTCCTGCCCCCATGTGAAACCGACCCCGTGCATTCTACCATTGGGCAGTCTGCGCGCCCCCGGTTTATGCCATGACTGATCCCATTTGAATTCCGCTTTGCCTTTCTCGATGCACTCCCTCAGGCTATCGCGATTCTCGAAGCCTCGCTCCCTTTTTTCCCCCGCCAGTTCAGCCATCTCGCGTCCGTCGCAGCCGTCGTTTTTAAGTGCCACTTCGATGGGGTCCATTCCCAGCTCGGCTGCTACACGATCCATTACCATCGTCAGAGTCAGACAGGTCGGCAGCATTTCGCAGCGCACGGGGACCGTGGGCCCCTTATTGATCCAGATCGATTTGGTCTGGCTTCTCATATTGGCTACCCTGGTGTTTTCGCTGAAATGTGCTCCGGCATGGAAAACCGGCCAGATGGCATTCACCAGATAGGCCGTAGCATCGACCGCTGTGATCGTGCCGTCGTTTTTAAAGCCCACCTTGATGAAATACGTACCCTCGTCCATGGAGCCGCCGTAAAAATCCTCGCGACGGTTGAATACGTACTTAACCGGCCTTTTGGTTCTCTTGGCCACCAGGCCGGCACAATACATGCCTCCCAGGCTCCAGTCCACGCAGGACCAACCGCCGAAGCTAGCGCCCTGATAGGGCATGTGCACCTCGATGGTGTTTAAAGGTATGCCACCGTACCAGGTCGATATCTGGCGTTTGGGAAGGTGCCCGCGCTGATTTTTCAGCCATACCTCCGGATGGTTGCCGTTCCATTTAAAGACACCGCAGGGACGCTCCGGCCCGATCCAGGTATGGGCTGCGCGTTTAAGCTTGAATTCGATAACCCTGTCCGCTTCGGCAAAACCCTTCACTGTATCCCCTTTTGATATAGTATCGAAGAAACCGCGGTTCCAGTGGTTACCGTCGATATAGCGTTCGGGGAAACTGAGAGGCGCCGATGGGTCACTGGCCGCCACCACGTCGAGGTTGAAGGGTCTTTCCTCCCAGTCAATATCAATAAGTGACAGGGCCTCCTCAGCGATGGCCTCGGTTTCTGCCGCCACAGCGGCGCCGATCAATTCTCCTTCAAAGTGGGCCACGCCCGAGAGCGGCCTGTCGTTGCCGAAAGAGCCTGCGATATTACCCAGATTGGCTGATTCGGGGATCTCCGGATCGTCATAGCGCAGCACATACCGCACACCCGGCAGTTTTTCAGCTTTGGTAGTATCCATTCGGAGAATCTTGGCGTGCGGGTAAGGAGACATGAGGAAACGCATATGAAGCATGCCCGGCAACTGAATGTCCATACAGTAATCTGCCGCTCCCATTGCCTTGGGAGGTCCGTCTATTCTGCGAGGTCCCCTTTCTCCAATATATTTGTACTCTTTAAGAGGGTACTTGTCCGACTTCAGGTTGTCGAACATCTCAATCATTCGTTCTGTTTGAATTTCTGATCCCTTTTTCAACTGTTCTCCTCCATTGTTTTAACTAATGAGTTGAGATGCCGTCGTATAAACCATATTTAATCGCCTCAGTTACTGACACTTGCTGATAAGCAGTTATACAGATTCGTTTTTATACTATCTTTTCATTATTCCCATTGAGACCCCGATCATTATTTGGAGGAAGGTGGCGATGTCGGCATTTCCTACCAGCTTCAGGTTCCAGTTATTTATAGCTTCCGGTATCCCCGTCGCCCCGCCCAGTGCCAGAGTTTTAAATCCGACATCCGCATTTTTAAATACAAAGGCCAGGTCATAGTCCGTAAGCACCTTGTCCGACCAGTATTTGCCGTTTCGGAAGTGGAAACGTCTGCCGATTTTCTTATCTGCAGTCATCATTACGTATGAACAGTTGCGTACCTTGATCAAGTCCCTCATTGATTTATTATTTTTTGCAGTTATACTCATGGCGATATTTATGATTGAGAGCAACATTGAGAACAGCAATTCACCAATACCTCCGGCTTACATTCCCGCGAAACGTCATCCGGGACAGGTCTCGGATCGGCTTGATTGAGATATTAACGGTCATTTTTGCACGCAGGCCAACAGCGTTCTCTTTACCAGCGTCCTGGCGATCGCCACCATGTATTTATTGTGCTCCAGCGGCTTGGCCGCCGATACAGCCGCCTTGCCCGCCTCTTCGGCCAGCGCCTCATCTATTTGCTTGCCAATAACCACCTGCTCGGCGTTGACGGCTCGGTAGGGTACGACATGAACGGCGTTGAGGCAGATCCTGGCGGCCGAGACCTTGCCATCCCTGGTTGTGATCATGGCGGCGCAGTTGACGATGGGGAAATCGAT
>DAOUFT010000040.1:0-10138 GCA_034429855.1 Dehalococcoidia bacterium
GCTAAAAAAGTAGCAATAACTGCCTGTATGAGAAAACTGCTCACAATAATAAACGCTATAATCAAAACAAGAACTACCTGGGCCGCTCCGATGCCACTGATAAATAACATCGGATAAAGACAGTTGCTACGATTTCACCGCTTTCGCCACGGCGGCGATATGCTCCGGTGTGGTGCCACAGCAGCCCCCTATGATGCGTGCGCCGGCGTCGCGCATCTGAATTGCACTCTTTGCCATACTTTCCGGCGAGGCGCGGTATACCGTTTTTCCGTCCACGAACTCAGGCATGCCGGCGTTCGATTTGGCCACCAGCAGTGCGCCGGGCAGGGCGGTATGCATCTTCTGTATAGCCGCCAGCATCTCGTCGGGTCCGTTGCCGCAGTTGCCACCCATGGCCGCTACGCCCAATTCGCTCAATCTGGCCGCCGCGGCCTTCGGCTTGACCCCCATCATGGTGCGCCCGTGCGTATCGAACGTCATGGTCACTATTACGGGTATATCGTGCGATACCCTGCGCGTCCCTTCCACAGCGGCGTGCACCTCCTCCAGGTCGGCCATTGTCTCGATCCAGATCACGTCTGCGCCGCCTTCCATCAGAGCCTTGACCTGACGGGCGAAGGCATTGGCGGCATCATTGAAGTGCAGTTTACCCAGCGGCGCCAGTATTTCGCCCGTGGGGCCGATATCACCCGCCGCCACCGGCTCGGGAGTCCCCGGGGTGGCTTTTTTCATGTAGTCATCTATCTCGGCGCGCAGTATCTGTGCGCCGGCGCGGTTGAGCTCATCCGCGCGTTCCTCCAGCTTGTGGGCTGCCAGACGGAAGCGGGTGCCGTTGAAGGTATTGGTCAGCAGTATGCGCGCGCCGGCCTCCAGGTAGGCGCGGTGCACGGCGCGGACGCGGCCGGGTTGGTCCACGTTCCACAGCATGGGAGGATCGCCCGGTATAAGCCCTGCCTGCTGCAACATCGTTCCCATGGCGCCGTCGGCGATGATAATACCCGGACCCTCGATCAGACTCTGCCAGCGCTTCATATCAGTTTGATCCTTCGACGTATATTACAGAGGGAAGTCCTGTACTGGATCGTCGGTTTCGTTTTGATCATCGTCCACCTTTTCCGGACAGTCATCGGTCGTAAGGTCGCACCATGAGCAGCCCGTGTGAGAGGGGAACCTTGATGGCGGCACAGATGACTCGAGTATGTTCAGAAAATAGGTCACATTCTGCTTGAACTTATCATCGATGATATGATGTGGCACTTCCGAGCGTCCCATCTTGTAAACGACGCAGCCGTCCAGCTTTTTACCTTTGTACAGCCCCGTGGCGTACGGCAGGAACATCATGTACAGAGCCACCTGGATGATGTCGCTCTGCCTGGGATTGCCCGTCTTGATATCGAAGACCGTGCAGTGCCCCGTCTGCGTATCTATAGATATAAGATCCGGCGTGCCCGCCACCGCTAGTCCGGACGGCCTTTTGGCCAGGAACTTGTTCTGCCCCTCCCTGTATACCGTTTCGCCCAGTTTCTCCCGCTCTTTAGCCACCTCATCCAGCAGACGCGTATGTTCCGCCGTCCATGAGGCCAGTTGAAAGTCTCCCGGCGCCCGGTTGTAGTCGGTATGGTGTGCTTTAAACCAGGACGACCAGTGGCAGGTGGTCTCGCCCGCCATCAGCTTGGAGAGCCAGGTGATCCACACGTAGACGCCGTTTCTTGGTCTGGTCAATTCATCTTCCCTAACCGCACAGTGGCGATATTCTATCATGATGCGCGGTCTATTTCCCATCCAGGGAGGCGTCCGTTACCTGACGACGGCTATAAGTTTTTTTTAGCCTCCATTTCAGCGATCTGCGCGCAGATCTCTTTGTAGCGCGCTTCAGTGATGGGATAGAAATAGAGGAACAGCGCTGCCAGCAGGAATATAGCTGCCGAGATGGGGCCGGCGAAAAGCCGTATAGCCAGCTGTGAGCTCTCAGACTGAGGTATGACGTTGGGCATATAGCCCATACCTTCGAGGGTGACGCCCATCAGGAAGATGGCCAGCGCCTGGCCGATCTTCAGCCCCCATGCCCATACACCGAAAAAAGCACCCTCACGCCTCTCCCCCATTCTCAGATAGTCGTACTCGATGGCGTCGGCCACTATGGCGAAGGGCAGTGCATAGGTGAAGCCGAAGCCCGTACCCATCAGGAACATGACGACCAGAGTGAAGGTCACACCGTAGGTCTGCCCGAAGAAAAACAGCACCATCAGCATGATAGCCATGATTACGAAGCCTGCGCCGTATACCTTTTTCTTGCCCAGCCGCTTGCTCAGCCAGACGCTGACGGGGATGAATATAAGCGCCGTGACGATCATGATGAGCATGGCCCAGGTGGTGGCCGCTTCGTCCAGCAATATGTATTTGAAGTAGTAGATTACGATGGCGCTGGCGATCGTGATGGCTATAATATGGCATATATAGGATGCCAGGATGAGCAGATAAGGCTTGTTCTTGAATACCTCTTTATACGTCTTGACGAAGTCCATGGATTTGGCTGGTTTAAGATCGGCCGGCTCCTTCACCGTAAACACTGTGATCAAAGCCGTGACCAGCATCACGGTGGCAAAGACGCTGCCCATAAGCACAAATCCCAGGTTTTTATTAGGGGCCAGCGCCACGATCGGCAACGCCAGTCCCGCACCCAGCAGTGTGCCCACAGCGGCAAATCCGAAGCGATAGCCCATCATGGAGGTACGTTCATGGTAGTCGGACGTCAGTTCGGGCGCCAGCGACATGTAGGGGATGTTCACTGTGGAATAGGCGGTGCAGAGGATCACATAGACAACCAGCGTGTAGATAAACAGGGTGGTCTGGCTGATGCCTGTACCCATAAAAAGCGCCGGATTGACGAACATTATGATAACCGCGAAAAAGACAGGTATGGTGCCTCCAAGTATGAACGGCCTGCGGCGGCCCATTTTAGTGACAGTCCGGTCCGAGATGAAGCCGATCACAGGATCGAAAAAAGCATCCCACAGGCGTCCTACCATGAGGGCGATGCCGGCCAGCGCCGCGGACAGTCCTACGGTGTCGGTGAGGTAATTCATCAATACAAAGGCGACGGCTGTGAAAAACAGGTTCTCTCCCAAGTCGCATATGCCGTAACCCACCTTCAAACCCATGGAAACCTTACCCTGTTCCATATGATCCCCCTCGATATTAATGAGATATCAGCCCGAACCGCCGGATATGATCGCAATAGTATAAAAAGTATATGCAGCTATGTCAATGAAGCGGGGAGACATCGTCCGCGAACAATAGTCTTGACATACGAGTACGGCCAGCATATATTAGTTGGACATTCAAGGATGGACAGGAGGTACCAGGTGGTAAAGAGCATCGCAGTTCCCAACAAAATGTGGTTTGGCAACACGAAGTTAAAGCTCACTTTCCCCGATAGGTGGGAGATTGTGCAATGTTTGATGAACGGTCACAGCGAGCCTGAACTGACCTCTGCTCAAATAGAAGCTGCATTTGCCTCGCCGATAGGGTCTCCGCGTTTGAGTGCGCTGGCAAGAGGTAAAAGTAGGGTGGCAATTATATTCGATGACATCTCCCGCCCAACACCGGTTTATCTCGTCCTGCCCTATGTCCTGGCCGAGTTAAAGGAGGCGGGCATACCCGATAAGTCAATACGCTTCATCTGTGCCCTGGGCTGCCACGGCGCCCACACCTATCAGGATTTTCGCAAGAAGCTGGGGGATGATATACTCGACCGCTTCCCGGTCTACAACCATAATATATACGAGCACTGCACCTACGTGGGCGAGACTTCGCAGGGCACCAGGCTCAGCGTCAACTCCGAGGTGATGGCCTGCGACCTGAAGATAGGTATAGGTACAGTCGTCGCCCACCCCAATACTGGATTCGGTGGCGGCGGCAAGATAATATTGCCTGGCGTCTCTGCCATAGATTCCATCGAGCACTACCACAGTCTGGAGAGTAAGGCCTGGCAGGAAGGTAAGGCCGATATAGTGGGCATGGGCAACTACGCAAGAAATCCCCTTGCCAAAGACTTCATGGAGGCCGCCAAACTGGCCGGCCTGGATTTCAAGATTGACTTCGCCGTGAATGGCGAGGGAAAGGCCTGCGCCATCTTCTGCGGCAAGCTTGAAGATGAGTTTAGGGAGGCGGTTAAATACGCAGCCCACCACTATGCCTGTAAAATCGTACCTGCCACCGATATTGTGGTGGTGAACACCTATGCTAAGGGCAATGAGTCTGTGCTGGGTGTGCTGCACGGCATGGCTATGCTGATGGAGAAGGGTGGGGACTTCGTGCTGATTATGGATTGCCCCAACGGACAGGTGGTCCACTATCTGCAGAGCAGCTTCGGCGAGACGGTCAAAGGCCGCCGCTTCCAGAAATTGGATTTTTCGCTGCCCTGGATTAAACGCATGATCGTCCTCTGTCCGCAGTTCGAGCACTCCATGGCGGACCTGCTGGCCGTACCCGACGCCGTGTGGGTCAAGACTTGGAAGGAGGCGCTGGATTTATTAAAGAAGGACTATCCCGGCGCCGCCAGGGTTGCGGTCGTGCCCGACGGCACTACGCAGTATATAGTCAATTAGGCGGTGCTATTTCCGCTTCATCATCCCCATGGAAACGGCAATCATTATGCCGAACCAGCTGAAGTACTTGGGGTCGCCTTCCAGCCGCAGTGTGAAGTTGTTGATCGCCGTCTGAAGCCCGGTATCGCCGCCCAGCGCCAACGTTTTAAAAGCGATATCGGCGTTTTCGAATACCAGCGCCAGGTCGAACTCATCCAGCACCTTGTCCGACGAGTATCTCCCCTTCCTGAAGACGAATCGCCTGCCCCTTTTGTTGTCCCTGGTCTTGATCACGTAGGCGGAGTTGCGGATGCTGATGAGCTCCCGGATGGACCTGTTGGTCTTTGCCGTTATGGCGATCGATACGCTCATGATAAAGAGGAGCAAAGAGAACAGCATAGCAGGAACACCTCCTCTAAACCTTGCCCAGGGCCTTCAATATCTTCTCAGGAGTTATGGGGAAATCGTAGATCCATACACCGATGGCGTTGTAGACAGCGGGTGCCAGCAGCGCAGGCATCACCGTGGCCAGGTTCTCGCCGGTGCCGATCAAACCGTAGGGGCCGTAGCCCATACCCGTCTCTACCAATAAGGTGCTGATCGGGCCGACATCCTTCATGGTGGCGATCTTGTAATCGAGCAGGTTACCGTTGAGCATCACACCGGTGACCGGGTCATGCACCACTTCCTCCAACATGGAACGGCTCACGCCCATGATGGTGCCGCCGTATTGCTGTCCGTTGCAGCTCATGGGGTTGATGGCCTTGCCCACATCATTGACGTTTACCACCCGCGTGACGACGATCTCGCCGGTCTCGGTGTCCACCTCCACCTCCATAAAATGGGCTTGGCGGCAGAAGCGGGGACGGGGATTGTGCGGATTATAGCAGCCGTACTGCATATGGTAACCCAATGAGAAGAAAGGCTCCGACCAGGCGACTCTGGAACCGAAGACCTCCTCGGTGGCGAATGGCCCGCATTCGCCCGCCGGCCTGACGAAATCGGCCAGGGGCATCCGTCTGGTGGGATCGGACTTGACGAAAATAATGCCGTCCTTCAGATCCAGTTCCTCCGCTTTGGTATTTGGGAAGGCTGCCTGAAAGCTTCCCCTCTGCGTGGCCGATGACGGGGAGACGGCACTTTCGAGTATCTTCTGTTTCAGAATTCTGGCAGCATGGCGAACCGCCCAGCCGTTGACGGTCATATTGGTGGAAGAGTCGGGCGTCATGCGGTAGAAGCCGGGATAGTCGTGGGAATCGTAGTGGACATCTTCCGGCCGCAGGCCCAGCTCCTCCGCTGCTATCTGGCAGTATGAGTTCTCGGCGTCGACCCCGTTGTCCGCGCCCATAGCCAGGATCGAGGCTGTGCCGTCGGTACGCTCGATGCGGATGATCACCTCACTGCTGCCGCCCGCATCATCCCACTGGTGGCTCCAGGTGAATCCCACGCCGTGCATCCTCCCGTTGGGCAGCCTGCGCGCACCCGGTTTATGCCATGATTGGTCCCACTTGAACTCGGCCTTGCCCTTCTCTAGGCATTCTCCCAGGCTGTCGCGGACCTCGAAACCGCGAAGTTTTTTCTCCTCGTCCGCCCACTTCATGTCATGTCCCATACAGCCCTCGTTTTTCAGTGCCACCTCGATGGGGTCCATGCCCAGCTCCGCGGCCACACGATCCATCACTAGCGTAAAGGTCGTGGTCGTCGGTATCAGCTCGCAGCGTGTGGGTACCGTGGGCCCCTTGTTGACCCACACTGACTTGACCAGTCCCTTCAGGTGGGGTATATTCGTATGCTCGTGCAGATGCAACACAGGGTAGATAACCGGCCAGATCATGTTGACGTGATAGACGGTTGCCTCCACCGCCGTGATGGTGCCGTCCTTTTTAAATCCTACCTTGATGAAGTAGACCCCTTCGTCCTGGGAGCCGCCGTAGAAGTCCTCGCGCCGCGTTAGGGTGTATTTTACTGGCCTGTTGACCCTTTTCGATACGCAGCCCGCGCACCACAGCGGGCCCAGGTTCCAATCGATCTGGCACCACCCGCCGAAACTGGCCCCCTGGTAGGGTGAATGAATCTTTATCTTATTCATTGGTATACCGCCGTACCATTCGCCGATGCGTCTTTTAGGCAGGTGCACCCGCTGGTGTTTCAACCATATCTCAGGGCAATCTCCATTCCATTTCCACACACCGCACGGTCTCTCTGGTCCTACCCAGGTGTTGGCGGTTCTTACGACCTTGAATTCGATTACCTTATCTGCTTCGGCGAAGCCCTTTTTTACATCTCCATAGACACGCTCGTCGTAGGCCCCTCTGTTCCAGTGGTTTCCATCGACATAGCGTTCCGGGTAGCTGAGGTCTGCTGCCGGATCGCTGGCCGCCACCGGGTCCAGGTTAAAGGGCCGCTGTTCCCACTCGACGTCGATCAGTGAGAGTGCCTCTTCCGCAATCGCCTCGGTCTCGGCGGCCACGGCGGCGCCAACCGGCTCACCTTCCATATGTGCCGCGCCGGAGAGTGGCTTATCGTAGTCAAAAAATCCGGCCACCTTCCCCATGATCTCTCCTTTGACTACTTCGGGATCGTCATAGCGCAGCACGTATCTTACGCCCGGCAGTTTCTCAGCCCTGCTGACATCCATCCTGAGTATTTTAGCGTGGGGGTAGGGTGAGGTGAGGAAGCGCATATGCAGCATGCCTGGAACCTGTATATCCATGGTATACTGGCCCGAGCCGGATGCCTTGTCCACGCCGTCGATCCTGCGGGGTATCTTTTTACCGATATACCTGTATTCTTTCAGCGGATATTTGTCCGCCTTGAGGTTCTCCAACATCTCCAGCATGCGCTGTGTTTCGATTTCCGACTGTCTGGTCATCGTACCGCCTCCTATTATCCGCGCCCGGTTAGCCGCTCATATGCTGCTTGGCGTAGCTGAACGGCTCTGACCTGTTGATCTCCGCGCAGGTCTGTTTTCCGCTGGCGACGGCCAGCGTGAAGTTGAAAATCTGCCGCCCCACATCCTCGACGGTTTTACCGGCGTCTATGATGGTCCCGGCGTTGATATCGATATCGCCCTTCATCTCCATGAAGGTTTTGGTATTGGTGGAGACCTTGATCACGGGCACGGCGGGTGTGCCCGCCGGTGTGCCCCTGCCTGTGGTGAAGATGATGATCTGCGCTCCGCAGGCCGTCATGCCCACCATGTTTTCGATGTCGTACCCCGGCCCCTCCATGATCATCAGTCCCTTTTTGTCCGGCCTCAGGCCGTAGCCGATGCAGTCCACGATGGGGGACGAGCCGGCCTTGGTGATACATCCAAGTGATTTCTCCACGATGGAGGAGAGCCCGCCCTCCATGTTGCCGGGCGAGATTGTCAGACCGGCCAGTGGTCCTGCCAGTTCCTTTATCTGCCTGTCGTGGTCTATGATCAACTTCTGCACCTTTTCGCCCAGCTCGGGTGTAATGCAGCGTTTTTTAAGTATATGGTCGGTGCCGATCATCTCCGTAATCTCGCCGAACAGCGCCGATGCGCCTTCCCTGATGAACATATCGGCCGCAGCTCCCACGGCGGGATTGGCCGTAACACCGGATAGGGCATCGGAGCCGCCGCATTCCAGCCCAATCGTCAGCGCGCTAAAAGGTGCTTTGACCCTTTTCTGTCCCGCCAGGTGTTTTTTAAATTTCTTTATTATCTCGATGCCCCTTTTGGTTGTGGCGGCGCTCCCCGACCCCTGTATTTTGAGCACCTCAACCGGTTTGCCCTTGACAGCGTCGGCGAAAAGCTGCGCCTGTATCAGTTCGCAACCCAGACCAATGATCAGTGCCGCTCCCACGTTGGGATTTTTCATCAGCCCGGCGATAATCAACCATCCCGTGGCTGCGTCCTCTAGGCCGGTTCCGCAGCCGTAGGCATTCTGAACAGCGATGATATCAGGGAATTTCCGGCCCAGCGCAGCCACGACGCCGTTGGCACATGAGACGGAAGATGTCACCAGTATGTGGTTGCGCACGCCATACTCGCCGGTTTCCCTTTTGTATCCGTTGAATTCCATAAGCTCAACCTCACACCTGAATAGTTAAGGATTAAATGGAAACAGCGCCTGCGTATGATGCTACGACGCTGTATACAATAACTCGGGTTGCGTGTTATGCAGATGGACCCATTGGCCCTGCTGTATGTCGACTGTCGCTTTAAGGATCGGCTCACCATAGCGAATGACCTGCGACCCTGATTTAATCAGGCTGATGGCAATTTTATGCCCTAACTCCACATCCTGTGCGGCGTAAAATAATCTTTCTCCTGCCACGATAACGGGGTCTCCTTTTTTCACGTTGCGGATAGCCACAACCACGTTGTCGGCGGGGTTGATCTTCAGGGCGTTATTTTCCATGCCGGGCCTCCTACATGTACGTTTATCTTGGTATTAATTACAACTTGCCGTATTTCTTATAGACTTCCAGCAGTGAAGCGCCGCCCCTGATCTCGCTGCGGGACCTTCGTTCGTCTGAAACTATCTCTTCGGCTTTAACGACTACATTCTCCAGGTCCACGTCGTTTATAGGGATGACGACTATTCCATCGCGGTCGGCGAAGACGATATCTCCCGGGCTGAGTCGCACCTTGCCGCAGAAAATGGGGCTGCTCACGCCGATCAGGTCCGTCCGGCTAACGGAGTCGGCAGGTATGCTGCCCCTGGCCCAGACGGGGAATTCTATCTCGAGTATGCGGCTTATATCGCGTATCGGTCCGTCGATGACCGCTCCCCTGACACCTCCCATGTATTTCGATGTGGCCGACATCAGCTCACCGAAGGCGGCGGCGCCGTAGAAACCGTTGGTGTCGATGGCCACCACCTGGCCCTTCTGCATATTGCCGAATACTGATGTCAACACCTCGGCCACGAACTTGGGATCGTACTCAGCCATGGTGGTAGACTTTCTGGTTTTGGCTATCTCGATGGTAAAAGCCGGCCCGGCCACTATTGCATTGGGGATAACGGGCATGAATCCCGACTCCATGACCTGGTTATTAAAGCCCATATCGTCCAGCGTATCAGCCACAGCCGCCGTATAGGTCTTTTCCAGCCTTGTGCATAATGACACGATTTCATCGTGGCTGTACTGCCTCGACATCTTCCTCTCCTTCAATCATAAGTTAGGCTTTAAGTGATTTTCAATTGCCCCCGCCTCTCAGGGCATTATATAAATATATGCTGGTTGTATACGCATGTCAAGCACTTTCTGGAAGCCTGTTAATGTTCTATGAATTTGTCACCCCTTAACTGTTCAGTGAAAATGTCCCCTTATGGAAGAGGTGATATTGAACAAGAAGGAACAGAAAAGACTTATGGTATTAAACAAACTCGAGAGGAGGGAGTTAAGTTCAAGAGAAGCGGGCCAGTTACTGGGTTTATCTGTTCGCCAGATCAGGAGGCTCAGGTCCAGATATGAGGGCGAGGGGCCAGGAGTTCTTGCGCAGGGGAACCGGGGGAGGAAGCCGATTCACTCCTTGAGTGCTGACTTACGACACAAGATTGTCGACCTTGCGCAGA
>DAOUFT010000041.1:0-2586 GCA_034429855.1 Dehalococcoidia bacterium
ATGGATAACGTGCGTCTTTCAATCGATGGTAAAAGCATCAAGGTGCGGGAAGGAACAACCATACTCGAGGCGGCTACGGCACACGGTATAACGATACCCACTCTCTGTCACATCAAAGGGCTGATCCCCACCGGCGTTTGCCGGGTCTGCGTGGTTGAAGTGGAGGGTTCAAAAACTCTGGTGGGCGCCTGCCACACTCCCGTATCCAATGGCATGGTGGTACACACGAGTTCGCCCAGGGTTGTAGCGGCCCGCAGGGTGATAGTTGAGCTGCTGCTCACTGCCCATACCGGCGACTGCGTGATCGACACCAATGCGGAGAACTGCGCCCTGCATAATCTGGCCTCGGATTACCAGGTGGGCGCCCCGCGTTTCAACGTGAGATCGCCGCGTTTCTATCCCGCCGAGGAGGGCAACCCATACGTTGTACGCAACCTATCCAAATGCATACTCTGCCGCAAATGTGTGCGGGCCTGCGCCGATATCGCCCATAAAAACATCCTCAGCATCGGCTACCGCGGCTTCAGGTCCAAGGTGGTCAGCGGATTCGATCAGCCGCTGACCTCCGAGGCCTGCCGGGATTGCGGCGCCTGCATCGAACATTGCCCCACCGGAGCGATCAGCGCCGGTCCCGGCTTAAAAGCCTTGAAAGGAGGTGCAGCACGATGAGCAAGGTCGCAAAAGGAACACCATCCTCCACGGCCGACCGCGCAGAGCTGCTGCCCGCCCTGAAACAGGAGCTGGCTAAAAACGGCAGCCTCTCCCAGGCCGTGATGACGTCCCTGGCTGAAAAGACCGGGCTCCCATTGAATGAGATCTACGGGGTAGCCACCTTTTACACTTATCTACCCGTATCCGCGGTGGGTAAAAATGTGATCAGGGTATGCGGCTGCCTGCCCTGCGACCTGAAGGACGCGCAGGGCGTGATCGGCAGCATTAAAAGGGAGCTGGGGATCGGGCCGGGACAGACCACGGCCGACGGCAAGTTTACACTCGAGGTAGTGGGCTGCATCGGGGCCTGCGACCAGGCCCCGGCCATGATGATCAATGATACGCTGTACGGAAAGCTGACTCCGGCCAGGATAGCGGAGATATTAGAGTCCTATAAATAGAGGCAGCCAGGCAGATTGAATCCAAGGAGGTTACAAGTGGCGGAAAAGCGCATCGTACTGGGCAACTGCGGGAAGATCGACCCTCAGGATATCGAATCCTATCTCAGGGCCGGGGGCTTCGGTGCCTATCAGAAAGCCTGCAAGATGAAGCCCAGGGCCATCGTCGAGGAGGTTAAGAAATCGGGGCTGACCGGACGCGGTGGAGCGGGCTTCCCCTGCGGGCTGAAGTGGGAGATGGCCCACAACATCAAGGCCAAAGAGAAATATCTCATCTGCAATGCCGACGAGGGCGAAGTCGGCCAATTCAAGGACAAATACCTGCTCTCCAACGATCCATTCACGCTTATCGAGGGTATGTGCATCGCAGCCCTGGCCATCGGCGCCCCGCAGGCCTTCATCTATCTCAGGGCCGAATATCATTCTATTTTCGACCTGCTGACCCAGGCGATAAAACAGGCCAGGGAGAAGGGCTTTTTGAAGCAGCTGGATATCACGGTATTCGAAGGAGCGGGCGCATACGTCTGCGGCGAGGAATCGGCGCTGATGAACTCGATAGAGGGGCAGCGGGGCGAATCCCGCTACAAGCCGCCTTATCCGCCGCAGCGGGGGCTATGGGATCACCCTACTATTATTAATAATGTAGAGACGCTGATGAACATTCCCCATATTATAAGCAACGGCTCAGCCTGGTTCAGCGCGATGGGGACGAAGAGGAGCAAGGGCACCAAGGTGTTCTGCATCAGCGGCGATGTCGCACGTCCCGGCATCTACGAGCTTGAGATGGGGAGCTCGCTCAAGGAGCTGGTGATCGATCTGGCCGGCGCGGCGGGTGTCAAAGCGGTTCAGGTCGGCGGTTCCGCCGGCGCCATCATCCCTCTGAGCATGATCGACACGCCGCTGTCGCATGAGACCTGTCTGGGCTCCGGGGCAGTGGTCGTACTTAATTCGGACCGCGACATTATCGACATAGTGTACAACGATATGCGGTTCCTGCATGAGGAATCCTGCGGCAAATGCACGCCCTGCCGCGAAGGCACCGAGGTCATGCTGGAGATACTGGGCAGACTGGTGAAAGGAGACGGCGAGGCAGGGGACATAGCCAAACTGGAGGATCTGGCCCGTACGATGGCAGCCGCCTCGCTGTGCGGGTTGGGACAAGCCGCAGCAGTCCCTGTGCTGGACTCGCTGAAATATTTTCGTGACGAGTATACCGATCTGATCGACCAGTCCCTGTTCCTGCGCAGCTACCTGGGCAGCGAATCATATTTATCTGAGGAGGTCGTAATATGACCAAACAGTCGGAAATCGAACAAGAACGAATGCAGGAGATGTTCGACAACCTGGGGTCGGACAGGTATCCGCTCAAGGAATACAAATGTATAGGCAAGAAAATTCCTCGGAAGCTGGACGGTCCGCCCAAGGCCACCGGTGAGGCTCTCTACACCATGGATGTACAGCTTCCCGGCATGTTGTA
>DAOUFT010000042.1:0-4567 GCA_034429855.1 Dehalococcoidia bacterium
CGCATCCTCGACCAGAACAACTGTGGTGAGCTGGACTATACCACAGAGATCGACACCGCCATCCTGGGCGACGGCTGCTACAAGGTCACCTGGGACGCTATCGGTAAGCGGGTTCGTATCACTGCGCCGGATGTCAATGGCCTCTACGCCTGGTGGACCGGCGACGACCTCAACCAGACTTACCGCGTGGCCAGCCGTTACCAGCTCAGCGCCGGGGAGATACTTACCCTGTATAAGAAATCCACCACGAGAAAAACCGCCTTCATCACCGAGCTTTGGACCGATAAGGATTTCACTCTTTACCTCGAAAACGATGTCATCGACAAAAAGCCGAACCCTTACGGCTTCATCCCGTTTATCATCTTCCCCAACCTGCGCAAGCCCAAGCAGTTCTGGGGCGTTTCCGATATCCCTCAGCTCATCGAGCCGCAGCGGGAGTTGAACCGCGCCCTTTCTCAGCTTTCCCGCATCCTTGAGGTTTCCGGAAATCCCATCGCCGTGCTTGAGGGAGTCGAGGCCTCAGAGGATATACAGGTCAGGCCCGGTGCCGTCTGGAACCTTCCCGCCGATACCAGGGCATATCTGCTGGACCTGCTGCAGGGCGGCGGGATCCGCCTGCATATCGACTACATCGACCTCGTTTACCGCACCATGCACGATATCAGTGAATCCCCCAGGGCGGCCTACGGCGGCATCCAGCACGAGCTTTCCGGCGTCGCCCTTGAGGTGGAGCTTCAATCGCTCCTGCAGAAAGTTAAGCGCAAGCGGCTCATCAGGACAAATGTCTACAAGCGCCGCAACGAAATGATCTTGAAGCTGTGGGCCAAGTTCATGCGGCAGGACTTCACCCAGGTGTCCCACCGGGTGTGCTGGGGACAGGTGCTGCCCCAGGACAAAGCTCGCGACGCTCAGAATGAGCAGTTATGCGTCCAGTCGGGCGTCCACAGCCGCCGCACCGCCATGGACAACCTGGGCGTGCGCGACCCTGAGCTGGAGTTCCAGAAATGGCTTGATGAACGCCGCCGCATACTCGAAATGAATAACGAATTTAAAGCCCCCTCCACCCAGGGCGGAGCGAGAGAGCGGAAAGTCGCCCCGGAGATGGAGCCGGTGCTTTAGTTAGGAGTGGATCATGGAAAACGAGACTAAAACCGCAGCGGTAACAAATGTTGAGGCCGCGCCCCCTCCGACCCCCGCACCACCGGCCGCGCCGGAGCTTTCGGAGCGCATCGCTTCGTTGGAAGCTTCGCTTGCAGAGCGCGATACTTCCCTGGCCGAAGCCATCAAGGAAAATGACGCCTTGAAAAAGGATTTCGCTGCTCTTGACACAGCCCATAAGGAAGCCGTCGTCGAGTACCGCAAGCTGGCCGTCAGCTCCAATCCCATCTTCAACCCCGAAATGCTGGCCGGCAATTCCATCGCTGAGATCAACGCGGCCATGGCGCGTGTTACGGACCTCGCGGCCAAAGTCCGCTCCAAGATCGAGGCCGATATTAAGGCCGTCTCCGTGCCTGCCGGCGCCCCCGAAAGGTCCGGGCCCGACTTATCCGGCCTGTCGGCTAGGGAGAAAATCAAGCACGCCATCGAAATGGACAAGAAATAAATCGTAAGGAGTTAATGATTTGGGAACTGTACTACCTGAATACGCCAAGCTCTCAAATGACGTTATGAAGCAGGGCGTCATTGAAACCATCATCAAGGATTCCCCGCTGCTTACGTTGCTTCCGTGGGTGGAAATCATCGGCAATGCTCTCACCTACAACCGGGAATTGACCCTTCCCTCGGCTGAATGGCACGCCGTCAACGACGACTGGACCACCAGCCCGCAGGTTACTTTTTTACAGAAAACGGCCACCCTTGCCATCCTCGGCCAGAATGCTGACGTGGACAACTACGTCAAGCAGACCCGCTCCAATGTCAACGACATTGAGTCGGCCATCATCGAGCTTACCGCCAAGGCCATACGCCACGAGCTGGAGGACACGTTCCTCTACGGCAACAGCGTCACCGAGCCGAATCAGTTTGATGGCCTGATCAAGCTGATAGATACAGGCACAGCCTCCGATCAGCTCATCGCTGCCGGCGCTTCCGGCGGCGCCGCCCTCACCCTGGATATGCTGGATTCGCTCATCGACGCTGTGAAAGGCGGCAAGCCCGACCTTCTCCTGATGAGCAGGCGGTCCCGCAGGAAGATCAATGCTCTCGCCAGGGCTGCGGGCAACAACCTGGAACATGACGATAAAAAGCTCGGCATGTTCGTTGAACTCTATAATGGCATCCCCATCGGCGTTAGCGATTTCGTCAAGGATACCCACACTGTCAGCGGCTCGGTCGAAACCGCTTACACGGGCGGCGCCAGTTCCACCATATATGGCATTTCCTTTGGTGAGGACGGCGTTTGCGGCCTGACCGGCCCGGGCGGCCTTCAGATCATCAAGATCGGCGAGATGGAGACTAAGGACGCCTCCCGCACCCGCATCAAGTGGTACACCAGCCTGGCCCTGTTCAGCAACGTCAAGGCCGCCGCCCTCATAGGCGTCGCGTAATGAAATAAAAGCAAAAGGAGAATAATATGGCCTTTTCAGATCCCCAGGTCGGCCGCAGCGTAATTTGCGGCCCCGGCCCGGCTGCCGCTACCGTTACCCTGGCCGGTGCCTGTGCCGAGGGCGATATCCTCGGTTATTCAACCGGCTGGAAACGCGCCCTGGCCACCGCAGGCAGCGTTATCAATCCCCAGCTCGTGGCCCTTAAAGGCGGAGTCAGCGGCGAGGTCATACCCGTGGCTCTCGTCTGCGTGGTCACCGGCTATGCCGGCGGCACGCCCGGCGGCCTTATTTATCTGGCCGAGGGAGCTGATAGCGGCAAGGTAACCGATACCGCGCCCAGCACCACCGATGATGTGAATACTGTAATTGGCGTTCTGCTGGACGCCGCCACTATTGCCTTCAACCTGACCGGCAAGCAGACCCTTTCCTCTTAGGCTTAAAGGAGTGACTGCCCTTTAAGTAGCCTCCTCTGAATACTGGGAGCGGCCGGCCTTACCACCCCGGTCGCTCCCCGGCAATCCCGATGTCAGGCGTGTTATGAGTAAGTTATTGAATAATTGTGTAATCGTTACTGAAGCTCGTATAGTCTCACACACGGCAGGGGTGAGGGCTAAATGACCGCCTACCTGGCTGATCTCGTGGCGCAGCTCCGCACCGACCTGGGCGATCCGTCGGGTGGTGCTCCACGCTGGTCGGACCCCGATCTTCAGCGTGCCGTTGCCCGCTCGCTGGCCATGTTTTCCCGTCATCATCCCTACCAGCAGAAAACCACCATCGCCACCGTGTCCGGCGATTATGCCGTCAGCCTCGCTGCCTGCGCCGACCGCATATCCGTTGACGGGTTGGAGTTCCCCGTCGGCGATAACCCGCCTACCTTCAAACCTTTCTCCATTATCCAGGACACGCTTTACATGCAGGAGCCGGGCGATGGCGCTAATTGCTATGTCTACTGGTCGGGCATCCACACTTTAACAGATGCTTCCCGCACCTATGACGCAAAGCACAGTGACTTGATCGAGCTGGGCGCCCTGGCCTTTGCCCTTGAGCAGTATGCCGACGCCACCCTTGCGGGTAAGATCGCTGCCGCACTCGAGGCCGCCAGCACTGCCGTCGCCAAAGTCACCGGCAAGGTCACGCTGGCGGAAACCGCCCTCACCAGCGCCGCGGGCGTGGCCACCGATATAGCAACTCAGCTCACCAATGCGGGCACGCAGCTTAACGCCGCTGTCGCCGCCCTGGCCGCCGCCATCTCCACGGCCGGGGGCAGCATTGACGCGGCCATTGCTGCAAAGTTGACCGATGTGGCTACCCGCATTACTTCTGCGGGCGCTTCGCTCACCGCGGCTACCACCGCTATCACGGCGTCCACCGCAAGGATAACCGCCGCCGTCGCCGATCTTGCTTCAGGTGATGACTATATCCCTACCGCGAATACCGGCGATGACCCGGCGGGCAAGTGGGCTGACTATGCCGGCAAGGATATCGATGCCTCGAACTCGTACAACCAACAGGCCGGCCAGTTTATCAGCCAGGCGTCCGAATACCTTGCTTCCGCCCAGGTGGAGCTTGCCCACATCAAGGCTCTCGACGATAAGCGCAACGCCTTCATCGCCGCCGGTGCGCAGTATATTGCGGCCGCCTCCGCCTATATCAGGACCGCCTCCGAATTGAATCTGAAACGCCAGAGCTATGTCCAGATTGCGGGCCGCCATCTCGAAAGCGCAAATTCTCATACTCAGGAAGGCCGTCAGCTCCAGCAGATCGCCGCCGGTTACAAGCTGGAGGCTGTCGCCATAGCGGCTCAGGCAAAATCGAAGATGGCCGCCTTCCAAAAGGAGATCGCTGCGGGTTCCATCACCCGGACATTGAAGTCATTGAATTTATTAGTGGAGGAGTAACTATGCCTAAAAAAGCAGCCAGATCCAAAAAAGCCGTCGCCGGTCGGGGAGTGAAAGCGTCGAAAGGTAGATTCAACTATAGGAAAGTCATAGAGCGGATCGCGTCGTCGCGGGCGGGCGGCC
>DAOUFT010000043.1:0-13695 GCA_034429855.1 Dehalococcoidia bacterium
AACGTATTTCTCGTTGGCCTTCAAACAGTGATATATGACCTCGGTAAGCTTCGCCATGGTGAATGCAATGGCCGGAATAGCATCAATACCCTCAAGCCGCTTCTTATTGTAATAATCTTTAAAATCGGAAGGCGGAGATTGAGGCGGGATTTGAGCAAATACTATCTGAAATAGAGCACGGCGAGCGCTGGGATTACCTTTTCCAAGACGCGCAGTCCCTTTTTTGGAGCCGGATTGAGAAGAATTTGGAGCCATGCCTAAATGTCTTTTGAAATTATCTCTGCTATTGAACAGGTTAATATCGACTATGTTAGCTATTAATGATGCTGCTGTTGTGTCCGCTATACCTGGTATTGATTTCAGTATTGGAGTGTATGGGTGCGAATCTAATACCTCGACAAGTCGTAGATCAATGATTTTGAGCTGCTGCACCATGTCATTATGCTGTATGGCTAAATTGCGGATTGCCTCGGAATAAGACGAGGCGTTAATACCGATGGTTTCCCGCGCGAGTTTGAGTATCTGAAGCTTCTTGCGGTTCTGTACGCCCTTAATTGGACGGAGTCCGTCCTCTCCAGCGGCCAGAATTTCAGCGGCCGATGGAAAGTAGGGAAGTATAAGCAATAGCTGGTCAAAGCATGTACTCTCGGCTTCAGGGAATGTGCTTGTTAACAGGTGATGCAGCCGGTTAGTAGTCTGAGTTTTCAACTTAATGTAAATTAGTCTTTGTGTCAGTAGAGTTCTCAGCAGGGCCGCGTCATTCCCTAATCTCGGCTGCATAAGGGAAAAGTGATAGTCGTCACCGTGTGTTTTGTGGTAGAACAGAGCGCGGGCCATGTATGCAGCATCCACGTGGTCAGTCTTGTTGGGTTCAGCCTTGCTCTTCTTGAAGTTTCGCAGGCCGGATGGATGGATAAAATAAAGCTCGTATCCCTGCTGCAGCAGAAGGTTAACCATCGGTGCACTGTAATGACCGCCCGTGTGGTCGATAGCGATAGCTACATCCTTTCCTGGAATAAGTCCCAGGAGCTTGTTAAAGTCGTCTCTGGAATTCGTGATACGATACTGCGGTGATTTCTCCCAGGCACGGGATTTGTCAGACATAAGCTCTTGCGGGATAATTGCTACCTGATAGAATGACTTGTGTACATCTATTCCCACATATATCATAAACGATACTCTATTATATAGTACTGTTTTTTATATGGTAGAATAATATGCCACCACGCAAAACAGGAGGTTGATTATGGCTTCAGGACCGTTATTACCGAGGATGCTGCGGGCGGCCAAGCTCGAGTCGCAGCTTTATGAGGAGGTTGAGTCGGATTCCACCGCCACCGGACAGGCCCTGCTGGTTGTCGTGATAGTCAGCGTGTGCGCCGGCATCGGGTCGGGCATAGCTGCAGCCATCAAGGGAAGCGGGACAGTGTCCGGTTTTTTCATGGGTCTGGCCACCGGCATCATCGGATCTCTAATAGCCTGGTTCATCTTCTCCCTTCTCTGCTTCTGGCTGGGAACCTCGATCTTCAAGGGTCCCAATACCAAATCCAGTCTGGGAGAACTGCTCAGGGTACTGGGTTTCGCCTACTCACCGGGGGTGCTTAATATCCTCAGCTTCATCCCTTTCGTCGGCCCCATTATCCCCTTTGTAACCTGGATTTGGACCATCATAGCGGCTGTGATAGCGGTCAGGCAGGCCTGTGACTTCACCACCGGCAGGGCCATCGGTACGGTCATTGTGGCTGCCATCATACCCATCATAATTATCGTGCTACTGGGCGTGCTGATCGGCGGAGCGATCGCAGCGGTCAGTTCGTAAACCGCTGCGCCGCTCAGATTTTCTCGTACATGGCGATCTCGGCCTGCCCGTCCAGGTAGGGCTTGATCGCCCGGAACATGTCCTTGAAATGGGGCGCTGAAGAGTGGAAGGTCAGCGCCTCATTGTCTTCATACTTCTCGTAGAAAAAGAATACATCGCGGTTATCGGCCCGCCTGTGGACGCTGTAGTCTATGCAGCCCGGGTCCTTGAGGAACTTGGGAGCAAACTGCTGGATGACCTTGGCCATCTCGTCTCCCTGGCCTTCTTTGGCGCGCATGGTTGCGGTTATTACGATCATTAATTATCCTCTCCCCCTTTGTCCTCTCTCAGAGAGGGCAAAATGCTTTTTTAAAAGGGATTGCATCCCTCGTTACGCTCTTTCGCATCAAACCTGAGTATATTGACTGAAGAATTCTTTATAGTTCTGTGAGCCGGTGGTCCGTGATTTGAAATCAGGGCCCCCTCCTGCCCAGGCGATATCGCCGTGCAGGGCCATCAGCTCCAGGTGGCTCATGACCTCGCGATGTGAGAGGTACTTGCCGAAGCCTTTGCGCAGGCGGGGTTCGAAAAGCTCGATGGATATCTCATCCAGATCGAGCACGCGCCCGTTCAGTATTTTCAGTATATTCCCGCAGCGTTCCACGTGGAAACGCAGTATCTCGGCGGCGCGCTGGGCCGGCTTCAAATAGTGCGGCTCGCCCCTTTCATACAGGCGGTGTCCGGGCAGCAGCAGCTCCGTATGAACGCACTGCTTCTGCAGTTTATCCAGAGACTTTATATAGGCGACCAACCCGTAGGCGCCGTTATCTTCGCCGTAACCCCGGGGAAGAATGCGTTTATTGCAGTAATACTCCAGTATCAGTGAAGGGTGCGGCGTGATGGATGCCAGCAGCGTGTCGCCGCTGAAGACGACCTCGTCCTCGAAGATTGAGCACAGGGAATCCGGCGAGTGCCCCGGCGTGAGCAGGAAGCGGAAACGGCTGTCGGGCGATGGCTCTCCGTCTTTAATACGGTGCGCAACCTTGACCGTGCTGCGCCTGCGGTGATAGGGCCGGCAGTTTTCGTTGAACTGATCGGGCAGCAGGCAGGTGCGGCAGGAGCCGGGAAACTCCGGATGGGCGGCCCCGTCGTGTACATCCTCGTGATAGGCTGCCATATTTTCGAAAGCGAAGTGCGCCCACAGCTCGGCCCCGCTTGCGTTCACCACCTCGAGCACATTGCCGTCATGGTCCTCGTGTCCATGTGAGATTATGACGCGTTTGATATCCTTTATGCCGAAACCTGCCTGGCCGAGCAGGTCGGTCAGCACATCGAACTTGTTGAACTGACCGGTATCGATCAGGGTCGGCTTCTCGCCTGTTACCAAGTAGCACCAGCTCGGTCCGAGGCTCCAGTCACCACCCGAGTCATAAAACAGCGGCGCGCCCAGGCAGAAGATATCCGTGCCGCGTCGCGTGCGGTACTTCATAATGACGCCCTCTCCGCCGGGTTTGCCCTCTTTGATAATCTCGAATTTATTCAACGGGTTACCTCCCTTGCCTGCAAAGCCGTATTGTAAAGCTTTTTGACGATTTGTGTCCAAGATTTGCTAAAATTAAATCAGGACCTCTGCACGGAACGTTTGATAAGGAGGTGACCGCCATGGAAGACCGAATCATCAGATTCATCTCCAAACTTAACTCCGATAAGGTGCGCCTCACGGAGCTGATCGCCCATTTCGCCCACGACGTATCCGGCAACGACAAGGAGACGCTCATCTACAAGAAGATTCTTCCGGCCCTGATCAACATGGAGAAAGAGAACAGGATCAAACTTTCCTGGGATATGCTGCTGACGCGCTACCGCTTCCCGCGATATATCTATTTCGCTCCGGAAGGGAGAAAGCGGCCGGTTGTATCGGGAAGGCCCCTCTGGCAAGCGCAGATCGAGGAGATACTCAAGAAAGACTCGGTGCTCTACCGCAGGAAGGTGCGTGAGCTGCGCCTGCAGGACAAATTCGACCGTTTTACCAAACGCTACGAGAAGAGCGCGGATGAGGTTTCACCCTCCGAGGACTGGATCAAGGTGATCACGGCCGTCATGGAGAGCAATCTGGCCCAGTACGACGTCATGCGCGCCTGCATCGAAGCCTTCAAGGCCGGCGCCGTATGGGAGAGGTACAGGCGCGAATTCGAAGGATAGCAACCGGCGAGCTGGCAAATTCCAAACTCCAATAACTTAAATTCCCAACAATATACATAATAAAAGCAGCGGTGAGTTAATCCCGTGCTTCGAATTTGATTTCCAAGTTTGTTTGGAGCTTGGAATTTGGTATTTGGAATCTGCTTCAACTTATGGATGGTTGAGTTCCCTGGCCACGGCCAGCAGCGCCATCATCTCGTCTTCCGTCACCTTGCCGCGGCGCACGGCTTCCCTGGGATTGCGGTTCTGCTCCTCCACCATCCTGATGGCTCTGCGCTCGGACACGCGGTCGTGGAAGATCAGCCAGGCTGCCAGCACCAGGCCGGTCCTGCCCTGGCCTGCCGAACAATGCACCACCGTCTTCTCGCCCCGCTCCAGTGAGTTGTAGAGAAAATACATTATGTGGCGCAGGGCCTCCGTGGATGGTAGCTGCATATCGGGGGTGGGCGCCCACAGCACATTGTCCGGACCGAAAGCCCCGGCATAGAGGCCCAGCAGGCCCCCTTCCACAGGGTAAAATTTGAGCTCCTCCTCGGGCAACAGGCAGACGACGCGCTGGATGCCCTGCTCCTTCATAAAGGTGATCCAGTCGTCCACCACATCCCTGTGGATGAACTTGGCGGGATTTCCGGGCCGCTGCGAACCGAAAACCAGCTTCTCGCCCTTTGCAGCCGGCCCGAATCCATACTCAGCCATGTGCTACTGTGTCTCTTAATCGGAAAAGGCTATTACGCCGATGATAACCAGATTCACGACAGGCACGAGGAATAGCAGTCCCCACCAGCCCGGCTTGCCCCTGGCCTCGGAGATCTTCCACCAGAGTATGACCAGGAAGATGATATTAACGTAGGGGATGAGACAGAGCAGCAGCCACCACCAGGCCTTGCCGGCGATCATGCACATCAGGTAGATATTTGCGATTGGTATCCAGGCCAGCCAACCATTGGGTGTGTTGGTTTTCTTTGCGATTGTCTGCAGGCAGATAGCCAGGTAGATGTAGCAGGCGATGCCGAAAATGATCCAGAAAGCCATCATTGCGCCGTCAGGGGCTGATTCGTACATATCTGTTGCCCTCCTTTTCACGATTATATATCACACTTCTCACTATGACAATCGAACGGGTATGTATGGAGGCGGGCTGTTTCAAGCATTGCCCTGACATTTTCAAACTTTGCATCGATAGGACACTCGCAGCCCGTGCTCAATATAAATCCGCCGTCACGGCCGACAATCTCGTGCAGCCTGTTGCAGTAATTTACGACTTCCTCTTCTGTACCCAGAGAAAGCAGGGCTGCGGGCACATCGCCCATAATACACATGTGATCCTTGAGTATTTCCTTGGCCTTGAATATATCGGTAGTACTGTCGAGCTCGCAGATGCATTTACCCCTCGGCAGGTCCTTTAAATAGGGGAGATTGAGCGTCCAGTCGGTGTCGAAATGCAGCACGCTGATCAGCCCGGCGGCGGCGAAGGCATCGGTCATTTTTTTGATATAGGGAAAGCCGAACCTTTCAAATATCCTGAGTGGATAGAAACTGCCCGATCCGCGCTCCAGGGGAAAGAACACATATTTCAATCCCGTGGCTGCTGTATCGTCCAGCACATTCCGGATCAAGTCGTCCACCATGGCGTCCATCACCGCCTGCATCTTGTCCGGCTGTCTGTAAAGGTCCAGAGTAAACTGGTTGAGAGTCCTGGACAGAGAGAGGATCATGGTGGGGTCGCAGGTGGTTGCGCCCGACATTACCGGCACCCCTTTATTGCGCCATATGTCGACATGCTCCCTGTATATCCTTAGGAGCTTCTTCTGCGTGGCATCTATCTTCTCCAGAGGACGGCCGGTGGCCCTGGGAAGAAACTCTGCCAGGAATCCGTTCCAGCCACGGCTGATAATGCTATCGTAGTCATCCGGAGTGAATATCTCCATCTCTACGGCCTGTAAAGGATCGTTGTCTGATCCCTGTTTGCCGGGTATGCGCATGGGCATGGGCGCTGCGGAGATGCGCCAGCTTGAATTCACCCATATCAGATTGGCGGCAAGCTGCCCATCCCAACCGCCCAGGGCATCGAACGTCTCCACCAGGGCATTGATAGTGGTCTGCGGATTCCTGTAGCCGTCGCTTTGCGGTACACCCCTGTATCTGAGCGCAAACTGCGCGATCAGGGGAACCGCCGGCACCCTGTCCGGCATTCCCAGAGCTATGGCTGTTTCCAGCCGCCTGGTCCTCGTTATCAGGCTTTCTTCCACTTCACGTTCTCCCGCTCATATAAAAGTTAATCATGTACAGGTCTACCATAATAATCAAACTCCAGCGGGTTATCAAACCCGCGATAATTCGGGTTGTGACGTGATAATCCAGAGCAACCGCAATTGAATGCCCCATGAAAATAAGAATATGTCAGCTTCATTTTAAGCAGTAAGTGGACTATAATAGGAAAAATTCATCGTTACATCAGGAGGTTCCATGGATCTTTCAGTCTGGAGCATTCTTCTCCGTCTGCTGGAACAGGCCTGCCTCGTTATCATCGTTTTCTACCTGCTGTTCCAGATCAAGTTCTTCCGGCGCATGCTGGACGGCAAGCTCAACCTGCTGGATCAGCTGATACTGGCCGTGATCTTCGGCGCGCTGGCTGTCTACGGCACCTACAGCGGGGTGCAAACATCGGGGGCCATCGCCAATATCCGCAACCTCAGCCCCATGATTGCCGGCTTTCTGGGCGGGCCTCTGGCCGGCCTGGGCGCGGGCCTGATCGGCGGAGTGCATCGCTACTTCATGGGTGGCTTCACCGCCGTCCCCTGCGCGATCGGCACCATAGTCAGCGGTTTGGCCGCCGGCATCATGCTCTCACTGCTCAAAGGCAAGCTGGGAGTCTGGAAGCCGACACTCTATGCCTTCCTTATGGAATGCGCAGACATGGGGCTGCTGTTGCTGCTGGCCCAGCCCTTCGATAAGGCGCTTACCCTGGTATCGATCATAGCCGTCCCCATGATACTGGGCGATACGATCGGCATAGCGGTTTTCTCATTCATGCTGCACCGCCATAAACTGCAACTCTGAAGATGTGCGCCGGCGGGCCGGCACCTCGTTTTCAGATACTGCTGAAGATGAATTGACGGAATCGTCCGGAAATCTTTATCATTATCAGGTTGGCCGTATTCAGGCCGGCAGGTAATATCAAAGAGGACCGGACGATGGCTATTAAGATAACGGATACCACCCTGCGCGATGCTCATCAGTCGCTGATCGCCACACGCCTGCGCTCGCGGGACATGCTCCCCATTGTGGAGAAGATGGACAAAGTCGGATTCTTCTCCCTGGAAATGTGGGGCGGCGCCACTTTCGATACCTGCATTCGCTATCTCAACGAGGATCCCTGGTTCCGCCTTAAGGACATCCGCAGCATCGTGAAACATACTCCACTGCAGATGCTGCTGCGCGGGCAGAATCTGGTAGGCTACCGTCACTATGCCGACGACGTGGTAAAAGAGTTCGTGCGACTGTCCGTCAAGGACGGGATCGACGTCTTCCGCGTCTTCGACGCGCTCAACGACATCAGGAACATGGAGCTCGCCATCCTCGAGTGTAAAAAATACAAAGTGCACGTTCAAGGTACCATCTGCTATACCATCAGTCCAGTGCATAGTGAGGAAGGATTTGCCGATATGGCACACAGGCTGGAGGAGCTGGGCTGCGATTCCATCTGCATTAAAGACATGGCCGGGCTGATCTCACCGCCGGGGGCGGCCTCCCTGGTCAGGTCGATTAAAAAGAAGGTCAAGGTACCCGTAGATTTGCATTCCCACTGCTCCAGCGGAATGGCGCCCATGAGCTATCAGGCTGCGGCGGAAGCAGGGGTAGATATCGTCGATACGGCTTTCTCCCCCTTTGCCTGGGGCACTTCGCAGCCGCCCACCGAGAGCGTGGTAGCAGCATTCCAGGGCACACCCTGGGACAGTGGACTGGACCTGGAGCTGCTCTACGAGATCGGCGAGGACTTCGCAGCCATGGCCGGTAAATACCGCATGTTGCTGACCGCCGAGGCCACGCGTCCCAGCGTAAACGTGCTACTGCACCAGATACCCGGGGGCATGTATTCCAACCTGATCAGCCAGTTACGTGAGCAGAATGCGCTGGATAAGATCGGCGCCGTGCTAGAAGAGATACCCCGTGTCAGGGCCGATCTCGGCTATCCGCCTCTGGTAACGCCCACCAGCCAGATCGTGGGTATACAGGCCGTGCTCAACGTGCTCAACGGCGAGCGCTACAAAAAGGTGACCAAAGAGGTCAAGGACTACCTGCTGGGCTACTACGGAAGGCCGCCGGGGGAGATCAACGCCGAGGTGCGCAAGATGGTGGCTGGCGATAACAAGATCATCACAGCCAGACCGGGGGAGCACATCGAGCACGAGCTGGAGAAATTAAGAGACGAAGCGCGTAAACTCAATATCCTGCATAAGGAGGAGGATCTGATTACCTTCGCCCTTTACCCTCAGGTGGCGGTTAAGTTCCTGCGCGGCGAAGCCAAGGAGGAGGCGCTGGGCGCCCCCTTACCGGCCACTTCGCCCGGCCCGGCTGTATCCGAGATACCCAACGAGTTCAGCGTGGACGTGGACGGCGAAGTCTTCAACATCAAGATAACGCCGGTGATGGGCAAAACCGTGGATGTAAGCAGCAAGACCAAAGCCAAGGCGATACCCAAAGGCGCCGTGCTTGCACCCATGCAGGGCATGGTGCTGACCGTCAAGGTAAAAGTGGGCGATAAGGTCAATGAAGGGGATATTGTGGTCGTCACAGAGGCTATGAAGATGCAGAACGATGTGCATAGCCCGCATTCGGGCACGGTCAAGGAGATCTTCGCCTTCAACGGCGAGATTGTGAACAAGGACGATGTCCTGATGGTGATCGAATGAAACAAAACCGTAGGGGCGGGTTTTCAAACCCGCCCGGAAACGGGCGCAGCTAATGCAACGCCCCTACATCAATTAATTGCGTGACGGGTGATTCGTAATGTTAAAGAAGGTGCTGGTAGCCAACCGCGGTGAGATCGCCATTCGCGTGATGCGCGCCTGCCGCGAGCTGGGCATTCGCACCGTGGCCGTCTACTCCGAGGCGGATCGCGATGCCATTTTCGCCAAGTACGCCGACGAGGCCTACTGCATCGGCGCACCCCCGGCAATCGAGAGCTATCTAAACATCAAGAAGATCATCACCACCGCTAAAGAGAGCGGTGCTGACGGCATACATCCCGGATACGGATTTCTGGCCGAGAATCCCGGCTTCGCCTATTCCTGCGAGCGTGAGGGTATCAAATTCGTCGGACCGTCCAGCCGCATCATCGAGCTGATGGGCAGCAAGATAGCCGCGCGCAAAGAGATGAGCAAGGCCGGCGTGCCTATCACGCCGGGCACCAAAGAGGCGGTCAGCGATTTCGTTGAGGCGAAAAAGATAGCCTCCGAAATCGGCTATCCCATTATAATCAAGCCGTCGGGCGGTGGAGGCGGCATCGGTATGACCATAGTGAATTGCGAGGCCGACCTTAAGAAGGGGTTGGAGAGCTCCAGCAAGATAGCCGCAAGCACATTCGGCCTGCCCGAAATATACATCGAGAAATACATACAGAGCCCGCGCCATATCGAGGTGCAGGTACTGGCCGACGCCCAGGGCAATGTCATACACCTGGGCGAGCGCGAGTGCTCCATCCAACGCAGGCACCAGAAGCTGATCGAGGAGGCACCCTCCCCCGCCCTGACCCCTGAGCTGCGCGCCAGAATGGGAGAGGTGGCAGTGAGGGCCGCCAGGCAGATTAAATACGAGAATGCCGGCACCATCGAATTTATCTTCTCTAAAGGCGAGTTCTATTTCATGGAGATGAACACGCGCATACAGGTCGAGCATCCCGTGACGGAAATGGTGACCGGCGTCGATATCGTTAAAAATCAGTTGCTGATAGCATCGGGGGAACCTCTGGATATCAAGCAGGAAGACGTTCATATGAACGGCTGGGCCATCGAATGCCGCATCAACGCCGAGGATCCCCTCAACAACTTCGCTCCCTCTCCCGGCAAGCTGCGCGGCTACCGCTCCCCCGGCGGCGTGGGCATACGTGTGGACAGCGGCGTGCATACCCGCTATACCGTCTCACCCAACTACGATCCCATGATCTCCAAGCTGGTGGCCTGGGGCCGCAACAGGGATGAGGCCATCGAGCGCATGCGGCGCGCCCTCTATGAATACGTGATAGTGGGCGTCAAGACCAATATACCATTCCACAAGGCCGTCATGGAGAACCCGCGCTTCCGCAGCGGCGAGCTGGGTACACACTTCATCACCCAGGAGACCACTTTGATCAACGACATGCAGGCCATCATGGCCAGGGAGAAGCCGCTGGAGGAGAAGCTGTCGCAGGTGTTCGACGACAGCAAGCGGGCGGCGGCGGTGGCGGCAGTGGTGGCCTATACCCAGGCCGCCCAGAAAGGTACCCCCGGCAGCACGGACTCATAGTCTATCGGATTGCCGAAGGCCCGCGGCCCTCGCAATAACCCAACCGCTAATCGCTTGAGGGCTTATCTCCGTTGCCGCCCTTGCTCGTGTCCTCGATAAATATATCGGCCACGCTTTTGCCGAAGGCCTGGGCCGCCCTTCCCACGTCCTTGAATTTGGCCTTTACCTCCTCATCCTTGAAGCGCTCATGCAGCGTTTCGGCCGATTCCTTGGCTGCTTTACCCAGGTCGCGCGCCTTCTCCTTCAGTTTCGGATCGTTGAATATCTGCCCCATGGCATCTCCGAGGGCGTTGAACATATCGCCGAGGTTGTCGGCCGCGGATTTTTTCTGCTCGCTTCTCTCTTCCTCCATGTATTGTCCTCCTTTTCGGTCCCGTGCTATCCATTTTACTGTAAAAAGACTGCTCTGCGCAGTTTCTAAAACCGTCGGGCGAAATCTGATAACATATAGCTGCTGATGCTGATTGCTATCCCAGGAGAGGTCAATGGATCTCTTGGCGGCCGTTAAGAACAACCGGGCGGTCTCGTTGCTGGCAACCACGATCGACGAATTCAACGCCGACAACGGCAGGCTGCTGGCTGCGGCTGTGGCCTACACGTTGCTTTTCTCGTTATTCCCTTTTACGCTGGCGCTGCTGGCCGGACTCGGCTTTTTAATGTCCTCCCAGGAGGTGGAAAGCCAGGTCATAACGGCTATGGGAACGCTAATTCCAGTGGCCAGAAACCTGATTGAGAGCACGCTGGAGGGCGTGATCAGGGCGCGCGAGGCGACCGGCATCATAGCGGTGCTGATATTCATCTGGAGCGCACTCTCTTTTTTTGATGCGCTACGCAACACCCTTAACCGTGCCTGGGGCGTGCCGTCCGGCCAGACCTTTGTCAAAGGCCAGCTGATGAATATCAGCCTGCTGATACTTGCGACACTGGCGCTGCTGGCCTTCACCTGGCTGACCACCACCGTCCAGTACATGCATGAGTCACAGATGCAGCTGTGGGTCTTCCGATTCACCCGCACCAGCCTGTTCGCCAGAATCGTTTTTACCCTTTTCAGCGCACTGATGGCATACGGGGTTATACTCTTTCTGTATCATTTCATACCCAGTAACCGCCCCAAGTGGCGGCATATCTGGCTGGGCGCACTGCTGGCCGCCATCGGATTTGAGATCGTCAGGTTCGGCTTCGTATGGTGGGTGAAACACGTCGCTCAGTATAACCTGGTCTATGGACCGGTCAGCTCGGTCATCGTGCTGCTGATGTTCATCTACTTTACCGCTTGGGTGCTGCTCTTCTTCGCCAAATTCAGTTATGTTAAGATGCGCAGTGAAGCGAAAGGCGACTGACATTCCGGTTTTGCAGGGATTTGTATGGCCTGCATAATTATGCAAGAATTGAGCTTGATCATATTCGATTAGAGGAGGCATGCCATGTTGGCAAAAGCAGTCAGGTTCATTACGCTTCTGGCAATAGTGCTGACCGTTACAATCCTTCTGACTGCTCCGGCCGGCGCCGCCGACGTCCGGCAGGGAGAGAACCTGGTCATCCCGGCTGGGGAGGTCGTCAACGACGACCTCTATCTTTTCGGATCGGGAATAACCATTGAAGGAACCGTCAACGGGGATGTCATAGCCTTCGCAGACCGTATTAATATCAACGGCGCCATCAACGGAAACTTCAATGGCGCCGCCAACTATATAACGGTGGATGGAGACGTGCGTGAATCCGTCCGGGTAGCAGTCTCATCCATATTTGTAGACAGTAAAATCGGGGGTGACCTGGTTGCGGCCGCCTCAGAGATCGATATCACCAGCGCAGGCTCGGTGGGGCGGGACCTGCTACCCGCCGCAGCGACTGTCCACGTCGGCGGGCCAGTGGGCAACGATATACGCGGCAGCGCCGGTGATTTAATCATCAACAGTAGCGTGGGGCGAAACGTCCATATTGAGTGCAGCACACTCAAGCTGGAGCCGTACGCCGGCATAGACGGCGATCTGACCTATAAATCCAGGACAAACGCAGTACAGGCCGAAGGAGCTAAAGTCGGCGGCAAGATAGACCACATAGTACCGTCGTCTCCCCCGGACTCGACGTTAGGCCAGTCCGCGGGCCAAGTGGCGGGACTGGTGGCGTCGGGAATAGTTATCTTTTTCGTGATACTCCTTATCTTCATTGCTTTATTCAAATACGCCGCCGCTTTGCTGACCGGCATCCTGCTAATTCTCCTGGCGCGTAAGTCCATGCCCGGCTTGATCGGAACGTTGAAAAGCAGGCCCTGGCCCTGCCTGGGTTACGGCGCCCTTTTCTACGTACTGGCGCCCATCGCAATTGTAATAGCCTTTGTGCTGATTATCGCCATACCGCTTGCACTGATCGGTCTGGCTGTCTACATGCTGGCCGTCTATCTTGCCTCCATCTTCATTGCGCTGTTCATCGGCAAATGGATGCTGCGGCAGAGCAGTGACAATACGGATGTGGGACCCAACATCGGAGCGCTGGCCCTGGGCCTGCTCGTCCTGCAGATCATCTCCGTTATACCTTTCATCGGCTGCCTCTGCAATCTGACGGCTATTCTTTTCGGTCTGGGAGCATTTTTCCTCTTCATAAGGTCAAAGACGGGCTGCAACGCTTAAGGATAAAAAGAATCAATCATGATCGGTTACCCGGAAGCATATCTGGATATAGAGACGACGGGACTGTACCCGCATGAGAGCAGTATAACCGTCATCGGCATCTATTTCTGCAACGGCGAAGACGGCAGGCTGGTTCAACTTTACGACAGCAGCGTATCCCGCGAAAACCTGCTGGAAGCCATGCGGGGTACTGAGCATATGTACACCTATAACGGGAGCCGCTTCGACATCCCTTTCATCCGAGCCTGCCTGGGTCCGGACCTTGAGCGCATGCACCAGCATACTGACCTGATGTACAAATGCTGGGACTACAACCTTCGCGGCGGCTTCAAGCGGGTACTGCAGCACCTGGGAATATTCAGGGAGACCGAAGGGCTGAACGGTTTGGATGCGATTCGGCTGTGGGAGAGATACAAGAGACTGGATGACCTGGATGCCCTGGACCTGCTGCTGCGCTACAACCGGGACGACATCGTCAATCTCCGGCAGTTGAGGGATGCGCTTGCCGAGTTCGGCACGCCATGGGAGCCCTAGGAAAATAATCTGCAATAGAGAAGGGGACGG
>DAOUFT010000044.1:0-4426 GCA_034429855.1 Dehalococcoidia bacterium
CTTCTTGTTTGAACTGCGCTTCATGAAACGACGATAGCCGTTTCTGAAGTATTTTTCTACATAGTCTTGCTGCACATGGGCCCCGCATTATCACCTCTATCGGAGTCCAATATGTTTCTGAACTTTTGCACCTGCCTCGTCTCTCAGCTACCTATCAGTCCCGCTGATTTCAGCACGTTGCGCACCTCGGCCCGGGAAATCGGCATCATCAGTTCCTGATTGAGGAAACCGAAATCTTCCACCGCCAGCGTTTCCAGCGCAACCTGTCCGGCCACCTTCTCAAGGTCGCCAGTCAACTTATAATATTCCAAGATATGATCCTCATAATCCTTGCAAACCTGTATAGCATTTACCAGCACCTGGTGGGCATCGGGACCGGTTACGGCAGAGTAATGGTCGAAACAGCAGATCTCAACATCCAGCGGCAGCAGCTTTCTAATCGACTCTTTATACAGTGAGAAGTCGAACTGCGGAGAGGGGCGCGCCAGCTTTTCGATACCACCGAGCGGGCAGGGAACGGTATCGCTGGGGAAAAGCGCCTTCAAAGCAGGTATGTATACCGTCACATCACCCGGCGAGTGACCGGGGGTCGCTATAAACCTGGCTTCAAGGCCGGCGCCAAGGTCGATCAGCGTTGCATCATTCACCACTCTTTCGATCGTGATGCCGTCGATCTTAAGGTTCATTCGCTCATAATCATCCTGCAATTTGTAAAGATCGATCATCAACTTGTTAACCATCTCGGAGTAATTAATAACCTTCTCCTTGGAAAGCACCCGCACTGAGGCTTCACTGCCTAAAACCTTTATGCGGGGGAACTTCCTTTTCAAGTATGGTACCGCTCCGAGATGATCGAAATGGGGATGGGGAATGACCAGGTACTCAATTCTATCAGTATCTATATCAAACTCCACAAACTGGCGCTCAAGCTGCGGAGCTATCCAGCTCATGGCGCCGCCCACAATCATTGATTTCTGACCCTGCACCAGGTACATCAGGCTCTGTTTCGCTCCCAACATATAGAGCCCCTCACACACCTTGCCCGGCCGCTCAATTAACATACTTCTATCTCCTCCATCGTGGGTTTAATACCGACTTCACTCAATATCGATGACCAAACTGCTAAACGGGATTTGACAGTGACTGATACAATTAGTTATGTCTATTTAAGATATAAGTATAAAATACTTGCTGGAGAATAGCATATCATGAAACTCACATGGAAACCTGTTATGGCCGGTATATTGGATATCGTATCTGGCGCTATCGGAATGGTGGGTGGCGTTTATTTCGTCGTCCTGACTTCAATATTCCGCAGTATGTACGAGATTCTGAACATCGATCCCACAGTCATAGAACAGGTCGAACTTATGATTTCGAAGTTCTTCGCTATACCATTTGTGCTCGTCTTTATCGGTATCGTAGCCATTATTGGGGGAGTCTACTCTCTCCAGCGCAGGATCTGGGTGCTAGCCCTCGCCGGTGCCATCTGCTCCTGCATCGTTTTCCCCATTTTCGGACTTCCCTCAATTATCATCACAGGTTTGGCTCAAGAGGAGTTCAACTGAATAATTACTTAAGGTAGCTGCATTGTCCTCTCTCGATAAACTGCAATCCTCCCTAGGCATCATATTCAAAACTCCGGACATCCTCCGACAGGCCGTTACGCACACCTCTTATATCAACGAGAATCCGGGCTCAACCGGAGATAATCAGCGTATGGAGTTCCTGGGCGACGCCCTGCTCAACCTGTTTGTTGCCGAGAAGCTGTATCTCGAATTTCCCGACTTGGCCGAAGGAAAACTTACGGAGATACGTATCTCACTCGTCCGGCAGGAAAACCTGGCTGAAAAAGCGCTGCAGCTGAAACTGGGCGATTACCTCCTACTGGGCAGGGGGGAAGAAGCATCCGGTGGGAGAACTAAACGCAATAACCTGGCCGACGCCTACGAAGCGCTCACTGCGGCAGTCTTCCTTGACGGAGGTTTTGAATCCGCAAGAAACTTCGTGCTGAGAAGCTTTGCTGAAGACATTCAGGCCTTAAGTGACGGCAAATATAGCCTGAACTATAAAGCCTTGCTGCAAGAATTGACCCAGTCCAAGTATAGAGCTCTTCCTGAATACGAGCTAATCGAAGCGACAGGCCCCGATCACGACAGGATATTTTGTGTATCCGTCTCGCTGGGAGACGTGCTGCTGGCCGTCGGATCAGGCAAGACCAAGAAAACCGCAGAAGCCGTAGCGGCCAGGGTCGCCTACAGCAAGTTAACCGCCAGGACCGATTCAGACGGCTAATCTGCGTATTTCAATACGATCACTTCAAATTCGGACGGCAGAGCATCTGCCATAACCTCCACCTCACTGCCCTCAATCTTTCTGACCCTGCTCTTGCCTATGACGAAGTCATCGGCGCTCCACTGCAGAAACTGGCATCGATCAGTCTTGTAGTGCATGGGTATGGCGATGCGAGGTTTAACATCCCCGCATATCAAGTTGGCTCCTTCAACATCGATGGTGAACACCGATCCCACCGGCACCAGCAGCACATCAATGGCGCCTATGGATTCGATCTGCTGCGCCGAAAGTCGATGCCCGAGATCGCCCAGATGGCATACACTGACGCCGTCCATCACAACTCGGAATACCGTGTTGGCGCCCAGTTTTTTACCGCCCTCATCGTCATGCGCAACACTAACACCCTTTATCCTGACACCCCTAACGATTGTATCAACATCCCCTTTGATGATATCGGGTTTGCCCGGCAGGGCATCGGTGTAATTATGGTCCGCATGCTCATGGCTGACAGTTACAATATCCACCCTCTCGTTCACCTGCTTATAGTTCAGGTGGCTGTCCGATTTGAAGGGGTCCATCAACAGCTTCGTACCATCATTTGCCGACAGTAAAAAACATGACTGCCCGTACCACTTAATCTTCATGCTCAGCCTCCTATTTCTCGCTTAAATCTTCAATAAAGTGTACCAGCGTCCTTACGCCAAAACCGGTGGCACCCTTTACCAGCACACCCTTGGTCTTGTCCGTCATGAAAGGGCCGGCAATATCGATGTGCGCCCAGCCTACCTCCCCTGTAAACTCCTGCAAGAAGAGCGCGGCTGTGATAGCTCCGCCATACCTTCCGCCGGAATTCTTAATATCGGCAATGTCGCTCTTATTAAGCTCCTTGTAGTCCTCGGGCAGAGGAAGCTGCCATAGCTTTTCGCCCCCGCTATCCGCCGCTTTGATCAGACGATCAGCCAGCACGCGGTCGTTCGAGAAAAGGCCCGCATATAGATCACCCAATGCTACATGACAGGCACCGGTCAGGGTAGCCAGATCAACTACCGGACTGAGCCCGTTCTTTACCGCATATGAGAGTGCGTCGGCCAGTATCAACCTGCCTTCGGCATCGGTATTAACCACCTCAATGGTCTTGCCATTGGACGCCTTCAGCACATCGCCGGGCTTCAATGCTCTGCCGCCGGGTAGGTTTTCGGTAGCCGGTACCAGCGCGGTCACATTGACCGGCAATTTCATCTCAGCTATCGCGTCAATAGCCGCAATCACCGCCGCTCCGCCGGCCATGTCTCCCTTCATATCCGACATAAACTCCTGCGGCTTGAGCGATATTCCTCCGGAGTCGAAGGTCAACCCCTTACCTACAAGACCGACGATCTCCTTCGAGGACGGGTTACCCCGGTATTTCAGTATAATAAAACTGGGAGGTTCTGAAGTACCCTGCGCCACGCCCAGCAATGCGCCCATCTTCTCTTTTTCCATCCACTCGCGATCCATAACCGTAATATCCAGATTGCTCCTGGAAGCAACCTCTCTTGCTTTCTCGGCCATGTGAGACGGAGTCATGTGATTGGCCGGCTCGTTGACCATATCCCGCGCCATAATCACAGCTTCGGCTGTAATCCTGCCAAGTTCAAAGCCTCTGTCCATCGTATCGAAGAAGGCTGTATCGTTTTCCAGTAAAACGATCTCACCTGTCTCCGTCCCGTTTTCATCCCTGGTCATATGGCGTTTGTACTGGTACGCTCCCAGCAGGCATCCCTCCGCTAACGCCCGTGCGAACTGAGCGTGTCCGGGACTTCTTTCACCCCCGGCAGGTAAAGCAAAGGCCGCGGATTTAGCCCTGTGTTTGCGCAACACACGTATAGTTTCACCAGCCAGTTCCCTCAATTTATCGGCATCCCACTCAGTCTGCTTGCCCTTTCCCGCTATCAATCCCAGACGGGCCGGTATCTTACCCAGTGTGTGCAGCACATGTATCTCGTTCAGCTTTCCTTTCACCTCACCGGAGCCGATGAGGTCTCCAATAATCCCACCCAGCGCCACATCAAGCTCACCAGCGGCTCCAAACCGTCCATCCTCGCCTTCAAAAACACCGGTTAATAACGCATCCGATGCAAATGTACTCACG
>DAOUFT010000045.1:0-3769 GCA_034429855.1 Dehalococcoidia bacterium
AAACCTTGCTGGTAAATTCCGGACCATTATCCATTGTGATGACTTTTGGTAGTCCCCTGATCTCAGCCAGCCGCTCCAGCACCTGCACTACCCTGCGCCCACCCAAGGAAGTATCCACCTCAATAGCCGGACATTCACGAGAATAGTCATCGACAATCACCAGTGCTCGAAACCGCCGACCCGTCGCAATACTGTCGGCAGCAAAATCCATCGACCATCTCTCATTTGGCCCTACTGGATCCGGCATAATTACCCGCTCTTGTGCTGCAATCTTCTTCCTTTTCCTCTTTCTCAGCGACAGCCCCTCCTCCCTGTATATCCTCTCCGTCTTCTTGTGATTGACCACAATGCCACTACGCCGCAGCATGAGATGTATTCTGGGACAACCAAATCGCCGCCTCTGGTGAGCCAGTTCGCGTATCCTCTCCCGCAGCTCATTATCATGCCTTTCCACAGGCCTATAATCGTAACTTGCACGTGGCAATCCCACCAGCACACATGCCTTCCTGATGCTTCGCCCAAGACTGGTCACCGCGTAAGTGACCGCTTGTTTTCGCGTCCTGGGCGTCAGAAGTTTTTTGAGAGCAGTTCCTTGAGTGTGTGGTTATCTAAAGCTTGTTCAGCTACGATCTGCTTAAGCCGCCGGTTCTCTGCTTCAAGAGCCTTTAACTTCCTCAGGTCGCTAACATTCATGCCGGCATATTTGGCTTTCCAATTGTAATAAGAAGCATCGCTCATACCGTACTTGCGGCAGAGATCAGCAACCTTCGCTCCAGCCGCCCCTTCCTTGAGTACAGAGATGATCTGTTCCTCGGTATACTTCTTGGCCTTCATCAGAGCCCTCCTTATGAATTTTTATCACAGGAAAACTCTAAGAGCAACTGGCCTGGTTTAACGGGGTAGGGTCATAGTATAGACTTTGTTTCACAATTGATTTCATTTAGCACTATCTTAACCAGTCAAACTAAATCATCTTGTCTACCAAGAATTAATGCTTGACATTTAAACTCCAATATGTAATTATAAAAGCATATAGTGCGTAGCACTGATACTCACTACGTATTATATTGATCTGGCAGCAATATAACATGTCAAGAAAAATTGGTGCTGGGCTAATTAAAATCGGTGAGCTTGTGCGCAAGACCGGCGTGCAGAAAGAGACAATCCGTTATTACATCAATAATGGCCTCCTACCCAACCCTCTCAAGACTGGGAAAAACATGGCCTATTATGATGACAGCTACGTTGAACGCATCAAGCAGATAAAGGAGCTTCAGTTAAAGTATTTTCTTCCGCTTAAGGTAATCAGGGAGATAGTTGCCCAGCCTAATGCCGAGTTGTCCGCCAGTGAACTGGTCATACTCAGGGATACGGTCAGTAACTTAATGCGATTACAGGAAATTCGCCGGACCTATAATCCTCATACCCTTGAAGAACTTAGTCGCAGGACCGGCCTTCCCAAAAAGGAGATCAATGAGATGGAAAAATGCGAAATGATCTCCTCTATCAGGGACGAAAACGGCAGAAAAACGTACCTGGATAGCGATATTAAAGTGGTTGAAGCCTTCGCCGGGATCCGGAGGGGGGGTATGAGCAGCAGCATGGGATTTAAAGTCGACCAATTCCGTATGCAGAGCGATGTCATAGGCACGCTGGCGAAAGAGGAGGTCAAAGACTTCGTGCGCAAACTGAGTATTGAATTCAAAGGTAATTATGATATTGAGTATCTGGCATACCTGGGTGAGAATGCCATAGAAAGGGTAAACGTATTCATAGCAGCATTGCGTAGAAAGAAGATACTGGAATTCATTGAAACGTTATTAAGCAGCCAGGAATCCGCTATAAACAGCATTATGACTAATAGAAAGAGAGAAGGGACAGAGGTACTGATGAGACACAAGATCATGGAGGTAATTGGAAATGAGAAGAGAAGCCGCAGTAAAAAAAGCGGTGGTAATCCCTGGAACACTGGACACCCGCGGTGATGAGATAGGTTTCCTCAAGCACCTAATCGAGGGGTGGGGATATAAGGTAATAATTATTGATACCGGTGTTATGGGTGCCGCCTCGCTTGCAGCCGACTTCCCCAGAGACAAAGTCGCTAAGGTCGGGGGTAAGAGCTTGAAGCAGCTTGTGGATGAGGCAAATGCAGGTGCCGACCGCAAAGCGGCAACCGACGTCATGACCTTAGGGGCCAGGAAGATTGTTGCTGACCTGTTTGCCACCGGAAAAATGGACGCTATTTTGTGCCTCGGCGGGACGACCGCGGCGACCAGTGCTATCCAAATCATGAAGGACCTACCCATCGGCTTCCCAAAACTATTGATTACTACCTTCCTGGTTTTAACGCCCATTGGGGAAGAGGACATAACCGTAATGCAATCTCCCGTAGATCTTATCGGACTGAACAAGATCGTTATGAAAACTCTTTTCAACGCAGCCAGCGCTGTAACCGGTATGATCCAGCATGAATTGCCCAAAATCGCCGGGGAAAAGAAGCTGGCCGGTGTCACAGCGCTGGGAGTTACCACTCCCGCCGTTCAAAAGGTAATTAAAAAGATTGAAACGCAGGGCTATGATTCTCTTGTATTTCATGCGACCACTACCAAGCTGGACAGGATGGCGCGGGACGGCATTATCGACACAATTTTTGATATAACAACATTCGAAACGGTCCCCAAAGTATGCTGGTCTGACGACTTAGTTGATAGGTTTTATGGTTCGGTCAACAACGATAGATCGCGGCTGGACTGTGTCTTAACTCGCAATATTCCTCTGGTAATAGTACCCGGCGGACTGGATATGCATATATTCCCCGGAGCGACAGGAGTGGATGGGGTACCGGAAGAGTACAGGACGAGGGCATGGTCCATGCACGGTCCGAACGTCGTACTGGTGAGAACCACTGCAGATGAACTGGAAAAGGTGGCCAAGACCATTGCCGACCAAGCTAACCATTCAGCAGGGCCGGTGTCAATAGTCATCCCGTTAAAGGGCTTTTCCGAGGTGAGTAAAAAAGGTGCACCCCTTTATGATCCCGAAGCGGACAGCGCCTTTATCAAATCGCTTAAGAGCGCTATTGAGAAAAAAATACGGATTAAAGAAGTTGACTATCACATCAACGATGAAGAATTCGCAGATGAAGTGGTTAAAGCTTTCAGTGAAATAACATCTGATTTTAGGGGGTAGTGTAATGGCTGTAAGATTCAAGCGTAAGGAAATTCTGGAGAGGCTGCGTAAAGAGATAGTGGCAAAAAAACCTATTTTAGGCGCCGGATGTAGCGCCGGAATTATAGCAAAGTGTGCCGAGGTTGGTAAAGCCGACCTGATAATCGTCTATAGTACCGGCAAAACCAGGATGATGGGACTTCCGACTACCATGATTCAGGGAACATCCAATCCCATAACTCTGGAGATGGTGGATGAGTTGTTGAACGTAGTAAAAAATACACCAATAATAGCCGGTATTGAAGCAAACGATATCTTTTGTCTCGACCAGGAGCAGTCTTTGCGACGCTTCATAGATAAGGGTTTCAGTGGCGTTATCAATTTCCCTACTGTGGGCATCTATGAAAACCTTATCGAGGGCGGTATGGCTTTAAGAAAATATACCGAGTTCATGGCAGGCGGCTATGGCGTCAAGCACTGGGGATGGAGCAGAGAAGGTGAAATGATGAAAATCCTTCCCGACTGGGACATGTTCACTATGTGCGACGTAGTCACGCCCCTCGATGCTGTCGATATGGTGCAAGCCGGTGCGGACGTCATC
>DAOUFT010000046.1:0-13976 GCA_034429855.1 Dehalococcoidia bacterium
CGGGCGGGTTTAAAACCCCGCCCCTACAACATAACCTTCACTTCGGGCGGGTTTAAAAACCCGCCCCTACGGTAGGGGCGTACCTTCAGGTGCGCCCGTAAAATTCCGAATCAATCTAACTCCGGCTCCCAGGTTGGGTCGTACTTGCGGTAATAATCGAAGAACTCGTCCCTGTGCTTGCCGGCTTTCCTGACCAGCTCATGCGGGTCCAGGTAGCCCATCTCGATCATGATATCTTCCAGCTTGAGCAGGCTCTGCTCGTAGGGCGGACATCCCCCCAGGAAGCGGTCGATTCCGGCCAGCTGCATGGCGTTGCGCAGCTCGCGCAGGTCCCCGCCCGTGGCCAGTGCGCATTCGCCCATGAAGAAGGTGTGCTGCATGTCGGTGCGCAGCCTGGGTGGTATCTTGGGATCGACACCCACGATGAGCGAGGAGCGCTGAGGGGATTTGGCTAGTACGGCGGCCGCCAGCGCGGCCATCAGCCAGCAGGCCCAGCAGGCGCCCCCGATATAGACGTCGATGTTGGGATAGACGCCCGTCAGCAGACTATCGATGGGCATGGTGTATGTTGCCGGGAGCTGGAACTTCTTTTTAACCGAGGCTACGGGCTCTCCGGCCACCTCGATCATAAAGGGGTTGCTCACGCCGAGTCCGTCGTGCCCGGCCAGCCTGGTGGTGTTTACCACCAGCGGGTTGTCGATGCCCATGCACATAGAAGCGATGGAGTCCAGCGCCACGGTGTCGCGGCTCGCCATGATCACGCCCATCTCCACGGGCGTACCGCCCTCGCCCGCGCCCATGCCCTCCATGGCCAGCAACCCGTCCAGCAGCACCAGGTCCGGCTTCCTTATCTTGCTGATATCCACCATGTGCTGGTGCATGTCGTCGCGGTGGGAGTAGTACCTGCCGCGCTCGTCCAGCAGTCCCTGCAGGTTCTTGAGCGAGAGCGTTACCATGGTCATGGTGTGCGTCTTCATGGCGGGCAGGTTGATGAAGCAGTCGGCATCCAGCACCACCTTGGGGTAGTTGACGTGGTGCAGGGCGATCCCTCCTTTAACATCTACCTCGACTTTCTCGGCGTCCTCCACGCCCATCACCTCGCCGCCCGCCTCCTCCACCTCGCGTCTGATGCCCAGCATGCGCATGACCTCCAGCGTATTGAAGCCGCGGTTGAGTCCGCAGGGGGTGGCGGCGGGCCTGACGCGCTTCATCAGCGTGCCCACGCTCACCCCCTCGATCACGCTGACGCGTTTAGCCCCAGCCTCGCGCGCCAGCCTGACCATGGTGGAGACGACGCGGCGGTCCACTGAGATGGGCGGTGGGTAGGGCGCGAAGAGGTTGGGCTTGATCACGACGTGGCTGCCCTTCTTGATTATGGATTTGAGGCCGCCCGCCAATTCAATGGCCTTGCGCACCATCCCGTCTATCTCCTGCCTGTCCGGCGGGAACTTTCCTTTGACGATCGATACGACAGGTTTATCGCTCACTTGACTGCTCCTCTGGTCTTTTTTCTTTTCTCCAGTATGATTGCGGCCATCTCGGCGAATCCGTGCCCACCTTTCATGGTAGTAATATATTTCGGAGGATGCTTCATGCGGGAAGTGAAATTCCTGATGTTGGCCACGCCCACGGTCAGCTCCAGCGCCTGGAACATGGGCTCGTCGTTGGGGGAATCCCCGGCGAAGAGTATGCAGCTTTTCGCCTCTTTCCATTTGATCCCGAACCTCTCCTTCAGGAAGAGTTTGGCCGTGGAGAGCTTGTTGTAGCCGCCGAACCAGCCGTTGACGTGGATGGAGCTGATCTTGTGCGTGGCGCCGTGTTTGGCGAAGACGCGACAGATCTCGTCTATCTCCTGCTCGCTGAGAGGTTTCACATCCTCGCGGAAATCGATGGCCAGGTCGAACAGCCTGAATGGCTGGTCCGAGGCCACAGCGGCGGCCGGCACGCGGCGCAGTACCTCCTTTCTGATGGTCTCGAGCTTAGCCCGCTTATCGGCGATCTGCTGCGGTGTGAAGATATAGCGCTGGCGCAGCTTTCCGGCTTTGTGGTCGTAATAGTAGTAGAAGGCGCCGTTCTCGCCCACCACGCCGTCCACCGGCCACATGCGCGCGAAGTGGTCGCACCATCCCGCCGGGCGTCCCGTGAGCGGCACAGTGATCAGTCCCGCCTCCCTCAGGTCCCACAGCGCCTGGAAGGCCTGCGGCAGCATTTTGCCCTGGTGGGTGAAGGTGTCGTCGATGTCGAACAGCACTCCGCGCAGGCGGGCGCACTCCTCGTCTGTTATGTATCTGATGTTTCTCACGGGCAGCTTTGTCGGACGGAGCGGTTAATCATTTTAAAGCAGCAGCAGTACGGGGACGATGATTGCCACCAGTCCGGTGACCAGCACCACCAGCAGGAAGAGGCTGTAGCGCGTCTGGTAGTTGTTGATCAGCGCGGGATCGTAGTAGCCGTCCACGCCCTGGTCTTTGTACATTTTAAGCAGGCCGTCCACCAGCTTTTTACGCGTCTGTTTGCCCTTGATGATACCGATTTCCGCCACCAGGTTGATCACGATTACCAGGACGATGAAGGTGAAGAAGACGATCCACTGCGCGGCGTCCTTGTCGCCGTTGTTGGCCACGCCGGAGTTGACCGCCAGTGCGATCAGGTTGAGCAATATGGAGGCGAGTATGAAGATGGTGTCGGTCCTGGTGTTCTGCTCGAGCTCTGTGATGATGTGCGTGTGGACTTTTTCGATCATTTCTTCACCTGCCTGCGGCGGACCGAATGAATTAGCCTGTTGCCTGCGTCCGCTCGTTTGATTGTAGCACAGTTGCCCAGTGGCTACTATCTCCGTTTGAACCGGCATTTATTGGAGTGGAAGGGGGTGAATGACTGCCGATCACATATTTTTAAGGCAGGATTGAGCGGCGTGGAAGCCGCACATACCGTGCACGCCGGCGCCGGGGGGAGTGGAGGAGGAGCAGAGATACATATCGGAACAGGGTATTTTATAGGGATCACGCAAGAGTGCGGGGCGGGCGAATATCTGCCAGAGCGTCTGTGCGCCGCCGCCGATGTCGCCGCCCACCAGGTTGGGGTTGTCCTTTTCAAGATCGGCCGGAGCGGCGGTATGGCGTGCCAGAATTATCTCGCGGAAGCCCGGCGCAAAGCGCTCCACCTGCGCCTCGATGGCATCGGTCATGTCGCCGTTGAATCCGTTGGCCACGTGGCAGTAGGCCCAGGCGGTATGTTTGCCTGCGGGGGCGCGCGAGGGATCGAACAGGCTGGGCTGGACCAGCAGTACGAAGGGCTTGGGGGCGGACTCGCAGCGCCAGGCGCAGCTCTCGGAGATAGCTATCTCATTGAATGTGCCGCCCAGGTGCACCGTGCCGGCAAGTCTGCATTCGCGGGCCTTCCAGGGTATGGGCTCGCTCAGCGCCCAGTCTATTTTAAAGACGCCCGGGCCGTAGCGGTATCTGCCCAGCGATCTGCGGTAGCCGTCCGGCAGGTTGAGTCCTTTGATCTTCAGCAGCTGCGCGGGTGTGACATCCCACATGATGGTGGCGTCCTGCGGGAGATCTTCCGCGCATTCAACGTATCTGCCGGTGGTTATGGTCCCGCCTGCGGATTTGAGGCACGAGGCCAGCGCGGCACTGATGCTGCCGGACCCCTTTTTAGCTATGGGCCAACCGGCGGCGTGCCCGGCCAGTGCCAAAGCCAGGCCGTAGGCGGCGCCGGGCCATTCGTCCAGGGGTAGCATCGCGTGGGCGCACAGTCCTGCTATAAAGCCCCGTGCGCGTTCCGACTGGAAGCGTTGCGCCAGAAAGAGGGCGGACTGCATGGCGTTGAATCCGAAGCGGGCCAGCGAGGGGGTGTGCCGGAGCCGGCGCATGGTGCCCAGCAGGAACGGCAGCAGATTTTCGCGCTCCTCGAACAGTGGTCTGATCAGCCGTCGGTATGCGGGGGCGTCTTTTCCCAGTGTGGCCGAAGTGTCGGGTATCGACGTTTGCAGCAGCGCGCAGGAACCGTCGTCCATGGGGTGCGCCAGCGCCGCCGGCTGCTGTATCCATACCAGTCCGTGGTCTGAAAGCCGCAGAGATTTGAAAAAGGGCGAGATGGCGGCCATGGGATGGACCGACGAGCCGGTATCGTGTATGAAGCCGGGCAGCGTCAGTTCGGCGGAGCGCGTGCCGCCGCCGATGGATGTATTGCCCTCGATTATGCTTACGCGCAGCCCGGCCTGAGCCAGAGCGATGGCGGCCGCCAGGCCGTTGGGACCGGAGCCGACCACGCAGATCTGCTTATCGCGGCTGCCGGTCGATGCTGTGGACAAATCCGGTCGATTCACCTGTTTAATAGTTTACGCCATATAAGGACCGGCGTATAGAGCAGGCTGAGTATCTGCGCGTTGAGGAAGACGTTGAAGAGGCGATTCCATTGGAGGCGGCTGTCCAGTCGGACGGGCGTCACCTGCACCTGTCCCTCGATGCCCGTATATTTGAGCATGGACTGCAGCACGTGGGTCCAGATGCCCTGCTGGAGCCTGGAGCCCGCCAGGCGGAAGGCCAGTTCGTAGACGGGGTCGCTGGCGCGCGCCAGTCCCTGTATCTGCACAATTGTCGAATCGCCTTCTTTGAAGGAAGAGAAGGTGACCCAGCCGGCCTCGGGGTGCCCCTGCGGCGTGATGAAGGTGAAGCTGAGGGGTCCGGCGTAGAGCACCATCACACCCGTGATCACCAGTCCGCCCGGCGTATCGGCGTTGATCAGAATCACCTCGCCCGGCCTGATGCCTTCCGGCGGAGGGTAGAAGCGGTTGGCCGGCGGCTGGAATTTTGTGAAGTTCTCTTTGAGCATGGAGACGGCCTGTTCCGGAGAAATACTGCCCGGCAATGAGATGCGGTAGGTCTTCTGCCAGAGCTGACCAAACCCCTGCATGGGTCCTGCCACACGCCGTCCCTGAACGTTCAGGTTCACGGCCTCTTTAGGCATGGGTTTGACTTTCAGCCTGGATACGGGTTTAGCCCAGGGGTCTTCCGCGGACGAAATGGTACTTTCCTGCGCCGGTTGTACCGGGTTCTGTGGGACTTGGCCGTTGTAGCCGGCGTGTTTGAATGCGGCGTTTATATCGTCGAAGCAGGGTATGCCCTCGTCCAGGCGAGCCAGGTGGAAGGTCTCCATCATTCGGCCTTTCAGACCGGCTGCCAACAGCCTTTTGCCGCTGTGCCGGGCGCTGTTGTGCAGGCGCACCAGCATGCTGAGCGCGGTATTGTCCATTGACGCGGCGGCCTGGAAGTCCAGTATGACGCTGACTATTCCGGATGGGCCTGTGATGAGCCCCTCGATTTCGGCTTCCGGGGTTGAGGAGATATCGCCCTCCAGGGCGATGGACCTGATATCCCTTCCGTAGTCCGCAGCTTTCATCCTGTTAATCCCAGTATAGTGTCGCGTGGGTGATCAGGCAAGGTGCTTATGGCTATATATTAAGGATATAATGTTAACCGGCTGTTTGCAGAAAGGAGATATTGAGATGGAGAAATCGAGGCAGGAGATCAAGGACACGGCCTTCGCGCTGGCCAAGAAGTACGAAATGGAGAACGGCAACTGCGCGCAGAGCGTGTTCGCAGGCGTGATGGAGTCGTTGGGGATGTGGAACGAGGACATCTTCCGCGCTGCCACAGGCTTTGCCGACGGCATCGGCCTGACGGGCGACGGCCACTGCGGGTCGTTGTCGGGCGCGGTGTTGGCCATCAGCTATCTGTACGGCAGGAAAAAGGAGGAGTTCCACCGCCGCGGCAAGATGATGAAGGCGCTCTTGATCTGCCGCGAGCTTGAGAACAGGTTCAACGCCATCTACGGCACCTGCCGCTGTCACGACCTGCAGGTGAAGTTCTACGGGCGTTTCTTCAATCTGATGACCTCCGAGGACTTGGAGGCCGCGTTCAAGGCCGGCGTGCTGGAGAGGTGCTCCTCGCTGGCCGGGGAAGTAGCATCGATGGCGGTGGAGATGATACTCGACCAGCGTGAGAAGGACGCCGCCAAAGGCTGAATTCGAATATAGCCGGTCACGGCTGCCAGCAGGGGTCGGTCTCGTCAATCTTGCTCATGGTGAAGTTGGTCTGGTTGCTGCCGTCGGCGTTCATGATATAGATCTCTTTATTGCCGTCGCGGTCCGTCTGGAAAATGATGCGCTTGCCATCCCCGGACCAGGCGGCGGCGCGGTCCGATCCCGGATCGTTGCTGAGGTTGGCCGGGTTGCCGCCGTCGGCGTCCATGCGGTATATCTCCCAGTTGCCGTCGCGATCGGTATCGAAGAGTATGTATTTGCCGTCCGGCGACCAGGCGGGCGATCCCTCATCGGCGGTGGAATCGGTCAGTTTGACCTGGTTGCTGCCGTCGGCGTTCATGCGGTATATATCCCATTTGCCGTCGCGTCTGCTCAAGAAGGCGATATATTTGCCGTCCGGCGACCAGCAGGGGTTGGTATCCTGTTCTTCGGAGTCGGTCAGTCTGGTCTGTTCGGTCCAGCCGTCCTCGGAGCTGAAGACATAGATCTCCCAGTCCTTGTCGCGCCAGGAGTGGAAGGCGATTTTCTTGCCGTCCGGCGACCAGGCCGGCGCCCCGTCGCTGTCCTTATTCCTGGTGAGCTGGGTCTGGTTGCCGCCGTCGGCGTCCATGACGAATATCTCGAAGTCGCCGTCGCGTTTGGATGAGAAGGCTATTTTACGGCCGTCGGGGGACCAGGCCGGGTCGACGTTATCGCGTTCGTACCTGGTCAGTTGCACGGTCTTATCCATTTTGTCTTCGGGAGCGGAGAAGATGTTCATGTAAATGGTGTTTTCGGGCTTGTACACGTAGGCGATCTGTTTGGTCACGGGGAACGAGCTGATAATGGATGCGCCTTTGGAAGAGACGCCTGCCAGAATGGTACGTGATACCGGGCACCATTCCGGTTCCCCGATTATTTCTTTGGTTTCATACAGCGTCTTCTGTTCCTCGCCTTTTGCGTTCACAATTCTGATGGCATAGGCCCTTGTGGACGGGTCTTTTGCGAGTATCCAGGATGTGGTGGCTATCCAGTTGCCGCAGGGCGACCAGGAGGCGCCCATTACACCCCGTTCGGATGAGGCTGCCTTCATGTTACTTCCGTCCGGATCGATGCCGTAGACCCACAGGGATGAAGTGAAGAGTATTCTTGAGCCGTCGGGCGACCAGCGGGGACGGCTGACCGGGTAAAGACCTTCTGTCAGCCGCTGAACGTCGCTGCCGTCGGCGTTCATAATGTAGGCCTGCGATTTTGCCTCGTCCCTGTCTGATATAAAAACGATCCGGCTGCTGTCGGGAGACCAGCTCGGCTCGCGGTCGTTGGCCTCGTTTTCGGTCAGTCTGACCGGACCGGTCCCGTTGTAATTGATGGTGTATATTTCGTAGTAGCCGTCGCGGTCCGAAGCGAAAGCGATTTTTTTACCGTCGGGCGACCAGGACGGCTCGACGTCGTGGCCGGGACTGCGTGTAATGCGGGTGGGATTCGTGCCCTCCGAGGTCATCACATACAGCTCGCTGTTGCCGGGTTGCTTATCCTGGTAGACGATCATGCTGCCGTCGGGCGACCAGGAATGCCATTCGCCGGATATGGGCAGGCACCGGTAATCCGTCCCGTCCGTATTAATCATGCAGATGCCCTCCCAGCGGTTGAACGAGATTCTGCAGTCGGGTGGTTGGGTGAGAGAGGACACCAGTCCTTTATCTACCGGTATCTCGATCAGTGGTGGTGACTCGTCCGTCGCCTGGTCGGAGGAAGGTTGGGCGCATGCAAGGGGGATCATAACCAGGGCCATGAAGATGGGGAGCAATGTCCGGAATATAGATTTCATCATCTGCCGCCTCCTGGAGAAAAAATAAAGGTGACCGAAGTGTCCTGACTGTTACAGGGTACAAGAGGCTGATTCACAGGTCAAATCCAGGACGAAACCCAAAATAAAAATTGATTAGTGATAGATTAACTACGAATGTCGTATACAATGCATGATTGAAGTATAATAGCCGGCGTGGATTGGCATATCGATTTCTTTATAGGTAGCAATGATAACGAGCCGGTTAAGGACTTTATTTTGCAGCAGTCTGACGCTGCGATCGCTGAAATACTCCATGTATTGAAGTTGCTTCAACAGTTTGGTACAACTCTGGGCATGCCGTACGTAAGAAAAATACATAAGTCAGGCATCAGGGAACTGCGCATTAAACATAGTTCGGATATATACCGGATACTATTCTGCGCAACCAAAGAGCGAAGATTTGTGTTGTTGCATGCATTCACAAAAAAGGAAGGCAGGCTATTGCGGGCAGATGTGGATTTGGCGATCCGGCGTATGAATAGAGTCAAATCCGGTTGAAAATATAACATATATGGTATATCATGGTAGAGAGATTGATGTATTGAATCCTGAATTTGAATATGAAAACTAGAAAAGCAACCAATTACACAGAGTTTGAGGCCGCGCTGCTGGATAAACCGGGGATCCGCAAGGAATACGATGCATTAAAGCCCAAATACGATTTAGTGCGGACAATAATCGAGCGCAGAAACCAGTTACAGATCAGTCAATCGCATCTTGCCAGGATTGTCGGTACCCGGCAACCAGCCATATCGAGGCTGGAGAAAGGCGATTCGAATACCACGCTCAATACGCTCTTCAAGGTTGCCGATGCGCTGGATTTAGACATTGCGCTCAGGATTAGACCCAGGACAAAATAATACCACCTGTCATTGCGAGGCCGAAGGCCGCGGCAATCTTCCAGGAAACCAATGCAGCGCCCGAAGCGGGCGGACTTGAAAGTCCGCCCCTACGTTTACTGTGAGAGGGTTTGCACAGTTATTTTAATCTGTCCTTGAATTTGGCCCTGAACTTGGCCATCTTGGGCGCGATCACCATGCGGCAGTATGGCTGCGCCGGGTTGGCAGTGTAGTAGTCGTGGTGGTAGTCTTCGGCCTCGTAGAACGTGGTCAGCGGCCTTACTGAAGTAGCGATGGGCGCTTTATACCCTCCGGAGGCATCCAGCCTGGCAACGTACTTCTCGGCCGCCTCTTTTTGAGCATCGTCCATGTAGAAGATGGTTGAGTGGTACTGTTCGCCGACGTCGTTTCCCTGGCGGTTGGGTGTGGTCGGGTCGTGCGTGTAGAAGAAGACATCCAGTAGGTCGTCGTAGCTGATCATAGCCGGGTCATATTCGATCATGACGGCCTCCACGTGTCCTGTGTTGCCGCCGCAGACCTGCTGATAGGTGGGGTTAGCGGTCCGCCCGCCCGTGTAACCCGGTGTGGCCTTTAACACGCCCTTGAGCGCCGAGAAGACGGCCTCGGTGCACCAAAAGCATCCCCCGCCGAATATGGCGGTTGCAGCAGTTTTCTTCAAAGGCTATTTCTTAAGCAGCTCAATAAAATGAGCTCTGGTTAAACCGGCATCACGGATCAGCTTGCGCAGCAGACCGGGTCCAAGTTCCCTGTGTCTGGGCACAACCAGCCGTCTTCCTTGCTGGTTTAAAAGGATCATGTGGCTGCCCTCGGTATGGTCCCAGGTATATCCTATATGATGAACCGCTTTAACGAATTCATCCCCAGAGATTGCCGGGAGCTTTCCCACTATACGCCGACCTCAACCTCTTCAGTCTCCGTAACAGGTATCTTCTCGCCGTGCTTGCGCATGCTGGCGATATATCCTTTGATTGCTTCCTGTATGTTAAACAGGGCCTCCTCTTTAGTTTTACCCTGTGAATGGCATCCCTGTAGGGCGGGGCAACTGGCGATAATGAAGCCGTCCTCATCCTTTTCCAGTGTTACCGTAAATCTCATAATTAAGCTCCAGGTTATTAACCTGCTTTAGATTATAGCATTTAGATTATAGCAGCAATATTTATTTACTCACAGAGGTTTTATACATACCGAGCATTTTGCGCGCCACGCCGGCCACCTTCTTGCGCAGGCTCGCCGGCTCGAGCACCTCGACTTTGTCTCCCCAGCGCAGCACGAAAGAGATGAACTCGTCAGTCACGGGCACCCTGAAGGTCGCGACGGCCGAGCCGTCCGGCTGAGCCTTCACGACCTGAGACGGGTGCCACCTGGTCTCCAGTGCGATCCTGGCGATCTCGGCGTTGAATCTGAGCCTGGCGGTCAACGGTTTGCCGTGCTCTGTTATGCCCCAGGCCGTTGCCAGGAATTTATTGGCGTCGAAGTCCGTCGGTATGGAGTAGCGCTCGTCCAGCAGTTCGATATCCGTGATGCGGTCGATCTTGAAGGTGCGAATCCTGCGGGCCTGGCAGCAGAAGGCTATTACGTAGTTGGCGTGCTCGAAGGTTGCGGGCTGTATGAAATAGGGTTCGATCACACGGGCGCCGGCGCTGCGGCGTCCCAGAGCCTGGTAGGTTATCCTGGCCTTGTGCCCTTGTGTCCAGGCTTGCGTCAGCAAATCCGTGGTACGACGCAGCCGGTCGTCACGGTTGAGCTTCTGCATCCATTCTATGGTGCGACTAACCTGGTCCTGCAACGGAGCGGGCACGGCGGAGTTGAGCTTGACGAAGGTTGAGTCGATATTGGGATTGTAGGTATTGCTGTAGGCCAGCATCAGGCGTGCCGCCAGGAACACGGTCATGGCCTCCGGCAGAGTGAAGGAGATGGGGGGCAGGAAGTGGTCCTCAAGGATGCCGCGCAGGTTACCCTTCTCCCAGACGGGAACGCCGATCGATTCCAGCGCCTCGAGGTCGCGCCGGGAAGTTCGGGGGCAAACGCCGCATTTCTCAGCGATGGCGCCGATGGTCATGCCTTCCGGGCATTGGTAGAGCAGGTGCTCCACCTTGTTCAGCCGCGCCAGCCTGTCCCTCTTGTTCTCCCTCACAAATCACCCCGTATGTGACCGTGGAAAATTATACCACAGGCTCTCTTTATGCGAGTGACACATAGCTGTCCCGTCCCCGTTATAAAGTATGCTTACACGAATTGATTAAGGCGGAGGTCATCATGAGAACCGGGAGTAAGATCGTCAACTGCAGGGGATGCGGCGGCACCGGCGAGCAGGGCCATTACGGCGCCTTCAGCAAGCCGCATGATTGTGGGGTCTGCGGCGGCAGCGGCAAGGTGAGGATGGGACCGGATGACAGCTGGTGCGGCCGTTGCGGGGGAACAGGAAAGGAGGAGGCCGGTTCGCCGGGCTTCGAGCGGCAGAAGCGTTGCCATGTCTGTGGCGGCAGCGGCATTATACAGATCTGAATCATGGAACAGTACGAGATGCACTGGAAGGACTATTATGCCGTGCTGGGCGTCGGGCCCGGCGCCGAGCCTGAGGTAATCAAGGCCGCCTATACGGCGCTGGCGCGCAAGCACCATCCTGATGCCGGCGGCTCCTTGCAGCGCATGAGGGAGATCAACGAGGCGCGGGACGTGCTGTGCGACCCGCAGCGCAGGTCGCGATATGATCTCTTCCGCGGGGAGCGCAACAGAGCGGAAAGGTGTGAACGCGGGGAACCGGAGAAGCCGCCGCCCGGGACTCCTCCGCGGAAGTCTTCCAATTGCGGCGTGCTGCCGTGGCCGTCCCCCGTCTGGCAGCGTGCGGCGCTCTTCGGCAGTATACCGCTGGGACTGCTGCTGGTCTGGTGGTCCTTCGATATCTGGGCCACAGTGGCCGGACTTGTGGTCGTGGTCGTGGCCGTCTTCGCCGCGCTGTGTACGCGCGGGCTGAGCGATGTGGGTGAAGGCTGGACGGCCGCCAGGGTAGGCGCCGGCTTCTGCATCACGGCCACGCTGTGTGTGCTGGGCGCGGTCTTCCTGGTACTATCCCTGGCCTTCATCGCCCTGCTGGGCCTATTCACTGCAGTCAGGTCCATACTGGCCGCGTAAATCCCGCGGCTTTCAAGACCAAATTCACATTTATAAGGAGGAGAATTGCATTTATGAGAACAGATAAAGAGACCGGCGCCAGGGTGATCAATTTTCTGGCGAGTTGCGGCAAGGACGAGGTTGAAATGTCCGAACTGCTGTCGGCGGTGGTGGACTTTAAAAAAGGCGATGACCTTGAGCAGGCCTACGGCAAGGTGCGGGGCACGCTCAGGGAGCTGGCCGCCGTGGGTCTGGTCAGCCTGTGCGGCGGCAAACAGTCCGCGCCGAACGGCGTGCCCGGCGCCATCCGCATACGACCTCGCATGCAGAAAGCCGCTGCGGGCCTGATGGAGCGAAAAGACGCGGGTAAGAGAGGTGCAGGGAACAGGGGTGCCCCCAGGAACGAGGTCGAGGCCCGCTACCACACCTTCCTGGATCTGATGGATAAAAAGGGGAAGCGGGTCAAGGTTGAACGTGAGTGGGGCCGGCTCGTAGCGACTATCATCTACCAGGACATGGAGGAGGATACGGGTTTTCAGGCCTGCGTCGAGTCCTTTATCAACGGCCTGATCTGGCAGTCGCTGCGCCGCGATCAGGGTGGAGATGGTAGGCAGGTCGGGGAGGATAAACCAGAGCCGACCATCCAGCCAGGCCTGCGGGGTCAGATCGAAGCCATACTTGAAGCGGACGAGGAGCGCAACGGCCGCTGGAAGGGAGGCAGGGTACGGCGCAGACATATGGAAGAGGATGCGCCGCTAACTGAGCTTGACCGTGATGAGATACAGTATTTCATCGCCGGCTTGAACCGCTTGCGGGAGGAGGGTAGTATACATCCGGGCAGGCTATGGCAGCAGGCCATGGGCATGTATTTCAACAGTCTTTTAAACAGGCTGCCGGTCTACCAGGCTTGCCGGGAGGCTTTCAAGGCGGGCATCGTCTTTCAGATGCACCGAACCAAGCTGGAGGCGTGACGTATTGCGGAGTGTAAAACTGAGAACCGGGAGGTTGTATTTATGTTGAGACGAAACCTGTTTAAATCGAGTTAAATCAGGGGTCTTCATGGAATGGATACTATTAGCAATGACTGTTTTTCAATTATATAGTTTAATGATAATATATCGTTAACGAATACTTAATGTAAGTGTAAATGGTTTGCGGTAAAACGGTACGTGTGTAAATAAGACATCTTTTCAATACATATTTTCAGGCAGTAGTTGGTTTATTAAAGGGTGGTAATAATCATGGATAGTATTGTTTCTCCTCTTCGTTATCTTTCACATCGCAGTATAGATGGGAGAGAAGAATATCTTTCAGAGCATCTCCAATTGGTTGCAAAGCGGGCGTCAGATTATGCCGCAGGTTTCAACGCGGAAAACGAGGCTTGGATATCCGGTATTTTACACGACCTCGGTAAATATGGTGAGCTTTTTCAGAAACGTCTTAGAGGTGAAGAGCAAGGAATTGACCATTGGTCAGCCGGCGCTTGGATAGCGCTGAGGGAATATAAGGAAAAGGGGATTGCACCGGCTCTGGCTATTCAGGGGCATCATATAGGTCTTAGGGCAGTTAGTCCGGAATCGTTACGTCAACTCGACCCCCTTAATATGCAGAAGCGATATAAAAATCATTCCGCTAACTTGAGACCATCTGACCCGGATGCCGATCTATTACTTGCACGCTTCAGGGATGATTCGTTAGAGCTTCCTCCACGTGACAAGATTACTGGTCTAATATCTGATTGGTCACAATGGGCGATCGCGTCAATGCTTGGTGTCCGAATGCTATTCTCCGCGCTCGTAGATGCCGATTTTATTGAAACCGAAGCCTTTTTCCAGACAGACACCGAGGGCGATCGTGTTTACCGAGAGAGGGGAGCCTCTCTGGAACCAGAAATGGCTTTCTTGCACCTCAATACCTTCCTCGATGAACTTAGGAAGGTATCAAAAGCATCGTTAAAAATAAACCAGTTACGTTCAGAAGTACTTCACTATTGTCTGAAAGCTGCTGAAATGCCCCAGGGTATTTATACTCTCACTGCGCCTACAGGCTCAGGAAAAACACTGGCCATGTTAGCTTTTGCTCTGAAGCATGCAATCACACACAGGTTACGCAGGGTAATCACTGTCAT
>DAOUFT010000047.1:0-23747 GCA_034429855.1 Dehalococcoidia bacterium
AGGTATAGATCTGAGCGAGCGTATGAGAAGTACCTCCGGCGCCTCAGTGATGGAGGCGCAGGATTAAAGGATTAAAATTCCAGCTGATAGTATATTAACACAGTCTTTATAAGATAGCGGGCGGGTTCAAAAACCCGCCCCTACACTTGTTGGGGCGCACCTTCAGGTGCGCCTGCGTTCAGGAAATCAATCTGAAAACCGGACGAGCTATCTCGCCTGCCGAATATTTATCCCCGGCGAAGACGGCTGTGGACTCCAGGCGCACCCTCTTGCCCATGATGTCCATGCCGGCCTCCTCCGGCTTTAATCCAGCGAGATTTCCCATAATCCAGGGCCCCTCGTCCAGTTCCACGATCACAACAATATAGGGCGCTTCGGACTCCCTGCCTTCGGCGGGCACATAGTTGACCGTGAAGGTCTGTATGGCGCCACTGCCATTTAATTCCAGGGTTTCCAGCAGGCTGCCGCCGCATCGGGCGCAGATCAGCCTCGGCTGCGCCGACACCTCCCCACAGTCACCGCATTTAAGTCCGGTCAGTCTGCCCTGTTTAAGGTTCTCATTATATTCTTTGAAAGTGAGTTTGGCTTCCACTTCAGTGCTCCCTTTAATTAATATTACCAGCCGCGCCTGAGTATCATGTTGCACAGCGTGCCGCCGTCCCCTCCCAGGGTGTCGGTCATGCCAACCCTGGCCCCCTCCACCTGCCGCTCACCGCATTCGCCCCGAAGCTGACGTACGATCTCGTAGGCCTGGGCGGCGCCGGTGGCGCCCACCGGATGTCCCTTGGCCTTGAGCCCTCCCGCCGGGGTGCGCGCTATCCGGCCCCCGCTCTTTGTCTCGCCCTTTTCCACCGCCTGTCCGGAAGTGCCGTAGGGATAGAATCCCAGTCCCTCAAGGGCGATCAGTGCGGCGATGCTGAAACAGTCGTGCAGCTCGACTACGTCTATATCCTTCGGACCCAGGCCAGCCATCTTATATGATCGCTCGGCCGCCAGCTCTCGTGACCTTATGCGTGGCAGGTACTCCTTCTGGCTGAGCAAGTTGCCCGCGGAGGCCTGTCCCACACCGGCGATCAACACCGGTTTCTTGGTGAGCTTCCTGGCCGCTTCCTCCGAAGTTATGATTAAAGCCGCCGCCCCGTCTGTGAATGGGCAGCAATCAGCCAGCTGCAGGGGAGAGGCCACAACGGGGCTTTTACGTGCGTCTTCCAGCGTCAGCTCCTTCTGAAACTGCGCCTTGGGATTGCGCGCCCCGTAGTAATGCGAGTTTATCGATACCTGGTAAAGCTGGTTCTTAAGCGCTTCCAGCGGTATGTTGTAGCGCCTTGCGTAGAGGTGGGCCAGCATGGCGAAGACGCCGGGAAAGGTCACACCGGCGGCATACTCATAGCGGCTGTCGCTGGACATGGCGAAGGTTCGCGTGGCCAGCGGTGTGCCCATCTTGGTCGCACATTCCACCCCTCCCGCAAGGACAATGTCATATTGTCCTGACGCCACCCACATAAAGGCGTCGCGGATGGCGGCCGAGGCCGAGGCGCAGGCGTTCTCGTACCGGTTGGCCGGTATGCCTGCCAGCCCCAGGTAGTCCGCCGTAAAAGTTTGAATCTGGGCCTGCCCCTCCTCAAAATCGCCGAGATAGTTGCCCATAAAGAGGGCCTGCACCTGCCCGGGTTTAATGCCGCAATCGTTTATGGCTTCCGAAGCGGCGTCGCCGAAAAGCTCTATGGCCGTCCTCGGCTGCTTTCCGCTGAATTTGGTCATGCCTGCGCCCGCGATCACCACTTTGCGCATGAGAAACCTCCTTTATTGATGCTCTGATCGGTCGTATAAATGCTCTATTGTAACGCCTGCGACAGGTCGCCTGCCATCTCTGCGATGGCCTGCCCCGCCTGCGGCAACAGGCCGGTGAAGGACAGGAATCCGTGTATCATGCCGTTGTACCTGTGCAATTTGCAGGGCACGCCCGAATCAGACAGTCGTGCAGCATAGGCTTCGCCCTCGCTCATCAGCGGATCGAACTGCGCCGTTATCACCAGGCCCGGCGGAAGCCCGCTGACATCTCCGGCCAGCAACGGCGAGACATACGGATCATATACGTCGTCGGGCCTGTTGATATAGAGAGGAATAACCTGTGCGATGACCTGTCTGGTCAGGTAGTAGCCCTTGCCGTTGAGATGGTAGGACTCCCTGTCCAGATTGGAGGCATCTACTGCAGGATAGGCCAGCGCCTGGAAACGGATCCGCGGCCCTCCCCGGTCCCGCGTAACCAGGCATACGGCGGCGGCCAGGTTTCCCCCGGCGCTGTCTCCGGCTACGGCCAGACGTCCGGTGTCGCCGCCAAGGGCGCTTGCCTCTGTACTAATCCACTGCAGGGCGGCATAGACATCTTCCAATCCCGCCGGGAATTTATTCTCCGGCGCCAGCCGGTAGCCCACCGAGACTACGATAGCTCCGGCCAGGTTGGCCAGCTTGCGGCAGACGTTGTCGTGGGTCTCGATACTTCCCACCACCCAGCCGCCCCCGTGTATGTAGAGCACCAGCGGCAGTTCGTCCCTGTCGCACGGCTTGTAGATCCTGACCGGCAGCCCTTCGCGTACAGTTACATCGAAAGTGCCGTATATTTTTTCCCTGCGCCCGGCCGCCAGGAGGCTGTCCCGCTCAATAATGCGGCGGTTGGCTTCAGGTGTGATGCGTGGATTATAGAATTCCTTGTGGAGCAGACGCATCCCGGCCAGCATCACGGCGATATGTGCGTCCAGCTTCCTCTCTTCAATCATATGAGAATCGCTCAAGGCAAGCGGCGGTATATGAGGCAGCCTTCAATGTGCTACTATTATAGTATATGGTTACAATCACCTGCACTTTGCTGACCCGACGCCGATAATTTTCCACAGGAGCACCCCCTTGTCCGCAAAATTCCGTGAAGATATAAGAAATATTGCTATTGTTGCCCATGTCGACCATGGCAAAACCAGCCTGGTAGACGCCCTGCTCAAGCAGAGCAAGGTGTTCCGCGATAACCAGCAGGTGGGCGAGTTGATATTGGACCGCAATGCGCTGGAGCGCGAGAAAGGCATCACCATACTGGCCAAGAACACGGCTGTGATGTACCGCGGCGTCAAGATCAACATCATTGACACGCCCGGCCATGCCGATTTCAGCGGCGAGGTAGAGCGTGTGGTCAATATGGCCGACGGCTGCCTGCTGCTGGTTGATTCCGTGGAGGGGCCCATGCCGCAGACCCGTTTCGTACTGAAACAGGCCTTCGATAAAGGTCTGAAGCCCATCGTTGTCATCAACAAGATCGACCGGGAGAACGCCCGTATTGCCGAGGTGGTCAGCCTCACGCAGGACTTGTTTCTTGAGCTGGCCACCGACACGGGCCAGCTCGACTTCCCGGTCCTGTATGCCAGCGCCCGCAACGGGACCTGCACAACCGATCCCTTTGTGGAGGGTGTAGATATGGCGCCGCTTTTCGAGGCCATACTCAGGCAGGTGCCCCCACCGCAGGTGGACGAAGGCCCGTTCCGCATGCTGGTATCCAACCTGGATTACGACAGCTATAAGGGACGTTATGCTATCGGACGCATACTGAGGGGCAGCGTCAGGCCCAAGTATACGCTGGCGGTCATCGGCGCCGACGGCGCCGCCCGCAAATACGAGATCACCGATGTCTTCACTTTCATGGGGCTTAACAGGATGGCGGTTGAGGAGGCCTCGGCTGGCGAGATCGTCTGCCTGACCGGACTGCAGGAGGTCAGCATCGGGGACAGCGTGGTGGATCCCGAATTTCCCGAGCCCCTGCCACGCATCGCGATCGGTGAGCCGACGGTCAAGATGACCTTCGGCGTCAATGCGTCACCCTTTGCCGGGCGAGAGGGAAAATATTGCACCTCGCGCCAGCTGCGCGAACGGCTTTATCGTGAACTGGAGACCAACATCAGCCTGCGGGTTGAGGACACCGATAGCCCGGACCTCTTTCTGGTGTCGGGCAGGGGTGAGCTTCATCTGGCCATATTGGTGGAGACCATGCGTCGCCAGGACTATGAGTTTGAGATATCCCGCCCCGAGGCCATCACCAGGGAGATAGACGGCAAGCTCTATGAGCCGGTGGAGCAGCTTATACTCGACACGCGCGAGGACTACATAGGTACCCTGACCGAGATGCTCAGCAAACGCCTTGGCAGGATGACCAATATGTTTAACGATGGACACGGAAATCTGCGCATGGAATATCGCATTCCAACACGAGGCCTGATCGGCTTCCGCAGCGCTTACCTGACGGCCACGCGTGGCGAAGGTATAATGAATACGCTGTTCCTGGGCTATGAGCCATATGCCGGGGAGATAGCCTCGACGCGCAGCGGAGCGCTTGTGGCGGCAGAGGACGGAGTGGCTGTGACGTACGGCCTGAACAATGCGCAGGAGCGCGGCATTACATTCATCGAGCCCGGTACGCAGGTCTACGAGGGCATGATAGTGGGTATGAACTCACGGCCCACCGACCTGGCGGTCAATGTTTGCAAGGAGAAGAAACAGACCAATATCCGCGCCTCTACGGCGGATATCGCGGTCAGGCTGACCCCGCCGCTTAAAATGAGCCTTGAGGAATCGATGGACTTCATCAACGCCGACGAGCTGGTGGAGGTCACGCCGAAGAATATCCGGCTGCGCAAGCGGCTGCTCACCATGAATGAGCGGTTCAGGGCCAAAAAGGCTGCGGAAAGGGCTGCGCAGGAGGATTCGTAGGGGCGGGTTTTTAAACCCGCCCGATGGCGGGCGCACCTGAAGATACGCTGCTATAGGAAGAAATGTAGGGGCGGGTTTTTAAACCCTCCCGATCGCGGGCGCACCTGATGCAATGCCGCTGCGAGCTGAATTAGGGAGGTATGCTGAAATGAGAATAGTCCTGATACTAATCTGTACAATCTTTATTGCAGCGGCTTTTCCAGCCTGTGGATCCCAACCGGAACAGGCGGCACCCGCTTTGCGCACACGTGCCGAGGCCATACCGGCGGGCGCGGTAAAAGTGTCGCCGGCCACCGACGCCCATCCGCCGATTCTACACTCAGATGAATTCGATCAGCCGGTTCCGTTGGCCGGCGCCGTCAACACGGCCGGTGGTGAGGATTCAGCCTTCATTCTGCCTGATGGCAGGACTATTTATTTCTTTTTCACCCCGGATGTGGGCATACCGGCGGACAAGCAGCTGTTCGACGGCGTGACGGGTATCTGGGTCTCGCAAAAGAACGCGGGAACCTGGCAACAGGCGGAGAGGGTCCTGCTGCAGGATAAGAGCCAGCTTGCCCTCGATGGGGCGCCTTTCGTTCAGGGCAATACAATCTGGTTTGCATCCGCGCGCCAGGGGAACCTGCGTGGTATGGACATGTGGACCGCAACCTACAGGGACGGAAAATGGGGCGGCTTCACCAATGCGGGAGAGAAACTGAACCTCCAATACGAGATCGGCGAGATGCATATCACGGCCGACGGCAAGAACATGTATTTTCACTCTCCCCGCGCAGGTGGCCAGGGAGGCTACGATATCTGGATGACGTCTTTGAAAGACGGCGAGTGGCAGCCGCCGGTCAATGTGACCGAAGTGAATTCGGACGGGACCGACGGATGGCCTTTTCTGACGCAGGACGGAAACGAGCTGTGGTTCACGCGCTGGTACATGGGCACCCCGGCCATCTACAGGGCTGTAAAATCCGGCGGTAAATGGGAAAAGCCGGAGATGATTATCTCGCAATTCGCTGCCGAGCCGTCTCTGGACAGCGAGGGCAACCTCTATTTCACCCACCACTTTTTCAAAGACAGCAAAATGATAGAGGCGGATATCTATGTGGCCCTCAGAAAAAACCGGTAGCGGGCGCACCTGAAAGTACGCCCCTAAACGTATTCACTGGTTGTACAGGGTCAGTCCCACCAATCGGGGAACATGGCCAGTTTCTGGGCCGAATCGTGACCGAAGATTACCTTTGCATCGTACAGGCCGGCGATACGCCTGATTTTCTCCACGCTTTTTACGTAATCATCCAGGTTGATTGCGGCGCCGGGCAGTTTGGCCGGCGGGCCGTAATTCTCGGCGCTATAAACCGCATCGCTGGCTATGATCAGGTCGCCGCTTTTTTCCGTCTCGATCCTGGCGCCCATCTCGCCCGGTGCGTGGCCCGGGAGAAAAAGCAGGTGCACGCCCGGCAGCAGATCATAGTCGCCGTCGATGACCAGCCAGTTCAGATCCGCGAACTCAAAGTCCGTGCCGATATAGCCTGCATAAGCAATGTCGGAGCGGTTGGTGTAAATAGCCGACATGGCTACGTGGGCCTCAGCTTTCTGGATCACTATCTTAGCCTTGGCGCCCCTGAATGAGGACAGTCCTCCCGCGTGGTCGTAATGAAGATGCGACATCACAACATAGTCGATATCCTGCGGCGTCACACCGATCTTTTTTAGCTGATCGACCATGAAACTCGGCCTCACATACGGCAGGAACTCGTTTAGAAGTCCCCAGGTCTGTTTGTAATCGGGGCTGCAGCCTGTATCGAACAGGATTTTTGTTCCCGCCGCCGTCTCGATATAAAACCCGGGTATGGGGAACACGAACGGCTCCGAGGGTTTGTCCGCGTAAAATAGGTTGGTCAGTCCCTGCTCCTCGCCGTAATCCAGACAGGTAACCTTGCAGTATGGTGATACTTTGCCCATCCTATGCCTCCTTAATTCTTAAAACGTTCTACGATGTAGTTGACGATATCCTTGGTCGATGTGCCGGGCCCGAAGACCTCCTGTACCCCCATTCTTTTAAGCTTCGGTATATCCTCATCGGGGATGATGCCGCCGCAGATAAAGAGGCTGTCTTTCTTGCCTTTTTTAGCCAGGCCTTTGATGATCTCGGGGAAGAGCTCCATGTGGGCTCCGGAGAGAGAGCTCAGCCCCACGACGTCGACATCTTCCTGTATTGCGGTGGCGACGATCATCTCCGGTGTCTGGCGTATGCCGGTATAGATCACCTCCATGCCGGCATCCCTCAGCGCACGGGCCACAACCTTCGCGCCGCGGTCATGGCCGTCCAACCCCAGTTTAGCTACCAGTACGCGTATCTTCTTACTCTTGTCCATTGTAAATCCTATTTCTTGATACAGAGCTTTACCAGACTGCCTATATTATCCAGCTTATCCAGGTTGTTAATGGCGTTTTTGAGCTCGTCCGCCTGTTTCTTGGATAGCGTGCGTGTGGCCTGCGCCTCGAAGTTGGCGATCACACGCTCGTCGGTCATGACCTCCAGGTCGTCCATTTTCTCGTGAATGACCTTGCCGCCCTTAAATGCAACGGTTATCTCGCAGCCCTGCTTCTTGGGATATGCGCCTGTGATGGCGTCGTCGACCTCCACTGTGGCAAGGGTTGCCAGTCTGTTGACGCGAGGATCCGAGTATTTCTCGTAATTTGATTGCGCCAGTTCTTTAAAGATGAAGACGGAGGCAACAGAGTACTGCTGGCTCATCTTGGACTGAGCGATATCGGAGAAGGGGCCCTGGTAATCGAGCCCGGGGAACATTTTTCCCATGGGGAACGTTTTGATGACAATTTTCTCAATCGTTTCCGGGTCAATATTGTATTTACTCAACATGCTGAGGGCCAGAGCTGCTGCCGGTTGCACGTACGCACAGGCCGGCGCCGGTTTGCAGAACACCTTCATTATCTCGAAGGACTGCCCCAGACCTTCGGTGATTTTCTCGCCCAGAGGCTGTTTCCCGTAGGTATTCCAAGCGCCCAGGAAGCCTTCCAGCACCTGGTGCGAAGCTTTGACACCGAGTTTACCCAGCAGCGCTGCCGTGATGCCGTTCCTGCAGGCGAAGCCGTTCTGATAGACCAGCTCGTGCGTACCCTCCATCGCCCACTGCATATTGCCGCAGGATAACGTGCCCGCCATCCCCAGACCGTTGACCATCTGTTCTTCGTTCAGTCTATACATTTTAGCAGCCGTGATAGCCGCACCGTACGGCCCGAACATGCCGCTGGGACGGAATTTCTTGGAGAAATCGGGCGAGAGCATGCTCATGCCGATGCGTCCGGTGACGTCATAGCCGATGACGATGGCGGTAATGACATCCTTTCCGTTGCTGCCCAGCTCCTCTCCCACGGCGAATGCCACGGGTATGATCATCGAGCCGCAATGGCAGGACGAGTCTGCGTGCATGTCCTCCTGACCAGTGCTCTGCCCGATCACCGAGTTCACCAGGGCCACCTCCCAGGGCGGTCCCTTGGTACCGTCCACGAAAGCGGATGCCCTGCCGCCCAGCTTGATCTCCTTCAGGTAATTGACGGCGGACGCAATCAAATCCTGGTTGCGGCCGGCAAAAGTGCAGGCCAGCGCATGGAAAACACAGATCTTGACCTTGTCAATCACCGCCTTGGGAAGATCCTCGAATTTCAGAGATGCGGCGTATTTCGCCATGACCTCAGTTACCGTGACTGCTTCACTCATAACCCTTCTCCTTAACTCTGCAAGTTGCAAAATTCTTTATATTATTATAATGTTATAATAATAATTTGTAAATGGCCGACGTGATGATAATTGTTATAAAAATTATCCGGCCGATTCCTGTATAATGTTGAAGTAATGATATGATAATACCAAACAGAGGAGCAGGATGTTAACAAGAGAAAAAGGGGTGCCTCTGTATTATCAACTCGATACCATACTTCGTAAAAAGATATTGTCGGGTGAGATAGCGGCCGGGGCTCCCTTCCCCACCGAGGATTTACTGGTTCAGCAATACAACATCAGTCGCATCACGGTGCGTCAGGCGCTGGCGTCGCTGGAAAAGGATCGGCTGATCATAAGAAAACAGGGTAAGGGCACCTTTGTGGCGGAGAAAATCGAAAGGGCCGAACTGCCCAAGCTGTCGGGCACCGGCAACGACCTGGTAGACATAAGTTCGCATGACTCCAGACGTATCAAGATCATGACCAGGGTTATCGGCTTCTCGCGGATTCTGGCCAACAAGACTATCACCGATTATCTGGGCATCCCGGAGGGCAATGAGATCATTCGCATCGAACGGATCAGGCTTGCCAATGATAAGCCGCTGTATCATCTGTTGAACTATCTTCCCATAGACATCGGGGAAAAACTCAATCCCAAAGCCTTGAAAAACAAAACACTTACATATCTCATGGAGAACGACCTCAAGATATCCATAAAACAGGCCGTTCAGACCATTGAAGCCGACATCGTCGACAGCTATATCGGCTCTATCCTGGATGCCCGGGAGGGGGATCCCTGCCTGATCCTGAGACGGGTGGTATATGAGAAGGACGGCAGGGCCATCGAATACCTTGTCGCCACCTTCAGGGCCGATCGTTATATGTATACCAATATGCTGTTGAGACATAAGAAAGGCAAGGGCCATGAGTGGCTAAATGCCGAGTTCTCCCGCCCTCAGCGGTCCGGCCGCTCCACACCCAACGATCCTTTAATGAACCAGCATCTTCCCTCCTTCGTTCGAACTTAGTCAATAATCGACTTCCCTGTACAGCGCCCGCCGCCGGAATGTGTGTTGCGGGGCATCGCCTTCAACCTACAGTATAGTCACACCTGCTTCGTTTATACACAAGGGATGATTGACAACGCCTGCCCGTTAGTATATGATGATTTAAGATAAATATGATATAACATTAATACAATATAACATTAGTATCGACCTGTACATGGGTATCGGGCGGGCGAATGCCGATTTTCATTGTTTTGCTGAGTTAAAATAATCAAGCGGGAGGTAAAAGGACAATGGCGAGGTCAAACAGGGTAGCTGTAGTCACGGGAGGGGGCCGCGGTATCGGAAAGGGTATAGCCAGGATCTTTACTCAGAACGGTATCGATGTGGTGATAGCAGGGAGAAACTTCGAGAAGCTGGAGAAAACCGCGTCGGAACTGAAATCATCCAAAGCGGAGATATTTTGTGTTCAGACCGACGTATCGGTTCGGGACCAGGTGGAACGCCTGTTCGATAAGACCATCGAGAAGTTCGGCAAGGTGGATATACTGGTCAACAATGCAGGCATTGCCGAGCCTATGGCGCCCATCACCGATATCGATATGCATCTGGTGAACGATATCGTAGGTATCAATTTCCGGGGTGTTTACTACTGCGCGCGCAGGGCGGTCAAGGAGATGAAGGCCCGTAAAAGCGGCAATATCATCAATATCGGTTCGGTGGAGGGACTGATCTCTTTGCCCGGCATTGCCTACGGGCCCATGAAGGCTGCCGTCCATAAGTTTACCAAGCTGCTGGCCAGCGAGCTGGCGGATATACCCATCCGTGTTAACTGCATCTGTCCCGGACTGGTGCTTACAGAGATGATGGAGGAGCTTTCCGACCGCGATGTCGAGGTGTTTCTGGTTCATATTCCCATGCATAAGGCACTGGTTCCCGACGACGTGGGAAAACTCGCCTATTTCCTGGCATCGGATGATGCCAGGTATATCACCGGCTCCATCATCGCGGCGGACTCGGGCATAACCGCCGCCACGACGGGATTGAACATGACATTACCGGGCGTTGATAAATGGATAAATGCCGCCGTCAGTTAGTTATATTAAGTACCTGAGGTTTTATATTAAACGGGAGGTGTATGTTAATGGCAAGGTCAAATAAAGTAGCTGTCATCACCGGAGGGGGAAGTGGTATAGGCAAGGGTATCGCCAGGATATTTACGCAGAACGGTATCGATGTTGTGATTGCCGGCAGGAATTTGAAAAAGCTGGAGAAAACGGCGGCGGAGTTTAAATCCTCCAAAGCAGAGATACTGTGCGTCCAGACGGATATAGCGGTCCAGGAACAGGTGGAGCGTCTGTTTGATAAGACTATCGAAAAGTTCGGCAAGGTGGACATACTGGTCAATAACGCGGCCATTACCGAACCGGTGGGATCGATAACCGATCTCGATATGAAGCTGGCCGAGGATATAATTAATATCGATTTTATGGGAGCATTTTACTGCGCCCGCAGGGCTGCAAAAGAGATGAAGGCGCAGAAAAGCGGAAATATCCTTAATATCGGGGCTACAGAGGGTCTGGTAACGCTGCCCGGCACGCTGTACGGTGCCATGAAGGCCGCCATAGCGCAGTTCACCATCGTACTGTCGCGCGAGCTGGCCGCCGTTCCCATCCGGGTCAATTGCATCCGTCCGGGTGTGGTCATTACCGAGAAAACGCAGGGGCTTTCCGGCGGCGACCTTGAGGCCTTTCTTAAGAACGTTCCCATGCACAAGGCGCTATACCCGGAAGATATAGGTAAACTAGCATATTACCTGGTCTCCGATGATGCCAGATATATCACCGGCGCCGTTATCTCGGCCGATGCAGGCGTCGCAGCCGACGGCGGATGGTTTGCTTTCGGCCTGTAAATAAAATTGATATTGCAGGAGGAATCTCATGGATCTCGGTCTCAAAGGCAAGGTGGCGATCGTGACCGGCGCAGGACAGGGCGTCGGCGAAGGGATTGCTGCAATCTTGGCCAGGGAAGGCGCCAAAGTCGTGGTGAATGACTTTTTCCAGGACCGCGCCGACAGGGTGGCCAAAGATATAGTTGCTGCGGGCGGAGAAGCAATTGCGCTGCAGGCGGATGTAACCGATTTCGACTCGGTCATGCAGATGGTCAAAAAGGCGCTGGATAAATTTGGCCGTATAGACATCCTGGTCAACAACGCCGGTGTCCCGGCTCCGTTGCCCGAGGGCGATTCACCCTCCTCGATGGATAATACGTTCGACAAGGTAGACCGCGCCCTGTGGAAGCGCTATGTCGATGTGAATATATACGGCGTCATGAATTGCACAAAAGCTGTGATTGACGGGATGATCAGTCAGAAGTACGGCAAGATTATTAATATCATCTCCGATGCCGGCAGGATCGGCGAGCCCAGGCAGGCCGCCTATTCCGCCAGCAAGGCCGGCATCATGGGCTTCAGCAAAGCGCTGTCCAAAGAGGTGGGCAAGAGCTGCATTAACGTCAATTGCCTGGCCCTGGGCGCCGTGCCCCATCCCGGAGTTGACAACCGCAGGATAGGTATGATGGTCAAGATGGGCATGACCGAGGAGCAGGCCAGGGACATGATCAAGGGCATTAGGGAAAAGGCCATTAAACTGTACCCCATGGGCAAAGGGCTGGGGCGGTTCGGAACGCCTAGCGATGTCGGAAATGCCGTGGCTTTCTTTGCCTCCGATGCTTCTGTCTTCATCACCGGCCAGACGCTGAGCATCAGCGGAGGGTATACCACCATAGGCTGAGCACATTCTATTCAATGCTAGCACGGGCACGGGCTATACACCTGTAGGCTGAATACCTTTGGTCGAACACAGGGCAAAATCTAAATATAAGGGGAATTTTATACCTATGGAACCTACAGCAGATGGTAAAAAGCTATACCAGGTAACCAAAGGCCAGGCGGCCAGCATCCTCATCGTGATGACCGTCCTGTATCTCATCAACTATGCAGACAGGTCCATTCTCTCGGTGGTGCTGCAGCAGATCAAGGTGGCGCTGAATATCTCCGATACTGAACTGGGCATCGTTCAGTCGGTCTTCAGTGTGGGTGTCGGCCTGCTGACCATCCCCATCGCCTGGCTGGTCGACCGCTGGAGCAGGCGCAAGGCGATCGCCCTTATGGCCCTGCTCTGGAGCGCGGCAACCTTCGCCACCGGCCTGGCTAAAAATTTCGTCAGTCTGGTGATCGCACGCGGATTCGTCGGCCTGGGCGAGGACGGCTTCAGCACCAGCGGCTCCGGCTGGCTTTCACTGGTTTATCCCAAGGCCAAGAGGGGCCTGGTCACGGGTATCTTCGGCATCGGCTCGGTGCTGGGCACCGCACTGGGCATGATACTGGGCGGCATTATCGCGGTTAAGAGCGGCATGTGGCAGATGCCGTTTTTTATCTTTGCTATTCCCGGCTTCATCTTTGGTATCTGGGCTCTTTTCCTTAAAGATTATGCAACGGTTAAGGGCGAGGGTGAGTCGGGGCTGAGCAAAGAGTACCTGACGAACTGGATCAAGCTGTTCAAAACCAGAGCCTATACCTTCACCGTCCTGGGGCAGTTCTGCTTCGGCCTGGTTGTTTTCACTTGGATCGGCTGGCTGCCGGCCTTTATGATCCGCGCCTATAATGTGGATGCGGCTCAGGCCGGTACTATTATCGGTTTAATCGCGATCGTGGCCGTAGTCGGCTCTCCCATCGGCGGCCTGATAGCAGACCGCTGGCAGAAAAAAAACAGGGGCGGGCGAGGCTACATGATGGCGCTGGTACAACTCGTGATTTTACTTTCTCTGGCAGCAATTGTTTACTTTTTCGGCTCCGTATCCATGCCGGTGCTGATCGCCCTGCTGGTCGTGGAGATGATATTCGTGTCCATGGTCAATCCGCTGATCTTTTCGCTTATCACCGATGTCGTACCTCCGTCGCACCGCATGGCCGGCCAGGGCATGATGGTGACCTTCGTGTATGCTGCCGGCGCCGCGCTGGGTCCCTGGATCGTGGGCGCAGTCTCCGACTCGGTGGGAGGCGGAGCAGCCGGAATACGAGCAGGCTTTCTTGCGCTGTTGCCCGTAATGGTGCTGGCCGTGATCTTCTATTCAATCAATTCCAGGTTCTATCCGGATGACAGCTCACGCATCAGTGACCAGGTGTATTCGGAAAAATAGGCTGCAACACAGCTTAAGGGAGTGACGTTGCGATGAAGATCAATACTGTTCTGGGAACTATATCACCCGAGCAGATGGGTAAGACGCTGGTGCACGAGCATTTCCTCTGCGGCCAGGTCGGCTGGTATGCGACGGAGACAACGGATCCCTATGACCGCAGGGCAGCGGTAAAAACTAATTTGGGAGTGTGTCAGGCCGCCAAGGACGTTGGTGTCAGAACCATCATCGACTGCAGCCCCAACGATCTACCCAGAGATCCCATGCTGTACAAGGAGCTGGCGAAAAAAACCGGGCTGAATATCATCTGCGTTACGGGACTGTTCAACGAGCACATGGGCGGGTCTCACTACTGGATCATAAAGACCTGGTTCAATGCAGACATCTCCAAACTTATGGCGGAGCTGTTCATCAAAGAGCTTACGCAGGGGATCGGGAAAACAGGCATAAAAGCGGGGGCATTGAAGGTCGCTTCAGGCGAAACCGTTTCGGATTACGAGAAAAAGGTATTTAAGGCTGCCGTTGTTGCACAGAAGGAGACGGGTGTGCCGATTATTACCCACACCGAGGGATCCACTCCCGTTCCCGGGTTGGAGCAGGCCGACCTGTTCATACAAGAAGGCGCAGACATAAATAAAATTATGATCGGGCACGTCTCCAATTCGACCGACTTCAATTACCAGAAAGCCATCGCCGACAAAGGTTTTTATATCGGTTTTGACAGGCTCGGCTTCAGCTTTTTCACACAGGACGATGTCTGCGTCAGGAACATCGCAGAACTGTGCAAACAGGGCTATGCCGACAGGATCATGCTTTCGCACGACACGGTCAATTTCTGGGGCGGACGCCCGGTGCCGGCCGATGTGCCGGCCGAGCTTGCCGCGACATTGAGCAAGAACTGGCGCGTGGACCACGTCTGCCGTGAGATAGTACCAGCTTTGAAACAGCTCGGCGTCAGCGACAGCCAGGTGGAAACCATGCTGGTGGACAATCCGCGAAGGCTGTTCACAGGAAAATAGGGCAACAAGAAAAAAATACGGCACGATTTACTAATCGTGCCGTATTATATTTAGGGTCAGCCCTATTGTATTAGAAGAGGTTGGATTCTTTCTGCGTTCCGAATACATTCCTCAGCACATCGCACATCTCACCCAGCGTAACATAGGCTGCCGAACATTCGATCAACGCGGGCATGATGTTTTCCTTGCCCCGGGCTATATCTTGCAGCCTGTCCAGGCATTGCATGACTTTTTTGTTGTCCCGTTTACTCTTGAGCGCGGCCAGGCTTTTCTTCTGACCTGACTCCACCTCGGCGCCAACACGGTGTAGGGATATCTGTGGAGCTTGCGAAATGTACCTGTTTACGCCTACCACAATTCGCTTGCCCGCTTCGACCTCCTTCTGGTAGTTGTAGGCGGCCTCCTGAATCTGGGCAGTCTGGTAGCCGGATTTAATGGCGCTGGCCGCGCCGCCCAGCTTCTCTATCTGTTCGATATATTTATTGGCTTCGGCTTCCAAACTGTTGGTCAGGCTCTCGAGATAGTAGCTGCCGCCCATAGGGTCGACCACATCGGCTACTCCGCTCTCGGCGGCGATGATCTGCTGAATGCGCAGGGACTGGGTGGACGCCTCCTCGGTCGGGATACAGATGGCCTCGTCGTAGCTGGCAACGGCCATCGATTGTACGCCGCCCAGCGCCGCCGCCAGCGCCTGTATGGTTGCCCTCGAGATGTTGTTGAGCGGCTGCTGGGCGGTAAGGGTGACGCCTCCAGTCTGAACGTGTGTTCGGAACATCAGTGACCGCGGGTCTTTGGCCTTGAAACGCTCTTTCATGATCCTGGCCCACATTCGTCGCAGTGCCCGCAGTTTGGCCACTTCCTCAAAAAAATTATTGTGGATCTGAAAATGCCAGGACAGTCGCGGGGCAAACGAATCTACGTCCAAGCCGCGGCCTACCAGAGCGTCAACATACTCAATGGCATTGGCCATGGTGAAGCCCATCTCCTGTGCTGCCGTGGATCCCGCCTCCCGAATGTGATAGCCCGAGATGCTGATGAAGTTCCAGCGCGGCAGGTTCCTGCTGCAGTGCTCGGCTATGTCGGCTACCAGTCTCAAGGATGGCTCGGGCGGGAAAATATAGGTGTTGCGGGCGATGTATTCCTTGAGGATATCGTTTTGCACTGTGCCGTCCAGTTTGGTCAGGTCGATGCCTTTCTTCTGCGCCAGACAGATATACATGGCCAGCAGCGGCGCGCAGGTGGCATTGGCCGTCATGGATGTGCTGATCTTGTCCAGCTCAATGCCTTCGAACAGCACCTCCATATCCTGTAGGGAGTCCACGGCCACGCCCACCCTCCCCACCTCGCCGCGGGCGAACAGGCTGTCCGAGTCGTAGCCGAGCTGGGTGGGCAGGTCAAATGCAATGCTCAGCCCGGTTTGCCCCTGCTTGAAAAGGTGGTGGAATCTCAGGTTGGTGTCCCGCGCATTTCCGAACCCCGAATACTGGCGCATCGTCCAAAGCCTGCCCCGGTACATGGCCGGATGAATACCCCTGGTATAAGGGTACTGTCCCGGATAGCCCAGCTCCCGCTCATAGTCGAAATTACCCAGGTCCTCCGGGGTATACAACGCCTCGATCTCGCCGCCAGAACTGGATTTGAAGGATGCCTGGCGGGACTTAACGGCTTTTAAAGCCGGATTGAGCGTCTCCTCAATCCATTTTCTTTTATCGCTCATATTCATACCTGCTCCGCTTTCCGTATTGACAAATAAAATAATGTAGTATAGAATTCCGTAGTCAATGTATTAATAATATTACAATATAACATTATTATATTAAATTAAATCGAGCCGGGTCAACCATATTAACAGGTATAACAGGGTGGAAGCCAGTTTTCAGTTATTTCGTGAATTGAACCTTGTAGCAGGTTAAATAAAAGGAGATATGATAATGGCTGAGAGATTATTCACCGAAGCTGAGCTCGAGGAGCTTGGGACCGAGACGGTCGACCTGGTTGAGAAGGCTATCGATGCAGGTGACCTTCAGAAGGCTAAGAAGCTGAACCGCCGTCAGTACAAAGAATTTTTCTCCATGCACGAGGGTTTCCGGGATTGGATCGCCACACTGATGAGCTATGTCTACAAGCACCAGGGGGACGAGGCCCTGTATGAGGTGCTGCACGAGGTCTTCAAGGATTTCGCCATCCTGGCGCAAATATACCGCGCGGAAAACGTCAAGCGCCAGGTGCAGATGCTGTGCGCGGGCTTCCGCGGCCACCTGACCAAGTTGAAGATCGAAGAGGACGATGAGAAGGTCACGGTCATGATGACTCCCTGCGGCAGCGGTGGCCGGGCCGTTTTGAACGGGCTCTACAATCCTCCCAAGAACCTGGCCAGGGTTAAGAAGGCCCAGAAAATGACCTTCGGCATGACGGATGTCCCAGTCTACTGCGTCCATTGCGCGTTGCAGGATATCGTGCCCATAGAGGAGACGGGTTATCCCATCTGGGTGATCGAGCCGCCCAAAGAGTTCGGCAAAGACCCCTGCCGCTACATGATTTATAAGGACCCCGACAAGATCCCCGCCAAGTACTATGAAAGGTACGGGCTGAAAAAAACCGCCAAGAAGGCGTGAGCTATATTCGTCCCTGTTAATCACGGCGCAATCAAATAAATTAGGGAGGTAGGTGAACAATTGAGTAATCCCGGCGACAACGACGAGAAGGTAATTTTACCGCTGCCAACCTGGAAAATATGGTACCTGATGGTGGTGCTGTATATCCTCTACGTGCTTGATTTCGCCACCAGGACCGTAATCAGCCCCATGTTTCCCATCCTGCAAAAGGAGCTGGGTCTTACGGATACTCAGCTCGGCTGGCTCAGCACTATAGTCCTGGCCATGGTAGGCCTGCTCTCTCTGCCCCTGTCATATGTAATCGACCGCTGGCGCAGGGGTAAGATGATCTCACTCATGTCCATTGTGTGGAGCATAGCCTCGTTCTGTTCGGGGCTGGCGGCCAACTTCGGGCAGTTGATAACCGCCCGCGCCGTGCTGGGAGTGGGCGAGGCGAGCTTCAATTCCGGAGGACAGGCGCTGCTGATGGCCTCTGTCAAGAAATCGAGGCGGGCAACGCTGACCGGCATCTGGACCACTGCGGCGGCCGTTGGCACGGCCATAGGCATGGTCATAGGCGGGGCGGTCGCGATCAAATACGGCTGGCGCACCGCTTTCATGGCCGTGGCCGTTCCGGGCATCATCTTCGGCGTCCTGGCATGGTTTATTCCCGACTATAAAAATCAGCCCAGAGACTCCAACGGGCAGGTAGGCGGCAGTGCCACCAGCTTCGGCGGTATCCTGAAAGCCATCCTTAAGGTCAAGACGCTGGTAACGCTGTTCATTTCGTTCGGCTTGGCCTATCTGTTCAGCATGTCGATCATGTACTGGCTGCCCACCTATTTCACCAGGTATATGGGCATGGACGTCGCCAGGGCGGGTACAATGACCGGCGCCATCATGCTGACAGCACTGGTAGCCGGCCCCGTCGGTGGAATACTCGGGGATAGAATGTCGAGGAACAAGCCCCGCAACAAGGCGCTGCTCTGCTGGATTTTCATCATCGTCTGCCTGCTGTCCTTTGCTGCTGCCCTGCTGCTCAATATCTGGTGGCTGTTTTTCATTGTTGTCTTTTGCCAGTTCGCGTTTATACCGGTGCAACACACGGCCAGCCAGGAGCTGGTCCCTTTCTATCAGCGCGCCACCGCCTACGGCGCCTATATTTTCACCATGTTTTTCCTGGGCGGACTGTGGGGTCCTGCCCTGACAGGAGCAATATCGGACGCCTCCAACCTCCAGGTGGCGTTCTGGGTCAATGGCGCCATACTTCTTATCGGCTCCGTCGGTTATCTGATCATGTACAAATGGTTCGATGCCGATTATTATAACGCTAGGAAGAGGGAGGAAGGTGTAGAAGTTCAGGCGGCTTAAACTATGTCAGCAACCCGGTCGGCAACCCTCCTAACAAGGCTGGTCGGCCGGTGTCATGCAATAAAAACAAGGAGAAATCATGGTACAAGCACTGGAAGGTCTAAAGGTCATCGACATCTGCCGTGGATATCCGCCCGCCTTCGCCGCCATGTATCTGGGCGATTTCGGCGCGGATGTGATCAAGGTCGATCCCGTCGGGTATACCCTGGCGCTGCCCATGGAAGCGGCGGCTCAGACGATGTCCGCCTACACTTTCATCGACCGCAACAAGCGCAGCATCAAGCTCAACCTCAAATCGCAGCAGGGGAAAGAGGTCATTTATAAGTTAATCAAAAACATGGACGTGCTGGTGGAGAACTCCAGACCGGGCACGATGGAGAAACTTGGCATCGGGTATGATACTCTCAAAGAGATCAATCCACGCCTCATCTTCTGCGCGGTCAGCGGCTACGGCCAGACGGGCCCCTACCGCGATATCGTGGGGCACGATGCCAATTTTATGGCCATCGGCGGCGCGCTCAGCCTGATCGGTCCCAAAGATGGGCCGCCATGCTACCCCAGCAATATGGTGGCGGATTTCGCGGGCGCGGGATTGCATCCTCTCATAGGTATTCTTATAGCCTTGCAGGCCAGGGAGAGGACGGGCAAAGGACAGCTGGTGGACATTGCCTACCTCGACAGCGTCTTCTCTCTTATATCGTTTGATGCCACCATGTATATGGTATCGGGAGAGAAAAGAAGGCGCGGCCTCACGCCCCAGACCGGCGGCGATCCTCACTGTTCGGCATATCTCACCAAAGACGGAGAGTATGTCGCCATTCAGTTCATCGAGACGCCCTTCTGGAAGAACTTCTGCGAGGACATCGGCCGGCCCGATCTGATACCAAGGCAATGGCCTAAAGATGAGAACGACCGCCAGGAGATGTTTAAAACATTGAGGGAGGTCTTCCTGACCAAGACACGTGATGAGTGGTGGGAATGGGCCAAGCAGAGACAGGTGTTCCTGGGCCCGGTACTGTATGTTGAGGAAGCAATGGAGGACCCGCAGCTGAAAAGCCGGCAGATGATAATGGACAGAGAGCATCCTGTGCTGGGCAAGATCAAGCAGCTGGGCAACCCGCTCAAGCTGTCCGACACCCCCGCGCAGTTCAACCGGTACTGCCCGTTGCCGGGAGAGCATACCGATGAGGTACTGCGGGAGATAGGGTATAGCATGACCCAGATTGATGAATTGAGAAAAGCCAAAGCCGTGGAGTAAAAGGCTATAAATGTGGAGGTTACGATATGTTAAATGGAATACGAGTCATTGACGCGGGTGGCTGGGGCGTCGGGCCGATCGCCTGCTGCCTGCTGGGGGCATTGGGAGCCGATGTAATACGATTTGAGCCCCCCAAGCTGGACGGGCTGTATCACGCAGGCACCATGCAGGGCGGCGCAGGCACAGCCTATATCACGGCCCATTTCAACGAGCGCAATATAGTCCTCGACCTGAAAAAGGAGGAGGACCGGGAGCTCGCTCTGAAAATAGTTGCCACAGCCGACGTCATCATAGAGAACCATCCGCCGGGCACGATGGCCAAGCTGAAATTTGATTATGAAAACGTATGTAAAGCAAATCCCAATATCATATACTGCGCCAGCTCCAGTTATGGCGCCACCGGGCCGCTGGCCAATTCGCCCAGCAACGATCCACTTATGCAGCTGGCGTCGGGTTTCGCCAGCCTGAACGGGCCTCCCGGCAGCCAGGGCGAGATGTTCCGCTATGTGGCCTCGGTCGACTTCACAACCAGCCTCAATATCGTCCAGTCCGTATTGCTGGCGCTCTTGGTCAAGCAGGCGACGGGGCGGGGACAGAAGATAGAGATGTCCCAGCTTGAAGCTACGCTGGCCCTTATGAACACAAGAATTTCCGAGTATTTTGCGACCGGAAAAAGCCCCGTGCCTATGGGCACGGCCAACCCCAATATCGTGCCGTCGCAGGCTTTCAGGACTTACGACCACCGGTACATCAACGTCAGCATTCACCGCGAGGTGTTCTGGCCCAGGCTGTGCAAGGCGCTGGCGCTGGCTGATCTCGAAAAAGATCCCAGGTTCGCCACAAATTCAGACCGTGTCCGGCACAGGGAGGAGCTGATTCCCATTCTCGAGGAGAAGTTCGCTGTGGAGCCGGCCAGATGGTGGATCATACTGCTGCGCCGCAATGGCGTGCCGGTAGGCCCCATCAACACGGTGGACGAGATATATAACGATCCCCACCTCAGGGAAAACAAGATGATAGTCAAGTGCAATACCGTGTGGGGCCCGGCGCTCTTCAGCAACTTCCCCCTGAAGTTCAGCGATCCGCCCGTACCCATCAAGATCACCGGTCCGGTCAAACCGGATAAAAATAGAAAGGAAATTCTTGCCGAGATCTCCGGCAAAGCCGGAAAAAGCAAGAGTAAGCGATAGGAGGATCGAAAGATGACACCTCTAAAGGGGACAAAAGTACTTGACCTGAGCCAGGAGATATCCGGCCCGTTCTGTTCCATGCAGCTCAGCGACGGCGGCGCCGAGGTCATCAAAGTGGAGCCCATCGACGGAGATTGGACGCGTACACTGGGTGAAAAGATCAAGGGCGAAAGTGCGCTCTTTATGGCGTTGAACCGCGGCAAGAAGAGCATAGCTCTTGATCTGGGTGAGCCCAAAGGCCGCGATATCGTGCTCAAGCTGGCCGGTAAAGCCGATGTGGTGATCGAGGATTTCGGTCCGAACAAGGCTGACGAAATGGGCATCGGTTACGCTCAGATGAATAAAGGCAATCCCAAACTGATCTACTGCGCGATCTCCCCTTTCGGCACGGGCGGCCCCTATGCCGATTACCCGGCCTCGGAGCTTGAGATACAGGGTATGGCTGGCTTCCAGTGGTTTCTGGGTGAGATGGGCGGGGATCCGGTGCGACTTGGTGTAGACATGGCGGGCACGACGGGCGGCATCTGGTCGTTTATCGGTATCCTGTCGGCCCTTTTCAACCGTAAAACCAGCGGCAAGGGTCAAAAAATCGACAGCTCGCAGTTCCTTAACATGATTATGATGTACAGCTATATTATTACCGCCCACCATAATCCCGACCTGCCCGGCGGCTGGCACTTCACAGGTCCCTTCGATCACCAGGAGAACGGATATAAGACGCAGGATAGGGCGCTTATGTTCGGTATGCCCCTCGATGCGGAAAAAGCGCAGAAGGGCTGGGAGGAGTTCTGCAGAAAGGTCGGCCTGGATGACCTGCTCGAGGACCCGTACTTCAAGGAGAAGGGCATGAAGATGATCGGTATCGGACGGGATGCGCAGGAGTTCAAACCTGTCATCGAGCCGGCTCTTGAGAACAAGACCGCCGCCGAGATAAAAGCCATCGTGGAGGGCGTTGGCGGCTACAGCGCCGTTTTCAAGACCGTGGAGGACATTCTGAGCGAGCCGCAGGTGGCTGCGGTCGACATGGTCCAGGAGCTGGACCACCCGGTCGCGGGCAGGATAAAGACCATAGGTATCCCCTGGAAACTGAAGGATACGCCACTGAAAATGCAGGGTCCGCCTCCCACGCTGGGTCAGCACACGGACGAAATACTGAGGTCTATAGGATACGACGCCAGGGAGATCGCTGCACTCAGGAGCTCCCGGGTTGTCGCTTAATAAATTGGAGGAATAGAACATGATTGTCGATGCACATACGCATTTCTGGTTCAAAGGTTTCATGCCCACCGCGTTCCATCGCAATACGGCGGAGGAATGGGCCAAGAAGGAAGAGGGACGCAAGCCGGAGATGATCCTTCCCAAAATCGAGGAGGGGGTTACGGATCCCGACGGCGCCGAATACATAGCTAATATGGATAAAGCCGGCGTGGACGCCAGCATTATCATGATGACGGATTTCGGTACCTACTGGACTGGCGAAGAGCCCGCCGTTCCCTACTCCGAGCAGGTCGTGCTTTTCGGCGAGTTTCAGAAGAAATACAAGGGCAGGCTTTACGTTTGCGCCTATGTGGACCCACGCAGGCCGGACTGCGCCAAAATAATGACCAAAGCTATTAAAGAATGCGGCTTGAAAGGCTGCGGCGAATTCACCACCAAGACCCTGCTGGTCAACAGCGAAGAGGCCAAGCCGCTGGTCAAAGTATGCGCCGACCTGGATATACCCGTGGTCATCCATACACGCGCCGGGACAGGCATTGATATGACGGGCGCAGATTTTACACTGCCCAACAATAACCACCCCGCGCATATCGCAGGACTTCTCAAGGCGTATAAGAATCTGAAAGTGGTCATTGCCCATGCCGGTTATCCCAAATGGTGGGAGGCGGCCATACAGGTGGCCAAGGGGCATCCCAACTGCTACTTGGAGCTGTCCAACTGGAATTTCGGCGCAGTCAATATGGACGATTTCGTTCCCATCCTTGCCGCCATGAGGGACAATCTCGGCGCAGATCATATCCTGTTCGCAAGCGACCACCCTTCGGGCAAGCGCTACCGGGCGCTGGGCTTCCTGCCGGGCTGGGTCAACTATTTCAAAGAGCTCCCGGAAAAGGCAAAAAGCTTCGGTTACGAGTTCAGCAAGGCCGAGGTCGATCTGATACTGGGTGAGAATGCGAAAAAGCTGTTTAAGCTATAGAGAATATATTTAGGAGGAAAAGAGATGACGACTTTAGTAACAGGCGGGAAGGGTTTTATCGGCGCCCGTGTTATCAAGAACCTGGTAGGGCGCGGGGAGCAGGTGGTCTGTCTTGAACCCAAATCGACACCGGGCAGGCTGGGCGACACTGCGGCGAAAATCACCATGGTGGAAGGGGATATCTTGGATTACAACTTGATTGCAGATACTCTTGCAAAATACAAAGTTGATAAAGTGGCGCATATGGTGTTTTTCTCCGCAGAGGAGCGCGGGGTCAGCGAGCGACCGGAAAAAGCCGGTGACCTGTACAAGCAGTACACCATCATGAATACAGGCACTTTCCACGTTTTTGAGGCGGCCAGGCTGGCCGGCATCAAGCGGGTGATATTCGCCAGCTCGATACAATATCATCGTATTCCCTGGGAGGGAC
>DAOUFT010000048.1:0-16366 GCA_034429855.1 Dehalococcoidia bacterium
TCACCTATCACATCCATGCCTGCCAGCAACCCCTCATTTAATAGCGTTTCTGGGGATATGCCCTCGTCCAAGGCCCTCTGAACCAGCTCCTTGACTTTGGGAGTCCGTCCCTGCTGAAGAAATTCACCTATATCAGTCAGTATACTGATTGCAGCACCTCCCCTGAACAGACATTGCTCAAGTATATCACTTTAATATAAACCACCGTAAAGCTAAAATATATAAAATATTTTTAACTTATTGGCACTTTTTATAGGATGTTGAAGGAGCTGTTTCAGTCCTGCGCGAATTACTGCGAGCATCTGGCCGGCCTTTCGGGAGCCTGCTGCGTAACGCTTGACCTGCGGGATGAGCCGGATATACTGGACCGCGGCATACCCAACAGCTTCTGCTCAGGCTGCCTGTACGAGAAGCGCAATGAGCTGCGCACCCACAGCTACGGGGTCAACGAGGCCTACCGCTGGGGCGGTAAATACATTTATTATTGTCCCGTCGGGCTTGTATTTATCGCGTCCTCACTATCGGATAGCCGCGGCAAACTGCTGGGCGGCATCGTGGTAGGGCCTATTATCATGGGCGTCCTCCAGGATATATTGCAGGAATTCCCCTACCCTGATATGCGTCCGCAGCTTACCAGTCTTCCTGTCTTGAATACCAGGCAAGTACATAATTTAGAGGAAATACTCTCCGCTGTGACCGCCGCCATCGCCGGAGGCCCACACAGCAAGCTGAGCGGGATTGCGCGTGAGCAGGAGAGGTTGCTGAACGCCATCTATGATGTGCGCAGGGAATACGGAGGCAACGGCTATCGGTATCCCATCGAGACGGAATCCAGGCTGTGCGGCATGATAGCCGGAGGCGACAGGGAAGGTGCACAGGAGCTTCTGGACGAGCTGCTGGGCCATATCTTCTACTACAGCGTCTTCGACCTTGACAGGATCAAGGCACGAACACTGGAGCTGATAGCCGTCCTCTCCCGCGCCTCCATAAATGCAGGCGCGGATATGAGCGAGATCTTCCGCTTCTCCACTTCTTTCATCCAGGGCATCGAGAAGTTCAATACCACAGATGAAATCAGTATCTGGTTAAAGGGGGCCTTGCAGCGTTTCATCTCATCGACCTTCGATTACGTCCGCATCAAGCACTCCGACATAGTATATAAGGTGATGGAATATACCAGGAGCAATTACTCAAATAAGCTGTCTCTGGACGACCTGGCGCGGCACGTTTTTCTGAGCAAGTCGTACCTCTCCACCGTTTTTAAAGGTGAAACAGGCATGGGCATATCCGCCTATATCAACAAGGTACGCATAGACAAGAGCAATGCATTGCTGACCGGCACGCGCCTGTCCATATCGGAGATAGCGCAGATGTGCGGCTTTGAGGACCAGAGCTATTTCACACGCGTGTACAAGAGGCAAACGGGGATGTCACCCAAAAAATACCGCGACAGCCGGGGACGCAAATCCAGCCGGTAACGGCCTTCTACCCCAATAGATTTTCAATTATTAATACAAAAATTCGTAAGAATCTCCCATACATTCGGCAGCCGCCCGAATATAATTTTCACGTAATCCTTATCACCTGTAGATAATCTCCTTGGAGAAAAGACGTATGGATATGCTGAGCTGGCTGGAAAGCATTAGAACCTCACGTCACAGGGGGGCGCTGCCCATACTTTCCTATCCCGCTATACAGCTGATGGGCATCAGCGTGAACGACCTTGTCTCAAACAGCGATAATCAGGCCAGGGCTATGCAACGTATAGCCGAGCGCACCCACGCCCTGGCTTCCGTAAGCCTGATGGACCTGTCGGTGGAAGCAGAGTGTTGCGGATCGAATATCCGTTTCTCCGACGATGAGGTGCCCACGGTGACGGGCAGCATCATAACTTCATTTGAAGATGCAGACCGGCTGGCCGTGCCGGAGATTGGGTCCGGGCGCACCGGCATATACATCGATGCCGTAAAAAAGGCCGCCGGATTGATCAAAGACCGTCCTGTCTTCGCCGGTGTTATCGGCCCCTTCTCTCTGGCGGGCCGCCTGCTGGACGTCAGCAAGGCCATGATCTGTTGTTATGAGCAGCCCGAGATGATTCATCTTCTTTTGAACAAGTTAACCGCCTTCTCCATCGCATACTGTCGGGCCTATAAGCAGGCGGGAGCCAACGGCGTGATCATGGCGGAGCCGCTGGCCGGTCTGATGTCCCGCACCCTGGCCGACCCCTTTTCATCCGCCTATATTAAAAAGATAGTCGCAGCCGTCCAGGACCGCGAATTCATAGTGATCTATCACAATTGCGGCAATTCAACCGTTAAAATAATCGACTCGATCCTTTCAACGGGCGCATCCATGTACAGCTTCGGTAACGCCGTTCAGATGAGCGAGGTTATGCAACACGTACCCTCACATACTATAGCCATGGGCAACATGGACCCGGCGGGCCAGTTCCGCAACGGAACGCCGGAGTCGGTGCGTGAGGCCACGCTGAAATTGCTGCACGAATGCGGCAAATACCCCAACTATGTCGTTTCCTCCGGCTGTGATATCCCCCCGCTTTCAAAATGGGAGAACATCGACGCCTTCTTTGCTGCGGTCAGCGAATACAACCAAAACGCAACAGCAATGTAACTCAGCTGTCACGCGCAGCGCAATAAGCACCATCACAAAAAGAGTATACTATTAACAATTTTTGACGGTGCGACTATCGAAGCGGAGGTTATTAATGGATACATCATTTCTGTCTTTGCAGGACAAGGTAGCGCTGGTAACGGGTGGCAGCCGTGGCATCGGCAAGGCCATCGCACTACAGCTTGCGGACGCGGGGGCCGACGTCGTGGTGAGCAGCCGCAAGCTGCCCGACCTTGAAAAGGTTGCCGATGAAATCAGAGCCATGGGGCGCAGGAGCCTGGCAGTCTCCGCCCATAACGGGAAAATGGAAGACCTCAAAAACCTGATGAGCAGGGTAAAGGATGAATTCGGACACATCGACATCCTGGTAAATAACACGGGGGTGAACCCGGCTATATCCGATGTGCTGCATATGGAGGAAGCCGTATACGACCGTATACTTGATGTCAACCTCAAGAGCCACTACTTCCTCAGCCAGGCGGCAGCCAGGATGATGGTAGAGCGTGGCCGGGGCGGTAATATCATTAACATCGCCTCGGCGGCCGGCGTCGCCTTCACACCGGGCTTCGGCCCCTACAGCATGAGCAAGGCTGGACTGATCATGATGACCAAGGTGCTGGCTGCCGAGCTTGGACCTTACAATATACGCGTGAACTGCATTGCGCCGGGTTTCGTCAAGACAAGGTTCAGCGAGGCTGTGTGGAGCAATGAGGTATTTATCCAGGAAGCGATGAAGAGGATGGCCATTAAAAAGCTGTGCACATCCGAGGAGATCGCCAGGACCGCTCTCTATTTCGCCTCAGAGGCCTCCAGCTTCACCACGGGCGTGACTCTGGTTATCGACGGCGGTGTGACGCTCTGAGTTTGTGATTGGTGGAACCGAGGTCTCATAGGAGCCAGGCAATACGTGGCCCAACCCATGTATTGGCGCTGGTACTTTAAATATTCATCCTGGTCGGTACGAAAATGCTGGAATACCTGCTCACAGTCAGTGTGGGTGGGATTTTCTTCCAGCCAGCGTATCAGCGCATACCAATTATCCGAAATATACCTGTCCTAGTCATCATGGCTGACACGGATGATATATTCGAGTTCAAAGCTTTCATCCCGGTAAATTGAGTCAGTTCCGGCTCTGTGTGGGTAGTTGTCTGTTTTTGAGCGTATTCCGGATGTATCCGATCGCTGAGCCAGTGAGTTTCACCGATACCGAGGCGTCCATTCTAATGGATAGCCCCCTTTATGGCCTGGATTGTCTTTTGGTAGCTGCCGAAAATAAACGTTGCCCCGATACATGTTGCGGCATCGAAAACCCCCTCTTTAAATTTGTAATCAGCCCCGTTGGAGCAAACGATTTCGATCCAAATTATTCCAGAGTTATTCCATTTCATGCAGCTTCAACTGCAATACCTTCCTCCTTCTTCCGTGCACTATAATAATCGCCATTAAAAAACTTATACATCAAGAGATATCCAAAAGACGCGACGAGAAGTATGGCGCCGTTAACCCAAAATGCTGTTTGCAGATTGGAAGCGTCCGAAATTACGCCCGTCAGCGCTGGTCCCCATGTTCCGCCCAGTATCATTACACAAAACATGTACGCACCATACGCGGTAGCTCGCTGGTAAAAGGGCACGGCCTCTTGCATGGCTGTCTGTTGCACCGGCAGCAACATATACATACTTAATACGACAATAAAAAACAGTGGCCAGATATTGAAACCGATGGCACAGACAAAACTCACAAGGCACATAATGATTCCGATCCAGCAAAATAGAGCTTTGTTAGCTGGCTTTTTTCTTGAAAAGCGATCACCAACTATACCACCCAGAGGGCTAGCTACGATAGCTGTCATCATGACTGCCGCAGTCAATGAGCCTGCCAGTACCACGTCCATACCCATATACCGGTTAAAGTAGGTTGGCAACCACATTAGCATGGTCGTTGAGAATATATTAGCTAATGCATATGATATGAATAGGGTAACTAAAGTTTTATTTTTAAAAATATCTTTCACAGTTCTGCCGAAACCGGCGCTTGTACCGCCGTAAGTCCCGTCGGCATCTCTGGGCCGGTTTTTGTAATCGGCTATAAACCAGGCTAAAATGCCAAATATAATCCCGGGTATAGCCATCGCCATAAACGCATTTCGCCATCCAAACTTAACAGCCACAATACTCCCTACCAGCATCCCAAGAGCAGTACCCAAAGCAGTAGCGCTAAACCATATTCCGGTTATTGTTGCCCTTCTCGACTTCTTAAAAGTGGCCATTATCAAAGCCTGACCGGCTGAATTAAAACTGGCCTCACCAACTCCCAGCACAGCCCTGGCTGAGATCAGTTGTGCGAAGTTGGTGGCCAATCCGGAACATAGCGAGGCTATACTCCACAGAATTGCCATCAACGATATCATTTTGCCCCTTCTCCACCTATCAATAACATAAGAGAGTGGTATTGCCAGTAGGCCAACCATTACAAGAACCGCAGTACCCAACCAGCCTAATTGGGTATCGGAAAGACTAAGCTCCTTTTGCAGTATGGGAAACATGGGGCTAATGACAGACCTGGTACCATAATCGAGCAGGAAAAGAATATAAATAACGACCATCATGTACCATATCTTCCACTTTGCAAGGGGCAGCATTATTTTTTCATCATCAGTATTGACAGGTTTACTCATTGACTCATCCTCCAGTCGCTTTTATTCCCACCTCTATGTTCAATTACGAAATCTATCCAATTAAAAACATACTCAAAAACAAGCTGTATGTTACCTGCCATATTTAGGGCCGTAATTCAGGAATCTAAATAAACCATGCTTTAAAGACATGTGTTCTTAATGTTTATTTGACATTTTTCAACGAGTCTGCCGGAATAATATCTCCTTGGCAGACTCGTTGAAACGCTATAGTTACCTGTTCACTCTTCCGCTCTTATTTCGTCAATGCACCGCGCTGCATCTTGTACGTATATTTTGCGCGTATTGGCGAATTGAAAAATCGCCGCAATCACCATCGCCGGGACAAGACACAGTAGCCCCATCTTCAGACCGTAGGCTCCACCTCCAAAGGCATCAGACGCAATGCCGGAAAAATAGGCTCCCAGCGCACTGCCAATAAGATAGTTACCCACCATGAGAAAGCCAAAACCAGAAGCCCGAAGCTTGACCGGGACCACGTCAGCTATCATGGCCGCTGCTACTCCACCAATTGGAGCATGAAGACCTGCAGCCACCACCAGAAAAACCAAAAATATTGGCAGAGAAACGATGCCAGCTGTAAGAAGCATTGTGAGTATTCCCAGTGTATTGATAATTTGCAAGGTCACCAGCATCCAGGCCCTGCCATTCTCACTTCGTTTATGCCATAGGTCGGCGAGCCATCCAATGACCGGAGCGAATATGGCACTGATAAGTATTGCCAGCGCGAACGCCCCACCCGCAACCGTGGTATCGACGTTGTAAGATCTCATGATAAGGGCTACACACCAGCCGGCGACTGTCTGGACACACATTGAGAAAAAGATGTAGCTGAGGACTACGAGCACGTATGCTCTTATCTTAAACAACCCTATCAGTTGCGCCCAGAACCCGCTTTTTACTTCGCCCTGCATTTCTTGTTTTATGCTAACGGTGCTGTAGTCTTTAAAGAAGAAGGTTACTATGCCCAGGACTATGCCAGGAATAGCAAATATCCAAAAGGGGCTTGACCAGTCATTCGTCACAGTAATTATCCAACCACCAACAAAAGAGCCAACGACAATTCCCACAATCGATCCGACTGTGAATATGGACATTATGCGGGCCCTCTTGTCCTTGGGATATACGACTGAGAGCCAGGTCGTACCACCTCCATAGACTCCAGCCTCGCCTATTCCAACAAAAGCTCGAGGAATAATGAGTTGAGCGAAGCTCCTGCATATACCTGTTGCCCAGGTGGCTATGCTCCAAAGGATAGCCATGATGCCTATCGCTTTGCGGCGACTCCAGCGGTCAACAAGTATGGCGGCAGGAATGGCCATTATACCAAGACCTATACTGAACACCGATTGTAGTATCCCTAATTGCCCGTCACTCAGATTTAAGGCCGTCTTCATTGGCTGCAACGCCACACTGAATATCTGGCGATCGGCATAAGCGAGCATGTAAAGTAGAAACAATACAGTTAAGAGTAATCCGGATTGGACTGTTCCGATCTGGTAGGCTTTTTTTTCGTCAGAATTTTGCATGCATCCTCCTTTTAATATCTACGATTCAATATGATCTAATACGGTACTCCGTTGACGCCCGTTCATATCCCGCTTTCTCCACGACCTAATAGAATACCGAGCCAGCGCATACATTGATTGCCTGTCCAGTTATACCTCTTGCCTTATCAGATGCCAGATACACCGCCATATCAGCAATCTCCTGCGGTTCTATCAACCTTTTTTGTATAGGGATGGAAAGAACGTATTTCTCCAACGCAGCCTGCCTATCCAATCCCGTAAGCCTGACGACTTCATCCAGTATCATCCCTTCGCCGGTCAGCATATCAGTATTAACTGTACCAGGGCAGATAGCGTTCACTGTTATACTGTTCATGCCAAATACTCCAAGTTCAGAGGCTAGCGTCCTTGTTAGGCCGATTACGCCGTGTTTAGATGCACAGTAAGCGGAATTGGTTACACTTGCCTGTTTACCCGACATAGAGGATATGTTGATTACTCTTCCCCAGTTGGTTTTCAGCATATATGGCATAACAGCCTTGGTAACGTTAAATACACCAATTAAATTCACTTCGATGGTATTACGCCAGATAGCATCATCAGATTCCCAGAAAAAAGCCCTTTTACCTACCACACCCGCATTATTGACCAGGATGTTGATTTTCCCGTATTTGTTGATGATTTGTTGAACACCAGTTTGAATTTGCTTCGGTTGAGTTACATCTACGACTAGGCCAAGAGCGTCATTCCCGAATTTATTAATGTCGTCCGCAGCCTTTGTAATATCCTTGTTGACGTCGCTAACAATAACGGTTGCCCCTTCCCTTGCAAGCGCCAGAGCTATTTCCTTTCCAATGCCTCTATAGGCGCCCGTAACCAGTGCTACTTTACCGCTTAAGACCATGCTGTATTCACTCCTTAATTGTTTTTTATTTGACTTTTATCCTTCGTTTGGGATCAATCCCAAGCAACTTGGCTAGGTTAAGTCCGAATATCTTGGCACGGTCGTCATCTGTGATAGCAGGATAGCCATAGTCCTTCTGCATATCTTCGGGGATTTGAAAGTCACGGAAAGAAACAACGGCTCCAGCCACGGATGCCGCCATACCGGAGTAATCCGACCCCCAAATAATCCTGTCAGGCCCCACAAAACGCAATGCCTCACCTATGATTTTGGCAAATTTGCGCGGTTGCATTGTTGCCCAGGGGCAAAGCAGAGATAGGCATAGGATTACATTGGGATGCCCCATAGCAATCATATTCAAATCATCGCAATACGGATACCCCATATGAAATGCGACGAGTTTCAGCTGAGGGAAATCGCGGGCGACGTCGTCCAGTAAGATCGGCAAAGCATACTTGCTTTTTCCGGGAGGAACCCAGCAGAAGCCGGTATGGATATCGAGGACTATGCCCAGTTCTTCTGCTTTCTTATAGAAAGGCCAAAGCTCCTCATCATTAATGTATGTATCTTCCGGAGGATAGAACTTGAAAATCTTTGCCCCTTTTTCTTTGACCCAGTACTCGAGTTCCCAGATCACATTTTTAACGCCCCTGTATTTGATGGGAGATAAGTTTGGTTCATACATAAAGCGGTCCGGGTTAGACTCGACCACTTTGGCCATTTCGCCGTTGGAAACCCACCTGTTCGAATACAATGTGGTATCCATCATGGCCTCTGGCAACAGACATGCGATGTCAACCCCGTATTTATCCATCGCATTTAGCAAGTTCTGTATGTCATGACTTTTCTCAAACTCCTTGGGATCCAGCATTTTCAGGAGCCACGGCGGGATCCCGGATGCAAGAGGTCGTATACAACTGTCGATTGCAGCCCACCACATTTTCACACCAGGGTAATAACTGTAGGGTCCCATATCACCAATCAGGTGGGCCTCAGGATCAATCTTGAAATACTTGTCTTTTTCAACCTGTTTTCCTTCCATGAATTCCTCCTCATTATTTCTTGACATACTTGTCAATTGTTCCGTAAAAGTTGCTGCTGAATAATTCGGGCTTGATAGTCAGAAATAGAAAAAGCTTCCTTCCCCAGGGTTTTCTTGAACTTCCCCCGCAGTAGCTACCTATCATGGTTTACCTGTTGTGATGTATTTCATTTACTGAACGCTTAGTTACCGCCTGGCCAGATTGATCCGGATGGCACACCGGCTTGGAAATTACCACTGTGCCATCCACGTCGTTTATCTGTGAAAATGAGGGGGCGGGGGCGGTATTTTATTCAGATTATTAGGAATGACGGGACCAACTCTTTTCTTGGGGAATAATTCCGGATTATATTGTTCGAAGCCAACTTCAGGGTTGACTGAACACCGCAATTCAACGCCCATTGCTGGTGCTATCAGGCACATATCATCCCGCTTACACACCGTAACTTCCTTGCCTGCCTTTACCTTGTTCGGCCAGTCTGGATCTGCCAGTGATTGTCTTGCCAGCGAAATCATGTCTGTCGCCCCGTCCTTAATGGCTTTTTCGGCGATGGCAGCATCATTAACGCCAGGCGTGATGACAGGTATCTTGAGTACCGATTTGATCTCCTTTGCCTCTTTTAGAAGATGTTTCTCAACATGCTGCACAGAATCCGGGAAGAAATTGTCCATTGCCTCATATGAACCATCTGACAGATGGAGATAGGCAATCCCCAGTTCTTCGAGTCTCTTGACAACCGTTTTTACTTCATCGATTGTAATTCCATCAGGCATATGCTCCTGTGCGCTCATTCTTATTCCAACCGGAATTGCATCGCCTACGGCCATGATGGCAGCTTGAGCCACTTCCACCAGGAACCTCATCCTATTTTCCAGGGACCCGCCATACATATCGTTCCTCTTATTGGAGCGTGGCGACAGGAACTGATGTTCAAGATAGCCATGCGGGGCATGTATCTCAATGCCATCAAAACCGGCATAAACGCACCTTCTGCAGTTCATGGCATATTCATACACGTCGTTCTTGATCTCTTCTATTGTCATTTCCCTGGGAACCACTTGACCATAGTGAAATACATCTGGGAGTACGCCGGGGATCGTTGCCATGTAGTCAACTATTTTCTTGGGGAATCGATCTAGAATTATTTCCAAAGGTATCCTGGAAGGGGCTGGTTGGGGCGATAGATTAAGTGAATTCCCTTGCCTGCCAAACCCGATGCTTAACTGGCAAAATATCTTGGCCCCAAAATTGTGAACAGCCTGTGTCATCATATTCAGGCCGGGCACATAGGACTCATCTAATAATAATAGGTTACGGTGATAAACATAAGGCGCCGCTAGCTTGGTGGCGATTACAGCGCCGGTCAAGATAAGACCGAAACCACCTTTGGCCCGACGCGCAAGATGGGCTATGTCCTGTTGCGTGGCATACCCATCCTGTGTCGAATAGACCATGTTCATAGGGGCCAATGCAATTCTGTTGGAAATTTCTACGTGCTTAATGTGGATTGGATCAAAAAGTCTTTCCGCTGCCATGTCAACCTCCTGAATCATTCGTGCTACTTTATATTTTATTTGGCTGCAGCTCTGTACTTTTCTTTAAGCTCTTTCCTGGTCAGTTTCCCCACTGCCGTTTTCGGCAGTGGCTGGTCACTAAAATCAATCACCTTGGGACATTTATATCCTGCCACCTCCTGACGGCATATTTCTTTTATCTCGTTCCGCAGTTCCTCTTCTTTACCCTTGTATTTGTCACGTAATTCCGCCTTCAAATAAACGACCGCAACGACTTTCTCGCCCCATTCCGGGTCAGGCGCTCCAATGACAGTCACCTCTGAAACAGCCGGATGCTTATAGATCAGGTTCTCGACCTCGCTTGGATATACCCTCTCGCCACCGCTCTTGATCATATCGGCCTCTCTTTCTTTCAGATAGATATATCCATCCTCGCTGAGATATCCCAGGTCGCCAGTGTGGTACCAGTCACCTTCCTTGGCCTTTTTAGTTTTCTCGGGATCCTTCCAGTATTCCCTCATTGTTGATTTGGTTCTGACGAGCAGCTCACCCACTTCGCCTTGCTTCACTTCATTACCCTTTTGATCCACAATCTTGATATCGCATAACAGAGTTGGCCTGCCGACAGACTTGATCCTGTTTTTTTCCATCTCAGAACCTTCAATAATATGGTCTTGTTTGCTGAGCATGGCCCAGGGGCCACCCTCCGTGGCGCCCAATGCTGATGTAAATACCGGGCCAAATACCTCAACACACTGTTTTAATACTTCATACGGGAACTGAGCGCCCGCCCAACCGAAATTCGTGATGCTGCTCAGGTCATATTTGTTGAGGTCAGGGTGATTCACCAGCCAGAAGTATACTGTGGGCACGGCATTCATATGGGTAATTTTTTCATTCTGGATGATTTGCATGATCTTCACCAGGTCGGGCCGCCTGACCATAACTGCTTTCAAACCAAGGAAGTGGTACACTATTATTGGCCAGTAAGAGATATGGAAAGCAGGGAGCACGAACAGGGTGCTGTCATTTTTTGTGATCGTATTACCTTGCAACATTGTGGTAAGTGCGCCGTCAACAATCCAGTTGATCTGATTCCTGTGTGTCAGAACAGCACCTTTCGGCAATCCCGTGGTGCCGCCGGTGTACATCAGTAAAGCAACGTCGTCTTCTGTTATTTTTATCGGCGGCTCTTCAGGTGAATTCTTGGACAGCAAGTCCTCGTACAGTTCCATCCCGGGGAACCGCTCCACAGGGCTGATGTACTTTTTCACTTGGTTTAAATCAGGCCTGATTTTTTCCAGAATCTCATGTAATTCTTTTTCGGGTCCGATAACCAAGCCCTTGGAATTGGAATTCTCAATGGTGTACTGTATTTCCTTGGGATTGAGCCGGAAATTGAGCGGTACCGGGACTATGCCGGTTTTGAAGGTGGCATAGTAAAAATCCACATATCGATGGCAGTTTTCCATCAGGATGGCAAGATGGTCGCCTTTTTTAAAGCCAAGCTTTAAAAGGCCATTTGCCAATCGGTTTACCCTCTCATTAAATTGTTTCCAGGTAAACCTCTCCACGTTGTAGCTGTAACAAACCATGCATTCCTTGTCAGGTGTAAGCGAAGCCCATTTCCTTGGTATGTCTGCCAGCGTTTGCATTTACTTCCCCCCTTATTGATTATTTAACAAAGTTTGCTGAATGCATTGCATTAGCTGCCCTTTGCAGGTCTGAAAACAGGCAGGCTAATATCGTCGGTGCAGTCCCTGAACGTAACTTCAAGGTCCATGCCTATTTTCAAGTCCTCCGGCTTGCAATCTACGATGTTAGTCATCATGGTCACACCCTCTTTGATGTCAACCATGGCCAAGACGTAAGGTAGGTCAGGCGCAAATACAGGTTCAACTCCCCCCATAGTGATCGTGAAGGTATTCAACTTGGCCTTCCCACTTACTTCCTGCCAGCCGAGATCTGTCGACCAGCATTCGGGGCAAGCCTTCCTTGGGTAAAAGATCAATTTGCCGCAAGCATTACACTTCTGCATCGAGAGTTTATGCTGCTTGGTACTTTCCCAGAATTTCTTGCTCCACGGAGTCATTTCAGGCAGCGGTTTAGTGTACGTGCTCATTTTAAATCCCTCCCGAATATCTCAATAATCTCATTCATGCCGGATCCGCCTGCGCAGTTCATCAGTACGTATTTACAGTCTTTGACCTGGCGTTCGCCCGCCTTTCCCATGAGTTGCCGAGCGGTTTCCACCAGATAGGCGAAGCCTACGCCTGAACCCGTATGCCCCCTTGAGAGCGCGTCGCCAATTGTGCTACAGGGAAGCTTGCCACCAGGCCATGTATTGCCCTCTGCTATGAATCTCATCGCCTCCTTTCCGCTCTTACATACACCCACTGCAACGAGCAGGTACGGCATAGAAATCGGATAAGCGCAATACAGTTCCAGTATATCCATGTCTTTAATAGAAAGGCCTGCGTTCTTAAATGCATCCTGGGCCGCTTCCCTATAAAGTCTTGTTGTAGCTTCCTCAGTACGTTGTGTAACTGTCGCTTGGCAATAGCGGGCGCCCTCTCCGAGCTTATATACTGGCGTTTTGCAGATCTTTTTCGCGATCTCGGGTGATGTGACAATCAATGCTCCGCCGCCGTCCGCCAGCATATTGCACTCCATCGAGTGCAAAGGCGTGCTGACCATCTTGGTAGACAGCACCTTTTCAATAGTGAGAGGTTTGCGGTGCATGGCATTCGGATCAAGTTCGGCCCATTTCCTAAAGGCCACAGGAATAGACGCCATCTCCTCAGGAGTGACGCCGTTCTTGTGCATAAATAAGGCTGTTTGCAGCGCCACCATGCCGTTGTACGTGGTACCAAAGGGATATTCCCACTCCATAGACATCCCGGCTGTTGCAAAAGTATGGATGGTTACGTTAGGATCAATGCTCGTATATTTTGAGGCGTGCATGATCAAAACTATCCTGGCGATGCCGTTGGTTATCCAGTGCTCTGCCATCCTAAGCAGGTTGGCGGACGTTGATCCTCCACCGTTCACGGCTACTATGTCTTTGCATCCTTTTAGCCCCAGTTCCTCCGGCAGCTTGCCAAACACCAACTCAGCGTCAAATTTTGGTTGACCTACCGCGGGTGAGCAGATGACCCCCTCTATTTCATTTTTGTTGATACCGGCATCCTTTACGGCCATCATGCAAGAATCATAAACAATGTCCCATTCATGACGTTCCGGATACCACCCTGTGGGTACTTCACCAATACCAACGATTGCGATCTTGCCTTTACTCATGTTTTCCCCCTATTATGAAGCTTCCGATATGAATGTTTCTCGCCATTATTTCCCCTTCCAGACGGGTGCCCTCTTCTCCATGAATGCCACAGGACCTTCCAGCGCGTCCTCAGTGCCCATAATCATGCAACCTGCAGACCTTTCAAGGGCGAGGGCTGCGTCGATATCCGATATTTCCAGGTTGCTGTTAAAAACCATCTTTGCCAGTCTCACGGCAAATGGTGATTCACTAGCTATCTTTTTAGCAATAGCCATGACTGTTTCTTCCAGATCTTTGAAAGGTACCACTTTGTTGACTAGTCCAAACTGCATTGCTTCCTGTGCGCTGAAACGTCCTGCTGTCAGCAGCAATTCCTTAGCCCGTCTTATCGGCATGGACCTGCAGAAGCGCACAATACCGCCTGATCCAGGCAGAATCCCCAGTCCAACCTCTGTCATACCAAACGTGGCATTGTCAGAGGCGACGATAAAATCACAGGACAGGGCGTATTCCAGTCCGCCCGCAAAACAGTAACCGTTAACGGCCGCAATTATCGGTTTTTCCATGCGTTCCATCAGGCGATGTGACTCATAGCAGACATTGCGCAGATAGTTGTACTGACCAACAACGGTGCCAGCCCCATCAAACGGAAGGGAAAAATCTTGCCCTGAAGAAAACGCTTTGTCCCCCGCACCTGTAAGGATAAGCACCCGTATGTCTTTATCTGCTTGAGCATCAAGCAGACAGTCATATAATTCCGACAGCATCTGCGCTGCCATGGCGTTGCGCCGCTCCGGATTGTTGAACACTATTTTTGCAATTTGGTCCTTTTTGTTATAGAGAATATACTTGTACTTTTTCTCGGCCATTTTGACACCTCACTTTCAGTTTTATTTGTTAACGAGAACCGACCTTAGAACGATCTTGGCAATCCCATCAATTCGCCGATAAAGTTACGTGCCATCTCATTGCTGATAGGAGCGAACGTAAACTGGCGAACATCTCGAAAATAGCGCTGAATATCTGTCTCTACCATAAGACCCGAGCCGGCAAACATTTCCATGGCGTTTGAAGTAACTCTAACGGCGGTTTCCGAGGCGAACGTTTTTGCGGCTGCTGCTTCCATCCAGCATGGCTCGTTTCTGGAGAACAGCCAGGCAGCTTTATACGTTATCAGCCGGCTCAGCTCAATTTCTATCCACATGTCCGCTAGCCAGTGCTGCAGTACCTGGAATTGCCCTATGGGCTTGCCAAACGCAGTCCTTGTCTTGGCATATTCTAATGCTTCCTCATAGGCGCCCTGGGCAATACCCACCGTATCTGCGGCACACAGGATGCGCTCCGGATTGAGCAAGACTACAAGCTGGAAGAACCCTTTATTGAGTTCTCCGAGTAAATTAGCTTTCGGAACCCTGACATCGGTAAAATAAATTTCATTGGCCCCCGCTCCACGCATGCTGATCTTATGCAGAGGACGTATTTCCACGCCGGGACTCTTCAGGTCTATGAAAAGGAGTGACGTAGACTTGCTCTTTTTCGGTGCATCTTTATCGGTTATAACCAGCGCGCAGGTGTAAGGCGCAAGATGGGCTCCTGTAATGTAGGTTTTCTGCCCATTGACAATGAAATGGTCCCCATTGAGTACTGCAGTTGTCTTAAGGGCGCCAAGCAGATCCGTACCACCGCCGGGTTCGGTCAAACCGATACAGAAACCGGTTTGCCCCTGTGCGAGCTGAGGCAGATATTCATTTTTCTGTTTATCTGTACCGTACGTATGTATCAACCTAACAAACATACCGTTGTGCAGGCCAAAGGACGCTGCGGCTGAACGGCGGCTGACTTCCTCAGCCAGTATCACATCATCTATCAGGTCACCACCCATGCCACCGTACTCAACGGGCACATGCATGGCGGTGAAACCCAGGGCCACGGCTTTTTGGAGTATCTCTTGTGGCAGCCAGGTCATATTCGAGTCTGAATCCCATTTCCGGATGAAGTCCTTGGTCAGCTCCTTTTCCACAAACTCTCTGATTGTGGCACGCAGCATTTTTTGCGCCTCAGTAAATTCGAAATCCATATTTTCCTCCTTTCTAGTTACAGAACGAATTTGGTCAAAATCACCAACGTACGATAATTGGCACCGCCCGGAGTGCTATAAATATTATTGCTACATAGCTACTACCATCGATTAGGAATTCACTTCTTTTTTCGTGATTTATTTTGAGGAGCCTTTTTAGGCACCCAATCTTTGACTAGTGGTTGCGCACGGGTATCACTTTCATCAAATTCATCAATTTTCTGAACAATTTCCTCCGCCCATTTCCGATATGATGTGGTGAGTTCGTCTCCAAGTTCTAGCACTAACCGCCAGTAAAAGTAATCTCTTCGGTTCGCGTCTATTGACAGCATTTTAGTTATAAAGGGAACTGCATGCTCGATATAATACGTACGCATATAGTCAATATAATCAACGTATTTATTAATCAGAGAAATTAGAGTCTCTTTATCTACGCAATTGCCGTACCATATCTGTGCCCATAGCGGATCGTGTAAAAACAGACGGTCAGGTTCCTTATACCAATTATTTAACTCATGACGACCCGCCTCTGTTATTGAAAACACTTTACGCGCCGGATACTTAGTTTGTTCTATCCGCACAAAAGATACTAAGCCATGCTTTTTCATCTCATTCAACTGGCGATAGATTATGCTCCGCTCAGGCCTCACCGGTTCAAAGATGGACTTATAAAGGTCATAGCCGGTTTGTGATTTTTGACTTAACATTGCCAAC
>DAOUFT010000049.1:0-1774 GCA_034429855.1 Dehalococcoidia bacterium
GCGCGCCGAAATGCACCTACACTGTTGATCAGAGCACAGGCGCTATTACTCAAACGGCCTGCCCGTAGTTCTTTACTCTGATTCCAAAGAAGGGGGTGAATTTAAATTCACCCCCTTCTTCTTTTCTGACCGGCGGTTATATATTTGCCGATCTCATCAACTTGTTGACATCTTCAGTGTCCTGACAAAAGGTAAATACATGGTCCCTGGTGATAATACCCTTCCTGTATAAATCCACCAGAGCATCATCCAATGTCCTCATGCCAATATTAGAGCTGGTCCGTATGGTGTTTGGAATCAGGAACGGTTTGCCCTCCCGTATCAGATTCTTGACCGCAGCGTTAGCAAGCATAATTTCTACCGCCGCTACCCTGCCCCCGCTGATACGCGGCACCAGAACCTGGCTGAAAACCGCAATAAGCGTCGAGGCTAATCGGGCCTGTGCCATAGGTCTTTCGTGCGGAGGAAAAAGATCTACTATCCTTTCGACAGATTGTGCTGCGCTCGGTGCATGTCCGGTTGATAGAACGAGGTGACCGGTCTCTGCTACCGTAAGTACGGCTGACGCTGTTTCCAGGTCACGCATCTCGCCCACAAGTATAACATCGGGATCCTGCCTGAGAACATACTTGAGTGCATTGACGAAGGAGCGAGTATCCTGCTCCAATTCCCTCTGGGAGAATGCGCATTTAACATTGGGATGAACGTATTCAACCGGATCTTCTATCGTTACTATATAACGTTTCACTGTATGGTTGAGATGATTCAGCATTGCAGCAATGCTGGTGCTTTTACCCGATCCGGTGGGGCCGGTTACCAGTATAAGACCGCGGGGTCGGTTGATCACTTCCTTGCAAATGTCAGGCAAGCCAAGGTCGTCCACTGTTGGAATACGTTGAGGTAGTATGCGAATAGCCAGGCTGATGGATCCCTGCTGCCAGCATGCGTTGCATCTGCCCCGACCACCTGTGCGCAATGAATAAGCGAAATCAACTTCAAGCTCACTGGAAAAAATATCCTGCTGCCGAGCTGTCGCAATCTGACTGAACAGATCTCTGATATCTTCACTGCCCATAACCGGCAGGCCTTCTGCCGGTTTAAGCTCCCCATCTATACGAAAAATGGGGGGCACACCCACTATTACATGCAGGTCCGAAGCTCTGCTTTCGACTGCCAGCTTTAATAAATCATCTATCTGCATTGCGCATAAATTGTCCTGTCTACTGACTCACAGTTAACTGCAATGTAAACAATACTTCGGTATAGGCTGAAGTGCCGATCGAACTGATCATTACCAGCTTGAATAACCCGGAGTTCCTGAGATTGCGAACATAATTGAGCATGATCTCTTCGCTGGGGGCAGATCCCTGAATCCGTACCTGGTTTCCATCATCGCTGACACTGGTTAGATATATCGTAGCCGGCAGAGCAGCGAATACCTGGCCAACATCACGATTGATCATCGCCCTCTTTTCAGACAGATATTTAATAGGAGCATTTAGCCTGTTCAGCATCTGTTGATACGTATCACGCGTCTTGGTCGCCTCTTCAGTCACATCGCGATACTTTTTTAGCAGAGCGTTCAACTGGCCGCTTTTAGCACTGAGCACTAATTGCATATCGGCCGTGCGTTTCACGGACATCCCGCTCAACAACCAAGTACCCAGTGCCAGTACCGCACAGACCAATAGTACGACCAAGGGCAGCCTGTTGCCTGCTGCGGCACCGGCTTTTACAGCCGGCGCCGCTTTGGGGATAACATCAATATCAACTC
>DAOUFT010000050.1:0-3261 GCA_034429855.1 Dehalococcoidia bacterium
GGGCGGCCGCTCCAAAGTGCGTGCGGCTTTATATATGAGCACTCTGGTTGCGACACGGTATAATCCAGTGATCAGGGCATTTTATCTGAGATTGTGTGCCATAGGTAAGGCTAAAAAAGTAGCAATAACTACCTGTATGAGAAAACTGCTCACAATAATAAACGCTATAATCAAAACAAGAACTACCTGGGCCGCTCCGATGCCACTGATAAATAACATCGGATAAAGACAGTTGCTACGGTTTTTCCCTGATAAAAACCATTAATCCGATCACCGCTATACCCGCTGTGACCGCGCCGAAATAAAAGGGCGCCGCCGGACTGAAGGCCTGCCACAGCCATCCTGCTATCAAACTGGCCGGCAGCAGTGTTATTCCGACCACGCCGTGGTAAGCGCCGAAGGCCGTGCCCCGTTTGTCCTCGGGCACCAGGTCCACCACCAGGGCCCGTGCCACGCCCTCGGCCAGTCCGTAGTAAACGCCGTACACCACCCATAACACCCACGCCATCCATTCCGCGTTGAAGAAGGCGAAGCCCAGGTAGACCAGCGCGTAGATCGTCCAGCCCAGCGCGATGATCTTCTTCCTGCCCAGTTTATCGGAGAGAATGCCCGCCGGCATTGAGACCAGCGCGTAGACGGCGTTGAACAGGATGAGCATGAGAACGATATAGAAAACGTTGTTTCCCAGGTTCTGCGCCCGCAGTATCAGGAAGGCGTCGCTGGAATTGCCCAGCGTGAAGATGAAAAGTATAGCCAGAAACAATTTGAACCTGCCGGTGAAGGCCGATTTTACCGTTGGTTCGTCCGGCGCCGATCCCCCTTCGAGTACCGGACAGGTCGTTTTTGGCGGCTCGTGTATGAAGATGAAGAAGAATAGTGCGATAAAGGCCGGTATCACACCCAGTATGACCAGCCAGCGATAGGTGTCCGCCTGCAGGGACAGCACCTCGCCCTGCACCAGGAATATGACCAGCGCGGCGATGATCAGTCCCAGCGCGGCGCCGGAGGTGTCCATGGCGCGATGGATTCCGAAAGCCTTGCCTCTCTCTGACTCGTCGCAGGAATCGCCTACCAGTGCATCCCTGGGCGCACTGCGAATGCCCTTTCCGAAGCGGTCGGCGAACCTGATGCCCATTACCGGTCCCCACGTATTGGCCATCAGCATGAAGGGCTTGGCCAGCGTGGAGAGGGCGTAGCCGATAAAAGATAGTTTTTTGCGGTTGCCGATTTTATCGCTCAGCCATCCGCTGATGATCTTCAAAAGGGACGCGGTGCTCTCCGCCACGCCCTCCACGAACCCGATGATGACCGTTCCGGTCTGCAGAATATTGGCCAAGAAAAGAGGCAGCAGGGTGAAGATGAGCTCGCTGCTGACGTCCGTTAGGAAGCTGACGGCGCCCAGCCAGAAGATATTGGGATTCAACCCGAAGATGCGCCGGTCTTTATCTGGCATACTCGAGCATCTTGGACAGCACTTGTTTTCCCATCTCGGTATTGGACAGGTCCGGGCAGTGCCGTCCCTCCGGGTAATAGAAGTAGTATCCTTGCGAGAGCTTATAGTCTTTTTCCAGTCCCAGCCCCTGCCAGGGGTCCATGCCTCCGCAGACGTAGACCAGCGGGACCTTGAGTCCGGCCAGCTTCGAGCGTGGCGACCATGGTGGATTGACCGCGGACACGGGGTCCGTTCCGAACAGCGCCCTGCTCTCCGCGAAGAATTCATCCCTGCTGCGATTGAACACGCCGTCCGGGCCGGCCGATACTTCGAATATGCCGGTCTCGGAGCACTGCTGGTAGCGCCACACCCTCCAGGTCCATTTGCCCGATGTTGCCTCCTCGCGCGTCAGTGTCCTCTTGCCATTTGACTCCGCATACTGCATCCCGGTTTTCTTGGCGATGGTGTCGTCGATCATATGCAGTATGCCCATAAAGGTGGGCGTAGGTAGGTTGGAGGCGGCCTGGAAGACCGGCAGATATGACCTGTATGCCTCGTACTGAGTCAGGCCGTGTATGCCGGCGATCAGCAGCTCTCTTTCCATCCAGTTGGAGTCGAACATCTCGACGGGCTGAAGGTTTTTGATGTGCTGGGTCAGGCGGGCGTAGGTCTCGGGCCCCATGGTAATGCGTACCTGCTTGTCGTAGGCATCCATGGTGAAGGGCCAGTCGATCACACCGCTGGAGGAAAGGGTGACTTTAACGTCGTCGGGATACCTGGATGCCAAGTCCACGGAGAGTCCGCCCCCGTAGCTGTAACCCGCGGCCATCCATGGACCCGTGTAGGTATTTTTCAGCTCTTTGATGACCTGGTGGTAGTCGGCCAGGGCTTGGCTTACGCTTACATATGCGGGTACGGTCTGGTTATCGTCGGCGCTGACGCTCTGGCCGTAACCCCGATGTTCGGCCTGTATGAAGATGACATCGGACGGCGCGCCGTAGGCATTCCACGTCTTCACCATCTCCTGGCTGGTTATATCGTGTTCGTTTCCCAGTATGAAAAAGACCGGCGAGCTATTGGGGGCGTTGAGCGGGACCAGTATAAATACCTCCTCATCAAACCGTGCCCCATCGGAACTGGCATGGTCCAGCGGCTGGGAGATCGTTATGCGCGTAAGCTCGTAATTCTTAGCCTCAGGGGCACATGACAGAAAGGGCACACACAGAAGCAATGCAAATAGAATAATCAGGATGATATTAAATACTGGTTTCCTCATGACACCCGCCTTAAATATATTTATTACATTGTAGATTATGTTGAAGTATATACTGCTTAATTGAACCTTAAACTAGTCTAATCACTGCATAATTATGTCTATTATTCAATAGACACTCAAAAACACGATGAAATGGCCGACACATTATTTATATAGACTTATAAGTCTAAAAATCCTATTATATACTAATCAAAGTAGCAACACTTCTAGGTCGATTGGTCCTCACCCCGTCTTAGTACCAACCTTTATGCTAGTTTTGCGGTCATGACCCTACCCCGTTTTATAGGCCAACCGCCGTTAGAATTTTCTCATTATTTCCCATAAACTCCCTCGGCGTCAAACCCCCGAGTGAAGTATGTGGCCTATCCTCATTATAATCTTCACGCCAGCTTTCAATAGTTTTCCTGGCATCATTCAAGGGGGTGAACCAGTTTTCGTTCAGGCATTCGTCTCTCAACCGGCCGATGAAGCTCTCGGCGTAAGCGTTTTCAATCGGTTTACCTGGCCGTATATAGTTCAGCTTCACTCCGCGATTATATGTCCATTCATCCAA
>DAOUFT010000051.1:0-17778 GCA_034429855.1 Dehalococcoidia bacterium
TCGGGTTGATCGGAGAGCGGATGCGGCGACCCATGCTACGAAACGGTTTAAATAACCAAGGGGCGTTACGGTCTACCGCACCTCCCATGTCATGGAATATAATAATCGAAATTAACAATACAAGGGGCGTACCTTCAGGTGCGCCAGCCTTTTCGGGCGGGTTTGAAAACCCGCCCCTACAGTAAATCGAAAAATACCACGGGCTTCCTGCGCTCCACCAGCTTCTCAGCGACGAAGGCTATACGCAGCAGCAGGTCTTCCTCCCACCAGCGGCCCATGGCCTGCATACCTATAGGCAGGCCAATACTGTCGTAACCGGCCGGGAAGCTGATAGCAGGCAATCCCGCCAGGTTGCCGGGGAAGGCGTATCGCATGACCTCAGTAGTGCTGGAAAGATCGGACCACCCGCCTTCGGCAGCCTCAGGAGTTACCTCCGGCGCTGTGATAGCCGAAGACGGCGTTATAATGGCATCAACCTCACCGAAAATCTGCCTGAAGGCAGTTAAAACGCGCGTGCGGATACGCTGCGCTTTGATATAGTCGTCCGCAGTGCAGTTGCGCCCCAGGGTAAGGCTCAGCCGGACCTCCGCGCCAAAGTCCCTGCTGTGTTCTGGGTAGTTATTCATGGAGCCTGCCATCTCGCTCAGAATGGTGATAGCATGTGCGACCCGCATGGTATCGAGGCCCGGCACAACAATTTGTTTGACCTGCGCGCCCGAGCTGGAAAGCTTCTCCAGCAGGTTGTCGCAGGCGCGCACCACCTCGGGTGAAGCGTGCTCAAACCAGGGCCTGTAAACGCCCAGCCTAATGCCCTTGAGATCCGTCTTATTCCACTGCTCAATCGAGATAGCAGGCTGGTGCAGGGAATTGGGCTCTGCGGCGTCCGGACCCGCCATGCATAAATACCCTATGGTCGCGTCCTCCACCGTGGCCGCGATGGGGCCGAGGTGCGCAACGCTCCAGCAGAGGGGGGCCGCGCCAAATTCGCTCACGCGCCCGAACGTCGGCTTGAGGCCAACCACGCCGCAGTGCGAAGCAGGCACGCGGATGGAACCGCCACCGTCGGCGCCCAGCGCAAGCGGACATATCCCGGCCGCAACAGCCGTGGCGGAGCCACTGGAGCTGCCGCCCGTATCGTGCTTGGGATTGTAGGGATTGCGCGTCGAGCCGTAGTTGACGTTCAGACCGTCGGGATTGATGCCGATCTCATGCATATTGGCCTTGCCCAGCAGCAGCGCACCGGCAGCCCGCAGCCGCGCCACCGCCGTAGAGTCACGCTTAGCCGGCGTACTGCCGAAGAATCTGGTGCCTACCGTGGTGGGATAGGGCACCATATCCACTTCGTCTTTGACTGCCACCGGCACACCATCCAGCACACTGATCGGCTTCTTATCTTTCCAGCGCTCAGCCGACGCCCGCGCCTGCTGCATGACATCCCCCTCGTTCACCGCTATGAAAGGACGCAGCTTGAGGGTCCCTGCGTCGGCCTGTTTGATAGCATCCAGCGCCCTTTTGGCCACGTCCTGGGGATTGGCTTTGCCTTCCCGGTAGGCTTTGGCATAGTCCCTGGCTGTTTTGAACGGTCCGCTCCCCACGCCTCCCTCGATCTTGTTCAGGGCCTTAAGATCGGGCCCCGATTCCGGCGGCGCCTTCTTATCCGCGTAGGCAATGGGCAAGAAGGTTGGTGGCTCCTCGGGCGCTGAAGCGCGGAAAGCCGTTATACCTCCGCTCTTCAGCATGGAGGGCAGGATCAACGACCTCAACAGCCCGCTCTCCAATGCATTTGCCATCACCGATAACTGACCTCCCACCAGCCTGGGCAATTTCACAGATTTTAGATCATAGTCGTTCGTTCCGCTCATCTCTACCTCCTGAATTGTGGATCAACCGCCAGTATATACCGGTTCTACCTGACAGGCAAGAGGTGTGGGTACACGGGCGGACCTGAAGGTCCGCCCCTTCAAACTTAAAGGCCGTGCCAGGAGCAGATCTCGCTCAGGGGCACCCTTTCCGTCCTGAATTGGTTCACCCTGGCATCCTGGTCGGGATAGCCGATAGCGATACAAATCAAGAGCTGCTTGGACTCGGGTATGCCAAGCTTCTGCCGCACCGTATCGGGATAGCTAACCCCCGCAGCCAGCATGATAGAGCCCAGACCGTAATGCAGGGCGGCCAGACTGATGGTCTGTGCGATCAGGCCGACATTCAGGATGGCCCAGTTGCTGATATCCCTTTCGGTATAGATATAGATTGCATTGGGAGCATCGAAAAAACGGTACATGCTGACGAACCAGTTGAGCTGCTTCTCCACATCCTCCCTGGCTATGCCCATATGCTCGTACAGCCTCAGTCCATTACGGCTGCGCCGCTCCTTGTACTTGCCGGTCCACTCGGGATAGGGTATGTCGGCGTTACGCGGTTCCTGTGCGAAAGCCCGGTCGGCCAGCGCCTTCCTGAGATCATCCAGCGCAACACCACCTACTACAGCGAACTCCCAGGTCTGCGTATTGGCCCAGGAAGGAGACCGCTGTGCAAGGGTCAACAATTCCTCCAATATCCGCCGGGGCACGGGAGCGGGCTTGAAAGCGCGAACGCTGTAACGGGAATTAATGGCCTCGATGATCTCCATGGTGTAACCTCCTGAATCAGTGGGTGTTGTGAAATACGCTGCTGATGCCGGTCCGGTTTTGTATATTGCTGCGCACTAATATTCCAATTTAAAGCCTTTCTCTTTAAAGAGCCTTAAACAGGCATCTACCACATCGGGATCATAGAGGACACCTTTATTCTTGGTGATCTCCTCCAGAGCCTGGTCAACGCCCAGCGCCGCCCGGTATGGTCTATGGGACGACATAGCCTCGACAACGTCCGCCACAGCCAGTATTTTGGCTTCCAGTAAAATCTGATCGCCTTTCAATCCCTGCGGATATCCCGAGCCGTTTAATCTCTCATGATGTTGCCAGGCAATGCGGTCAACCGGCCAGGGAAAGTCCACATTTTTCAAAATATCGTAGCTTCCCTGCGCGTGGATCTTGATCAGTTCCCATTCAATATCGCGCAGCTTTCCGGGCTTGCTCAGTATATCGGACGGTATGTAGATTTTGCCTATGTCGTGGATAAGCGCTGCAATGTACAGGTACATGACATGGTCTTCAGGCAGCTTCAATTCCCTGGCTATGGCCACCGAGAGGTCGGCCACCCTGGTCTGATGTCCCGATGTATAAGGGTCCCTCATCTCAACGATTTTCGACATGGCATTAATGGACCCTATCAAGGCCCTGTCCAGCGCCTTGTAAGCGGCCTCCCTCTCCTCCTCCGCTTTACGTTTGGTAATCAAAGTCTGTTTCTTTTCCAGCGCGCTCACCACGGCCGGCCCCAGTCGTCGGATATGTTCTTTGATTATGTAGTCCCAGGCGCCGGCCTTCATACTCTCTGCGGCCACGTCCTCGCTGACAGACCCGGTAACTATGATGAAGGGAATCTCGGGCGAATATTCCAGCGCCATTTTCAGCGCTGTCATGCCGTCCAGATCCGGCAGGCTATAGTCGCTCAGTATCAGATCCGGCTGGAAGTCTTTAAGCGCGGCGCCGTAATCCCTGCGGTTATCCACCACCTTGAAGCGGATCGATTTCAGCACCTTGCCGACCTCCCTCTGACACAGTTCGGCATCGGTCGGCATATCTTCCACTATCAAAATCCTGATTGCTTCATCACCCATGTCAATTCAATCTCAGGGCGTTTTCATTCACAGTAACAGGCTCATCTCGGCGGCTGATTGATCAGCAGCCAGTAAAGTCCCAGGTTGCCGATGGCTTGCGTGAAAGACTCGAAGTCCACCGGTTTGACTACGTAGCTGTTGGCGCCCAGCTCGTAGGCAGCTTTGATGTCAGGATCCTCCCGGGAAGAGGTCACCACCACTACCGGCACCGCCCTGGTGCGGGCGTCCTGCTTGATCTCCCGCAGTACTTCCAGACCGCTGACCAAAGGCAGCTTAAGGTCCAGAAAAATCACCTTAGGGGGATGATTGATGTCGCGCTGCGCATATTTGCCCCGACAGAATACGAAATCGAGTGCCTCGGCGCCGTCCTCGACCACCGATACATTATTGGCCAGCTTGTGCTTCTTGAGCGATCTTATGGTGAGCTCGGCGTCCTGCTGATTGTCCTCGACCAGTAAGACATCAACTGCATGCATATCGTCCATCATATCACTCCCTGGGCAGGAAGTGTAAAGTAGAACGTTGCGCCCTTATCTATTTCACCTTCGGCCCAGACGCGGCCGCCATGACGATGAACCACACGCTGTACCAGGGCCAGGCCTACTCCATTTCCTTCAAAATCCTTGACGCTGTGCAAACGCTGGAATACGCCGAAAAGCTTATCAACATATTGCATATCGAAGCCTACACCGTTGTCCTTCACCGAATATACGATCTCATTATTCAACTGCTCGCCCCGCACCCTGATAACGGCGCGTTTTTTCTTATGGGAGAACTTGATGGAGTTGGAGATCAGGTTCACCCACACCTGCTTCAACAACGAGGGGTCACCCATGGCGGGGGCAACCGTCTCAAGCTGAAAATCAATGCGTTTACGATCCTGCGCTGTGGTCAGCTCCTGGAAGACGGCCTTCGCCATGGCCTCCATATCTATGCGGGATGGATTCAGCGCGGACCTTCCCAGGCGCGAGAATGTCAACAGGTCGTCGATCAGATCGCTCATCTTATGAGCACCCTCGGAGATCACTGAGCAGATCCTCTTTCCTTCCTCATCCAGCTGCGGCTGGTAATCCTCCAGCAGGATGCGGGTATAACCATCGATGGCCCGCAGTGGGGCGCGCAAGTCATGTGATACGGAATACGAGAAGGCCTCCAGTTCGCGGTTGGCCGCTTCCAGCTGTGCCGTGCGCTCATGAATGCGATGCTCCAGCTCATCTATAGATACGGTTGTCATCTTTAACTCCATGGCCATACGGTCGAAGGCCCTGGAAAGCTCACCGATCTCGTCTCGGGCATCGGTACCTACCTTGCGATCGAGATGCCCGTGGCGGCCTATTTCGGCAGCGCCGGCGACAAGCCGGGCCAGCGGCTGTGTGATGGTACGTGCCAGGAAGAATCCTGCCGCCAGCACTATCAAAGCCAGCACCGTGACGATGGTAAGCATGGTTCCGGCCATAGAGTTGATGGGTGCATAAGCTTCGGCCTGATCCACTTCGGTGATCAGGCACATGTTGTACTGGGGCAGCCACTTGTAAGCACCGATCACGGGCACACCGCGATAATCGTCATAGAAGGCAACTCCGTCATTGCCCGCGAGGCCGGCCTGCACGCCCTCGGTACGAACGGTTTTTTTAAGTGCATAGTCTTCGCCGGAGTAGGGCTCGGTGACAAAGAAATTGGATTTGTTAACCAGATAGGTTTTTTCGCTGCGGCTGAGTCCACTCTGCGCGGACATAATAGCGGAAAGGTCGCTGAGATCGAGACGGCCTGCCAGCACCGCCACCAGCTGCTCTCTCCTATCGTTGATCGGGGTGCTAACTATCATCGTAGTCTGCTGCAAGGGAAGGGAGTAATAGACCCCCTGAGTATAGGTGTGTGTTTTCCCCTCCGTAAAGAAACGCTGGTTGGAATAATATTTACCTTCCTGCATTTCGTCGCTAGAGGCCAGAATAATACCTTTATCGGGGCTGATCACCGACACTTCGATGAAACCGCCCGCTTGCCTGATGCGTGGTTTGAGATGGTCCTCCTCCAGAGCCTGGCGGGAAAGATCATAAACGGGGTTGGAGGGGCCGAATTCCACCATGGTGTCGGAGTACTGCACCAGCAACGGGCGCTGCGCCAGCTCCTCCATTCTTTGCTCATTTCCTTCTATCCACCTGGTAAGTTCGCTGCTTTTCATCAAATTGGTGGACACCAAGTGGTTCATCTCAACCTGCTCGATCGAGCGGCGGCCCGTGAAGTAGGACAGGATACCCACCACCACCACCGGCACGACCGCCAGCAGCACGAACAGGAGGGTGATTCTCGATCCAACTTTCACTCGCCTTTACTCCCGTAGATTTCATCTAGGAACTGCATGTTATAGGCCAAGTTTACGTCGAATGGACCTGCCAGCAGGCCGTAATCGAGCAGGGTCCGGTACATAGACAGCCAATCATCCGGTTTCATCCAACCGATATAATCGTCGCCGGTGTGCACCAGCGGCAACTGGGCTTCCAGTATAGCAGCCTGCAAGCGGGGGTCCTTGTCCTTGGTATATTTCAGCACAGCTGGTATCGCCTGCTCGTAATCCTCCACGGCATCCTGCCAGCCCCTGAGTGAAGCGCGCAGAAAGCGGGTCACCAAGCCGGGATTTTCCTTGATCAGCCTCTCACTGGTCACCAGCAGGTCAGAGTAGAAGTAAATCCCATAGTCGCTGGGCCAGACGAGGTTGAGCTTCAATCCCCTCTGCCTCATTTCGATCAGTCCGGTGTTGCAATAACAGGATGTGATATCAGCTTCGCCGCCGTAGAATGTGGTGAAGGCGGCGTCCCAGGCTATCATCTTCGTTTTGGAGATATCCAATCCCAGCCTTTTCATCATAATGTGGAACTGCACCTGAAGGTCCTGCTGCGATCCGCTGGCATCTTCTGTGGCCACTACCTTGCCCAGGAAGTCACGTGGCCGCTGTATGCCCGAATCGGACAGGGCAACATAGACTACGGGGCTCTGCCTGTATATGGCAGCAACGGCGGTCACGGGCTGATTCTGGCTGCGCGCCACTAAAACCGACTCAGGCGCGATTACTGCGAAATCCGCCTTGTCGTAAACGATGCGCTGCACAATGGCGAGGTCTTTTTCCCCTTCAAGGAAGGTAACGTTGATATTCTCCTTAGCATAGTAACCTTTCTCCTGGGCCAGATAGAAGCCGGCAAACTGCGCCTGGTGCCTACCTTTCAACTGGAGTGTGACCTCATCCGGCGGCAGTTCGGATTTGAACTGGCACTGAAGGTTGAGCAGCACGAGCGAGCACAATGCGATTAGCGATAACGCGGTCAATAACCTTGTATTAATCTGCCTTCCTCCGTCCGGCAAGCGGTTTGTGCATGGTGTAACCGGTGTTTATTACGAATTTCACGCTTAATAATAGCCTGTGACGGTATGCACTGCCAAACGGGCAGCCGAAGACTATTAACAGGAGCACAGCTATCTGTTAATTGAAGCCAGCCTTCTGCCGTCGGCATGGGCGATGCGCCGTTCATTCCGGTTCACGGACACCGCTGAAGGTCAATAGTATATTTTCGACCTCACCCACATCTTTACCAATGCGTATAATCGAAGCATCGCGGATTTTGCGGCACAATTCAATTAGTTGCCTGCGTTCGGCTGGAGTCAGCGATCCGAAAATATCGTTAATCAACCTGCCTATCTGTGCATCGATTTCGCCGAGGCATGCGCGGCCTTCAGCAGTCAAACGAACCTTGACCATCCGCCGGTCTGCCCTAGAACGGCGCCTTTGAATAAGATTGCGCCGTTCGATTCCGTCGATGACCACGCTGATGGACGTGCCCTCGATAGTCAAATAACGGTTCAGCTCCGACGGCGACATGGACTCACCGGTGGCTGCCAATGTGTGAAGTATGATCCATTGAGAATAGGTGAGCTTATACGGATCCAACACCCGCATGAAAGCTTTATGCCAGTTGACAAAAGCCTGAGACAGAACAAGCGAAGCTATAGTGGCCCCGTCCGACCTTTCATCTCCCGTTAAATCCATTTCCCGGCCTTATCCTTTACTTCCTCAAACTTATTGTAAATAGTATATAACTTATGATATATCTTGACAAAGAATTATAATTATGTAATTATAAATTATCTAATTGAATCATATTATTGGTTTGTATTAGATACGGAACTGAGGAGGTTTGAGCTATGCAGGAGAAGCCTTCTAATCTGAAACGCGGCCTAACTCTAGTCACGCTTTTTACTCTGCTCACCGGGGCCATGGTAGGCATGGCCTGGGCGGTACTGGCAAACGTGTTCCTGGATCGCGGCGGACCGGCCAGTATTATCTCGCTGGTTGTTGCCGCGGTATTCACCCTATTCGTCGGCCTATGTTTTGCCGAGCTCTGCTCGATGATGCCGGTAGCCGGCGGTGCCTACATCTACGTCAAACGCGCCATGAACAAGTTCGGCGGCTTCACTGCTGGTTGGCTGCTGGTGCTGGCCTATGCAGCCATGATGCCCGGGGAGTGCATCATTATCGGAAAGCTGGCCGCCGGCCTTATTCCGGGCATACCGGTTGCCTGGGTGGGTGTTGGAGCGGCGGTGCTCTTCACCGTCATCAACTTGATAGGCATCACCTTCTCCGCGGTCGTACAGCTGATTCTCACGCTTGTATTGTTCGGGGGCATCTTTGCCTATGCCCTGCCGGGACTGGCACAGGTGGACGTAGCCAACTTGACACCATTCTTTGGTCGCGGTGTGGCAGGCATGTTCCTGATGGTTCCGATCTACTTTCTGGGATTCATGGGCTACGACATACTGCCCCAAGCAGCTGAGGAAGTTAAGTCACCCGTACGTAAGATGGTCTTCGTGATACCGCTGTCTATCTTGTTTGTGCTTATAGCCTACATGGCCGTGGCCATCGCCAATGCCGGAGTCCTACCCTGGGAGCAAATAGCCAAAAGCACGGATCCGGTGCCCATCATACCCATTGCCGAGAAGCTGCTCGGCCCCTCCGGTCCCACCATCATCATCATAGCCGGGCTATGCGGCCTGGTCACCACCCTCAATGGATTTGTGGTGGGCGCATCCAGGCTGATGATGGCCATGGCCAAAGACCACGAACTGCCGCCCTTTTTCGCCACAGTTAACAAGCGTTTCGGCGTTCCCCACTGGGCCATTATTTTCGTCGGTATCCTGGGTATTGTTGGAAGCTTCGTGCCCCAGCTCATAGTGCTCTTCGATACAGCCGCATCGGCCGTCCTAGTGACTTACGCTCTGACTGCTATTAGCGTAATGATGCTGCGCAAGAAAGAGCCGGATGCCGAGCGCCCCTACAAGGTGCCATGGGGCAACGTTATCCCCATTCTGGCCCTTATCGGCGTTGTCCCCACATTTCTCATCTCCCTAGGCATCCTCACCACAGAGGCACTGATCGTCTTCGTCGCTTGGTTTGTCATCGGCGTGATCTATTATCTGCTCTACCGCAGGAAAATGTCGTGACCAGGCACCGGTGAAAAGATGCCTTCGGATTAATAGACATTCGATTATATAAAACGTGGGAAAACAGTCTTCAGGGAGGTGCATATTAAATAGAACCGGTAAATATATAAAGATTTACAGCAGGGATGGCCTGCGATCAGGGACACGAGCGAGACCTATATTAATTAATGCATAATGAGGAGATAGTAGAGTGGCGAAAAAAGAGTACAAAACGACTTTCAATGAGCTGGTAAATGATATGCTGGCGGGCAAAACGTTTTACGATCTGATAGATTGGACAAGGTTTGTAACAAAGGAGTCTACAGTATTTATCGTTGTCGATGCGCAGAACGATATCGTGCATAAGGACGGCAACTTGAACTGGACAGGGACGTGGAAGGTTGCCGAGGAACTGGGTCTGGTCCAGAATATTAAGAACATTGTCGCAGCCTGCAGAAAAAAAGAGATACCTGTCATATGGGTGCGGCAGACTTTCCTGGCAGGTGGACAGGATCTGATACCCGGCTCCTACTTTGAGGCATTGATCAACTTCCTGCGCACAGCCATACCGGATCTGATGCTGGGTGATACGTGGAATATCGATATTGTGGACGAGCTAAAGGCAGTTATGCAGCCCAAAGACCTGATCATCGATAAACGCCTCTGGAGCAGCTTTGAAGGCACAAACCTGCAGACTTATCTGCATTATATGGGTGCAAAAACAATAATCGTCTGTGGTTGTGAGATCGATCAGTGTGTCGAAGCCACCATACGCAGCGGATGGGACCGGGGCTATTTATCCGTGCTCGTAAGTGATGCATCCGCCACTGCCAACATGGAGACCACCAAATTGGCCTGCCAGAGAATGGGCCTGATGATGGCCCCGGTATTGTCCTCCAAGCAGGTGGTCGAATTGATTAACGGACTGTAGCGCCGCAAGCCGACAGGCAGCGACAAACAAAATACGGGGGCCGGGTCTATCTGGCCCGACAATGATTTGCACAGAGAGGTTCCCATGAAGACGACTCAATCGGAAACATCACAGGGAAAGGTTACCTGGGACGGTTTAAAAAAAGAATTAATGGAATTGCCCAAGGAAGATATCGTTGATCTGGTTGACGCCTGGGTTAAAACCTATTGGACCCTGCAAAACTACTGGATGATCTTCATAGAGCGCGATTTTGGATTCGACACCGCCGCCCGTCTGGATGGTGAAATCTGGCAAAAACTGGCCAAGGCACAGGGATATAGATTAAAGAAGATTTTTAAACTGGGAAACGATATACAGTCCCTGGCTACATTGCTCAAGTTCTGTGCGGCTCAATGGGTAAATAGCGGATTCGAATGGGAATTTGTCCAGATTACAAGTCAACGTCTGATCATGGAGGTTAACAAGTGCCCGATGGGAACCTATCGCAGCTCACAAAATCTTCCTTTGCTGCCGTGTAAACTGGGAGCGCCCGATTTATATAAAGCTTTCGCAGCAGTAATCAATGAGAAAATCAATGTCACGTGCTTGCACGCTCATCCCGATGCGCCCAAGCCCGGCGTCATGTGTCAATGGGAGTTCCTTCTTTCTGAACAAGATTGAGCAGATTTAAATAGCATGGCAATCAATCGGGACATTTTTACAGCCGGATAATTGAAAATACGATTAATCTAAGCCACAGGGAGGGATTTATGAGTGACAAGCCATTAGGCGGAATTAAAGTACTGGACCTGACCTGGATATACGCGGGGCCCTTTGCAACGCAAATACTGGGTGATTTAGGCGCGGAGGTAATAAAGATTGAAGCTGCGCCGGTGGGGGACAAGACCCGTGTGATACCGCCTTTCAAGAACAATTACAGCGGCTACTTTGCCACACTTAACCGGGGTAAAAAATCGGTTACGCTCAATTTAAAGACCGAAAAAGGCAAACAGATATTCCTTGATCTGGCCAAACAGTGCGATATACTGACAGAGAATTTCATGCCGGGTGCCATGGATGCTCTGGGCCTGGATTATGAGACGGTTAAAAAAGTCAATCCCAGGATAATATATGCATCCACGTCGGGTTTTGGCAGCTATGGCCCATATTCCCACATGCACTGCGTCGATCCAATAGGGCAGGCTATGGGCGGACTGATGAGCATGACCGGTTACCCCGATATGCCGCCATTGAAGACCGGTCCCGGCATCGCTGATTCAATTACCGGGCTTTACTGGGTGGTAGGTATCCTGTCCGCCCTGCGTCTCAGAGATATGACTGGCTCAGGACAGAAAATTGAAGTCGCCATGGTAGACAGCATTTTTACCATGCTCGAAGAAAATGTGATAAAGACAAGCATGGAGGGTGTGGCCCCACCCAGGCGAGGAAACCTGGACCCGTTCGGTGCGCCCTGGGATGCTTTCCTGACCAAGGATGACAGGTGGGTAATGGGCTGTGCTTTCGGCGGGCCGGTGTTTGAGGAGCTTTATCGACTGATGGGCCGTGATGATCTTGTTGAAAAATACGGCGGGGACAGCATGGAAGCGTTTATCAACCGCGCCATCAATCAGGATATCCTTAATAAGGCCTTTGCCGAATGGGTGCGCGCTAACCAGACCGCCGATGAGCTGGTAGCTTTGCTTGTAGCCATGGGTGTGCCGGTGGGCATAGTAAAAGATATGACTGAGCTGCTGGATGATCCGCATCTCAAGGCCAGGGATATGGTGGTCGACGTAGATCATCCAAAACTTGGACATGTAAAAACATTCAATATCCCGATCAAGTTCAGAGGTATTACGGTCGGCGTTGAGAAGGGGACAAACCCTCATGACCCCGAACTGGGAGAGCACAGCAGCGAGGTCTTGAAAAAGTATCTAAATAAAACGGACGCGGAGATAAGCGCCCTCCGTCAAGAAGGCGTTATCTGGGCCTGAATGAAGTTACCGACGGTGGTTTAACGCCATGATTATAGACACATCCAACACTTTGCCGACGCGCGAAATGCTCTTCGCCGATCTGTTCACACCCCAGCCGGGCATGGAGGGATATATCAGGCTTTTCGGCGCCAAGTGGAGCGGCTGGCTGGGCCTCACACCACAGGAGTTCGAGGAAATGGCAAATACCCTGTCGGGAGATAAGCTGCGCGAAGAGTTGATAGAGCTGGCAGAGACAGGGCCCATTAGCATGGAGAACTTCATCAAAACGCTGCGGGAAGCTGGCATTACGTGGTCGGCCGTCCACAATATGGACGAGTCCGGGCCAAACGGTACGCCGCTTTCCAATGATTATGTGGCTGATATCCTGAAAAAATATCCCGGTCAATTCATTGCATTCTCCGGATATAACCCGCACCAGCAGGTTACGAGCCTTGCCAGCGTGGAGCGGGCGCTAACCACGCAGGGATTCAAGGCGGTCGTTTTCCGGCCATTTGTGCACGGCTGCTACGCCAACGACCGGCGATACTATCCTTTATACGAACTCTGCGAAAAGCTGGGAGCACCGGTGTGGATTCATACGTCGGTGAACTGGATGAGCAACATATCCATTTACTATGGCCACCCTCGCCACCTGGAGCAAGTGCTGATTGATTTCCCCAGATTGAATATAATAGCCGGTCACGGAGGCTGGCCCTGGGTGCCGGACATCGTACTGATGGCCTGGAAATACGATAACCTTTACATCGATACCTCAGCCCACAGGCCCAAGTATATCGCCATGCCGGGCACCGGCTGGGAAATGTTCATGCGTTATGCCAACTCCACTATTCAGGACAAGATCTGCTTCGGATCGGACTGGCTATCCATCGGCATGTCTATCAAGGACATTCTTAGAGAAGTGGCCGAGTGGCCGCTGAAAGATAGCGTCAAAGAGAAATTTTTCTACAAAAACGCGGCGCGTATTTTCCATTTGTGAGAGTGAATTAAACTCTGCAAACCGTCCCCTGACTTGCTATTCCCGAGGCTTCCTGAGCATGGTCCAGGTCAGGGGACCACCCTCACAGACAACATGTTCAAGCATCACTTCAAAACCGTGTTTACGGTAAAAAGCCAAATCCATCACATTCATAGTTTCCAGAAGGCAGGGCAATTTTTTCAGGTCCGCCCTATCCAGCAGCGGTCTGATCAGCAGACTTCCAATGCCTTTACCCTGCTGCGCCTTTATTACACCCAGAAACATAAGGTAAAAATAGCTGCCCTTTAGCATTTCCCGGTGAAGCCGGTCAAAGTACCGGCTGAGGCTGTTAATTTTCTGGTATGTTGCTTCATCATAGATGTGCTCCAGACTCAGACGCGGGTCGTCCTGCCTGCTCAACACAGGGCGACCGGCGTCCCTGGGAAAAGCCCACACGGATACCCCGGTCATGCAGGGCGCAGCATATACCTCACCAACCATAACGGCATATTCCAGATTGACGCGAAAAAACCGGCTTAAATCCTCAGGCCGCTCTCTGTGTTCGGGAAAAAGGTAGTCCATCAGCGGATCTTCCATAAAGGCATCGACAAGTACCCGGACAGCTTCATCGATCCCCGTCCGTGCAATTCTTGTTAGATCGTTTGTACCCGTATTCATGCAGTGGCTCTGACAGTCGAAATGATGTAAATTATAATTTAAACTGTAAAGAAGCTGAAGCATAACAGTACCTTTGACGAACCGGCCGGCTTGCCTTACTCTTTATGGTTATGGATTGGCACGGCAGCGTAGAACGCACACTGTTCGAGTGGACCGCGGGTAAAAAAGGAAAGGCAGCCATGATCGAGGTCTTTTACAGGATCCGCGATATTCCCTACGGCGTGCTGCCGGAGCTGAACAGCCCAGTCGACTACCCGCGCATACTGGAAACCAACCTGGGCTCCTGCACGCCTAAGCACCTGCTGATGTGCGATATGTACAGCAGGATGGGTCTGAACGTGCTCTTTGCTGTTTTCCCTTATCGATGGGCGGAGTTCGAGGAGCTTTACCCGCCGGAACTCTGGAAACTGGCGCAGCAGATGGGGCCGGCCAACCACCTGGCCTGCAGGGTGGAGATAGACGGGCGATATGTACTGGTGGACGCCACAGTGGATCCTGCCATCAGCATTATCGGCCTGCCCTTTACAGCAAGCTGGGATGGCATATCGGACACAGCCCTGCCGGTGCTGCCGGTTGGAGAAGAGGAGATTTATCACCCGTGCGAGGCTGAGCTCATGCCGCCACCCGACCTCGATGAGAATGCGCTGGCGTTCTACGCGGGTTTGAACGCCTATTTCCAGAGGATACGTGATGGGCAAATTTAATGCAGATCTAGTATTGCGCAACGCCAATGTTATTGCACGGGATCCACGTTGTCCGCCAGCCAGGACTATCTATCTTCAGGATACGCGCATCCGTGAGATCAGCGCCATCGATGTCGATCCATCCATGGCGGGGTCAGCCCCGGTTATAGACTGTAAAGGCAGAACCGTCGTGCCTGCTTTTCACGATGCCCATTGCCATGTGGAAGCCTATGCCGAGAGCCTGATCAATATCGACCTCAGCCCCGCCTCTGCCAGATCAGTGGAAGATATCGTGAGCAGAATAAAGTCCGCAGCCGCAACAGTCCCACACGGCAAGTGGATCAGAGGCATGGGATACAATGAATTTTACCTGGCTGAGGGAAGGCACCCCACACTGCATGACCTTGACCGCGCCACGGTGGATCATCCCGTCATACTGACGCACCGCAGCGGACATGCGCATGTGCTCAACAGCAAGGGATTGAGGATGGCGGGGATAACCGGACAGAGCGAGGAACCCCCCGGCGGTATGATCGAGCGGGATCTGCAGACCGGCGAGCCTAACGGCCTGTTATTCGGCATGGGACACTACCTGGCGAATGTGATACCCCCACTGGGAGCGGCCGAGTTAGAAGCGGCAGTCGTCCGCGCAGGCCAGGCGCTGCTAAGCCTGGGCATTACCACAGTTCAGGACGCCACGCCGGGCAAGAGCGCCGACCGCTGGAAAAGGCTGCTCGACTGGAAAAGGCGCGGCCTGTTCCCGCTGCGCACCATACTGATGTTCGGCTTAGAAGATACGGGCCATCCACCCACCGAACTGCCCCATAACGATCACGACGTGGGGCTGTTCACAGGCGCAATCAAGATCATGCTGGACGAGGTCAGGGGTTCTCTAAATCCATCGCAAGAAGAATTAAACCGCATAATAACTGAGATACACAGAAGCGGACGACAGGCGGCTCTACATGCTGTGGAGGAGACGACCGTGGACGCGGCCATCACCGCTCTTGAATGTGCCGAGCAAAGAAATCCCGGCAAAGACAGCCGCCACCGACTGGAGCACTGTTCGGTCTGCACGTCCGCTTCCGTCCGCCGACTCTCAAAGCTGGGGGCGGTTGTGGCCACCAATCCATCATTTATTTACTACAGCGGCGAACGCTACCTGACTACAGTGCCGAGCGGGCAGATGAGCCATCTCTACGCGATCAAGGACATGTTAAAGGCGGGATTGAATGTGGCGGCCGGCTCTGATATTCCCGTATCCGCTCCCGATCCTCTCAAAGGCATCTACGCGGCCGTAACCCGCCGTGCTGAAAACGGGCAACCGGTGGCCGCACACCAGGCCGTGTCTACACTTGAGGCCATCGGGTTATATACAGCCGGCGCCGCCTACTCATGCTTCCTGGAAAAAGAGCTGGGAGCTATTGCCAAAGGAAAACGGGCAGACCTGGTAATATTGAATTTAAATCCAATGAGCTGTGATCCTGAGGAGCTGAAAAACACGGTCGTCGATATGACCGTTATGAACGGGATTATAGTCTACAGCAGGATCGATTAGCCGATAATACCCTGCGAAACCAGCCTATTGAAACGTTCCTCATCCATTCCCAACATCTCCAGAAAGACGCGACGGTTATCGCCTCCCAGCAACGGCGCAGCCGACCTGAAGCGCGCGGGGGTGGCACTCATCCGGATAGGGCTGCCGTCTGAACGCATACTGCCCAGAGAGGGATGCTGCAAATCTATGAAAAACCCTCGTGCTTCAAGCTGCGGGTCGGCGGCCAGGTCCGAAGCATCGTTGACAGCTGCGGCCGGCACACCCACATCTTGCAGTATCCGCATCACCTCGCGGTCGCTCCTGGCGGCCGTCCATTCGCCGATCAGGCGATCTAATTCTTCAGCATTGTGGCAGCGGGCAGGCAGGTCGGAGAATTTATCCCGCTTCGTCCAGTCAGGGTCGCCCATAGCACGGCACAGCGCGCGCCACTCCTCCTGGTCATGCACCGCAATCACGCACCAGCGGTCTTCACCTCGGCAGGGATAACACCCATAGGGCGCTGAAGTCTCTCGGAAAGGTCTGTTGCCCTGCGGTTTAACCATGCCGTCGAGTGAGCAATGAATGAGTTCAGGAGCGAGAGTGCTGCAGGCGGCCTCGAGCTCGGATATCTCGATAAATGTTCCGTAGCCGGTAATGTCCCTGCAACGCAGGGCGGAGACGGCTGCCAAGGCGGCGTAGAGGCCGGAGATGTGGTCCGCCAGAGCGAATCCGACGCCACAGGGTCTGCCTTCCCGATAGGAAGTCAGTCCCGTCAAGCCGGAAAGAGCCTGAACGGTTGATCCCAACGCAGCGTAGTTCTCCCGGGGGCCCCCTCGGCCGAAGCCCGACAGGCTGACCATGACCAGTCGCGGATTGACTTCTCGCAGACGCTGGTAATCGAGACCCCAGTTACTCATAACACGTGGTGTAAAATTCTGCATAACAAGATCGCACTTTTTAACCAGATCGATAACTATATCACGAGCTTCAGGACTGAACAGGTTGAGCGTTATACCCAACTTGTTGCGGTTCCAGGTGGCGAAATATCGGCTCTGATTATCCTCAGCACCGGTCGCGGTCTGACGCGACTGCACCTTGATAACCTCCGCACCGAAGTCCGCCAGCAGGCGTGTGGCATAAGGCCCGGCCAGCATCCAGGTGAAATCCAGCACGCGTATACCATGCAGCGGCAGATGTTCTGATGCGGCCGCAGCGAACGGGTTTGAAAACCCATTCCCCTGTTGTTCCTTATTACTTTGTAGGAACGCATCTTCAGGTGCTCCCGAAGAGGGCGTATTTTCAGACCGGTTCCTACACAATTGATATAGAACTGGCCGAGGCGCTTCGAATCCACGCTCCGCGAGTGGATGCGAGGCCGGCAGAAAGAATCGCCTGGCCCTCAACTGAGGATCGTGCAATACATCCGCGATGGAAGCGACGGGCGCCCAGGGGAAGCGCATATCCTGTCCTAATCTGAAAAGATCCTCCCTGTCCTGCTGGCAGGTCCAGAAGCTCAGCACCTCTTGAACATCCTCTATATGTTGCCTGCGATAGTCCTCATCTTTCCAGACAGGTTGCCCCAGTTCGGCAGCCATATCGCGATGTCCCAGCAGCTCTACCAGGGTATCCCACTCGCGATTGAAAGTCAGCAGGAGATAGCCGTCCCGGCAGGGGAACAGATCTGCCGCGCCGTTCCACTGAAGACTACCTAATCGTCGGGCGATGACTTTATCCTGGAAATACTGCACCGTGACATGTTCGAGGGCGGCGGCAGCCGCCTCCTGTAGCGAGATATCGATATGCTGGCCCCGGCCTGTCAGGTCCATCCAGC